>CATKEF010000035.1 GCA_949747905.1 uncultured Eubacteriales bacterium
CCCCGGTCGAAATAAGTTCCTTTAATCTGAACGGCGCCGTCCGCAATCTCGGTATCCGGATGCGGCATGGGTCGGCACAAAAACCAATATAAACAATAAACCGAAACGCCGACAAATATCGAAACGAATATCCAAAGCCAGCCCGCCGTCGCATTCTCCGAAATTTTCTTTTATCCGAAATTTTCTTTTAACGGGATATTTTATAATTTCCGTCAATATCCCAGCGAGAAAGACCGGAGCCAGAATTCGACGGGAAAATTTTTAACATTATTAATTGATTATTCACTTACGGTCTTTCTCCCGGACGGCTACCCGATATTCATACCCCCACGATAACGAAAAAGGGCGGAGAAACAAGCTCCGCCCTTTAACTTTTTCCTTTTACTCCGGTTTTACGGCTCCGGTAGGGCAAACGTCCTCGCAAGCGCCGCAATCGATGCAAACGTCGGGGTCAACGACGTATTTGCCGTCGCCCTCGGAAATAGCTTCAACGGGGCAAGTGCTTGCGCAAGCGCCGCAGCTGACGCACTCGTCGGTGATGATATGTGCCATGGTTGTTCCTCCGTTATTAATAAGTTTTAAGTCCTTTCGAGACTGAGATTATTATATCATACCTTTTCGTTACTGTAAAGGGTTGAACACAATATTTTATGCTTCTTTGAGAAAATTTTCACCCGACGGAAAAAATCAATCGTTTAAATCTTCCAGCTCTTTCGGAATCACATCGTCCTCGCCGCCAGAAGGTTTTACGCAGGATTTGAATTTCAGCTCGCTTACGGGAAAATCTTTGTAAGTTATCAAATCTTTCGCCTTGTCCTCTATCTTCACGCGAGCTTCCATTTTAAGCATATTGACGTTGACCACCGTTCCCTTGCCTTCGGGGGTAGTTACTTCCCCGCCGATTTTGGGCATACGTTTGCAGGCGTTGGAATAGTATTCGTTTTCGTACGCAAGGCAGCACATGAGTCTGCCGCAAAGTCCCGAAATTTTCCCGGGATTGAGAGAAAGTCCCTGATTTTTAGCCATTTTAATGGAAACTTTCTTGAAATCGGGCATACAGCTTGAACAGCAACACTCTCTGCCGCAGGGGGAAATTCCGCCCAGAATTTTAATCTCGTCACGTATTCCGACCTGTCTGAGCTCTATGCGCATACGGAAAACGGACGAAAGGTCCTTGACAAGCTCTCTGAAATCGACTCGCTGCGGCGCGGAATAATAGAATACCGCTTTCGCCCCGTCAAACGCGAATTCGCAGTCAATCAGCTTCATATCGAGCTTGTACTTTTCGATTTTTTCGCGCACGGTAGCCATAGCGCCGTCTTTTTTGTCGAGATTTTTACGGTGCGTCTCCTCGTCCCGCGCGGTAGCGACGCGCAGAACAGGCTTCAACGGGGAAACTATTTTTCCGTCGTCGACCTCCTGCCGAGGCATAACGACCGTCGCGTATTCCACGCCGCGCGCGGTCTCCACGATAACTCCCGAACCCACCTTATAATTTTCTTTGCCGGGCGCAAAATAGTAAACTTTGCCGCCCTCTTTGAACGTTACCCCCGTAACTTCCGCCATTTTTTATTCTCCTTAGCAACTCCGAGCATGAAGTCGTACAAAAGCCCGTGAAAGTTTGCGTTAAATTTAACGTCGGCGTTTGCTCCGCCCAATCTTTCGAGCGCGTATATGAGCGTGGGCGCGGACAGGACGTCTCTCAGTTCTCCACCCTCCGCGAGCGCCGTGAAATACAGCCTCTGCATTTCCGCAAGCAATTCCGTTTTATATTTGGTTTCGCCGTATTCGGCAGCCAGTCTGCCGATATTTTCCGTTCCCGTATTGAAACAGATTTCGCGTGCGGCGCGCGCGACGTCCTCAAACCAACCGCCGCCGACCATATTCTCCGCCGCGCCGAGAATGCCGTTGGCACTCCTTGCCGCCGCGGCGTTGAGAGGATTGGCGCCCTCTCTTTCAAGCGCCGCAAAAATTTCATTCTCCGAAAACGGCGGAATTTCAAGTAGTTTCACCCTTGAAATCACGGTGTCTAAAACGGGCGAAAGCGAAGCCGCGCCGAGAAGGAAATGAATGCCTTCCAACGGCTCTTCCAATGTTTTTAACAGTTTATTCTGGACGAGAGGCGAAGCCCCGTCGAATCCGCATATTACATACAGTTTCCTGTCTTTCTCCACGGGACGCAGCATACTGTCCTCGACAATCGCCGAAACGGCGTCGGCGGTGAGTTTCTGCCCCTCCGCAGGCGCAAATATCACGTCGGGATGATTGCCCCCCAGTATTCTGTCTCTTTCCCCGCCGACCGCGCCGTAAAACGCGAGTGCGAAAAGCCCGAGCGCTTTCCTCAGGTTCTTAACGTCCTGAAAGTGAAGCATATATGCGTGCGAAAGCCTTTCCGAACGTCTGTCGCCCGTGATTATACCGTACGCGGCGGTACTTTGCAAAAGTTGTTCCACCCTAATCTATTATCGCCTTTTCGCGCAGCAACGCGATTATTTTTTCCGAAGTTTCGCGTTTTGCGCCGCGACAATCTACGGAGCATATGCGCGTTTCTTTATCGAGAAGTTTTCTGTATCCCTCGTAAACTTTTTCGTGAAATTCGAGTCCCAGACGTTCCATTCTGTCGTTTTCGTCCGCGCCGTGTTTCCTTTCGAACGCCTCACGTGGCGGCAGGTCCAGAAAGATTGTCAAATCGGGACGGTAATTCCCGAGCGCGAAATAATTCACGCTTTCTATAAATTCCGTCCCAAGCCCGCGGGCATAACCCTGATATGCAAGCGAGGAGTCGACGTATCTGTCGCAGATTACGAGTTTGCCCGCTTCGAGCGCGGGAATTATTATTTCTTTGAGATGCTGCACGCGCGCCGCGGCATACAAAAGCGCTTCGCATTCGTCGCACATTGCGGAATATTTTCCGTTGAGTATAATTTTTCTGATTTCTTCGGAAATCTCGCCGCCACCCGGCTCGCGCGTCATAATAAAGTTTGCGCCTCTCGCCTTTAAATATTCGGAAAGAAGTCTCAGCTGAGTGCTTTTGCCGCAACCCTCGCAACCCTCGAACGTTACAAACCTGCCTCTCATCTTTTTACCACCCAGATTTTTCCGTCAAGAAGTCCGAAAGTGTTGCCCGCCCGCAACGAATTCATCGCCGCGGAAGTGATGATTTCGCCCGCCACGACCACGGGTATGCAGGGAGGCGTTATGCCCGCGCTGCGAGCGCACATTCTGCCGGCGGCTTCGCCGACGGGAATAAGTTCGCGGCGCGACCTGAGCGCATACTGGAAACTGTAAGTCCTTTCGTGCGCGGTATTAAGAGGGTGCTCTTTATACGTCCCTTTCAGTTTTTTATTGGAAACGACGGAATTAATCAGCGAATTCAACGAATTGAGCTCCGCCGCCGTCGTCATAGGCGAAAGATAAAATAGAAGATACCGTCCGTCGGAAAGTTCGGCGTAAACCCCCTTCTTTTCGAGCACCTGCGCCGCCGCGTCCGACGAAATGTCCAGCGCACCGAAATCGACGACAAGTTTGGTCCAGTCGTCCGAAGGATAAAGAGGGAACGCAACCTTTTGTCTGAACGCCGATACAGCCTGACGCGCTTCATCATAGACTTTTTTGTTGTTGTAGACGTATTTGAATCCGTACTCCACCGAAGCCATTACGGGGTAACTCGGCGAAGACGTACGGAATATAGAAAGACCTTCCTCTATGTCGGCGATTAACGAAGCGTCGTTTACCGAAACAACTGCGCCCTGCGTAAGCGTGGGCAGGCTCTTGTGCGCTCCGTCCACCCATACGGAAGCATACGCCCCCGCATATCCCTTTTCTTCGGGTTCGAACACGAGGTGCGCTCCGTGCGCTTCGTCGACGATAAGAAGCCGTTCGTATCTTTTAAGAACCTCGGAATACTCTTTGAGCGGCGCGAAATTCCCGTAATAATCGGGACTCGCCACAATCATTCCGCAGATATTTATATCGTTTGCCAAAAGCTCCTCGAGCTCGTCCGCCGCGGGAGGAAGAATGACGCCGTTGCGTATTCCGCCCTGAACGATGACGGGTTCGATACCGAAAATTCTGCAGGCGTTGTAAACGCTCTGGTGACTGTTGCGGGGAACGATAAGTTTATTCCCTCGCTTTACCGCCGCATAGAGCATAGCCAGTATTCCCGACGACGAGCCGTCGGTAAGAATATAGCTTTTAATCGCGCCCGTAATGCCCGCTATGTCTTTCTCGGCTCCCGCAATAACTCCCGCGGGACACGCAAGATTATCCGAATACGAAAGTTCGGTCACATCGAGCGGCGCTCCCGCAAATTTCGCTTTGAAATCTCCGCGCGCTTTGTGTCCGGGAACGTGAAAGCCTTTATTTGCTCCGGCATATTTTTTAAGTTGGGAATATATCAGATATTCGTACATGGTAAATTCAAAATTATAAGATGCACGACACGCTTTCAACGCGTACCGTTCGCAATTATTTCTTAGGTTTCATTGTGGGGAACAACAGAACGTCGCGTATGGTCGCGCTGTCCGTCAGAAGCATTACAAGCCTGTCCACTCCGAATCCGAGACCGCCCGTAGGAGGCAGACCGTATTCGAGGGCGGTGACGAATTCCTCGTCAACCTGAGCTTTGCAAGAGGGTTCCTGCGCGCGCTTGGCTTCCACCTGCTTTACAAACCGCTGTCTCTGGTCTATCGGGTCGTTCAGCTCGGAGAACGCATTGCCGAATTCATGAGCGCAAATAAAATATTCGAACCTCTGAGTAAACGCAGGGTCGTCCTCTTTTCTCTTTGCAAGCGGAGAATTCTCCACGGGATAATCGTAAATAAACGTGGGCCGGACGAGCTTATCCTCGACGAACGCGTCAAAGAGCGCAATCAGAACGTGACCCTTGGTCGCATTTGCCCCCTCTTCGGGAGTTACTCCCAGTTTCGCGGCGCAAGCGAGCGCGTCCGCATCCGATTTCCACTCGTCGTAGTCGGCTCCCGAATACTTTTTAACCGCCTCTTTCATGGTCATTCTCGCCCACTTTTCGCCGAGACGAATTTCGGTGCCCTGATAAGTTATGTCCGCCGTTCCGCACACTTTGCGTGCGACTTCCGCATACATATTCTCGACAATATCCATCATATCGAAGTAATCGAGATAAGCCGCGTACATTTCTATGGTCGTAAACTCGGGATTGTGAAACGCGTCCATACCCTCGTTGCGGAAAATTCTGCCGACTTCGTACACTCTTTCGAAGCCGCCGACTATCAGTCTCTTCAAATAGAGTTCAGTCTCTATACGCAGGTACATATCGATATCGAGCGCGTTGTGCCTTGTCCTGAACGGTCTGGCGGAAGCGCCAATCTCTATAGTGTTGAGAACGGGGGTATCCACTTCCAGAAAGCCCGCGCCGTCAAGATAGGCGCGGATTGCCGAAAGTATCGCCGAACGTTTTTTGAAAGTTTCTTTGACTTCGGGATTGACGATTAAATCGAGTTCTCTCTGTCTGTAACGTATATCGGTATCTCTCAGCCCGTGCTGTTTTTCTGGAAGGGGCAAAAGACACTTCGTCAGCATTTCGATATGCGAGCAATGCACGGAGACCTCGCCGGTCTGAGTTTTGAACACATAGCCCTTTACACCGACGATGTCGCCCAAATCGTAGTCTTTTTTGAAAGAAGCGTAATCCTCCTCGCCGACGTCGTCGCGGCGGACGTATAGCTGAATAAGCCCCTCGTCGTCCTGAATATGGCAAAAAGCCGCTTTACCCATTATGCGGCGCGACATGAGCCTGCCCGCAACGGACACTTCTTTGCCCTCGAAATTTTCGTAATCGTTCTTGATTGCGCCCGAGCGCGCGCTCACCCGATAATTCACTTTGACGAAAGGCGAATTGCCCTCGTCGGTGAGCTTTTGCAGTTTTTCGCGGCGGATTCTCGCCTGCTCGGCAAGTTCTTTTGCCTCGTCCGCGGGGACGTTTTGTAAATTCTCTTCCATAATTTCCCTTTATTTGATAGAAATGATTTTCAGTGTATAGCTGCCGTCGGGGCAGTTGACCGTCACGACGTCGCCGACGTGTTTTTTAAGAAGCGCCGCGCCGACCGGAGATTCCACGGAAATTTTGCCGTTCATAACGTCCACCTCCGTAACGGAAACGACCGTATAGACTTCGGTCTCCTGCAAATCTTCGTCGTAAACCGCAACTACGCTGCCGAGATGAACGTAACTTGTATCCGTCACCTCTTCGCGCACGTCCGCGTTTTTGATTTTATACTCGATTTCCGCTATCTTTCCCTCGTTGGAGCGCTGTTCTTCGCGCGCGGCGTCGTATTCCGCATTCTCCGAAAGGTCGCCGTGACTGCGCGCTTCGGCTATACGCTCTATTATTTCGGGGCGTTTGACCTTGACGAGATATTCGAGTTCTTTTTTTAAATCTTCGTAATTTTTCTTGGTCATTACAATCATTTCTGCCATATTGGAAACTCCTCTCATATTCGCGGCGTGTATGCCGCAAGATTAAAATAAACGAAATTAAATAAACAAAGTGACTCCGAAATGCTCGGAATCACGCTTAACGGGTCGCCGAATTCCGCCGACCAACATTATTATATAGTCGAGACTTGAATTTGTCAATGAATTATCCCGTCATTTGCCGAGAAACTTTTCTATTCTGAATACGGCTTCGGCAAGCTGTTGCATGGACGCAGCGTAACTCGCGCGAAAAAAATTATTTCCCGCCGCGCCGAACGCCGAGCCCGGAACCACCGCAACTTTTTGTGATTTCAAAAGCTCCTCGGCGAATTTTTCGCCGTCCATGCCCGTACTCTCGGTGGACGCGAAAATATAAAAAGCGCCCTTTGGTCTCGGACAGGAAAGCCCCATCGAATTGAACGCGCCCGAGAGAAAAGCCCCGCGGCGGCGGTATTCTTCACGCATTTCCGAAACGGCGGAAAAGCCGTCCTCGAAGCCCTCTTTCAAAGCGCCGAGCGCGGCGCGCTGACTCATCTGAGGTGCACAGAGAATTGTATACTGATGAATTTTCAGCATGGCTTCGTCAATCTCGCGAGGCGCGCAAACAAAGCCCACGCGCCAACCCGTCATTGCGAACGCTTTGGAAAAGCCCCCTATATATACCGTTCTTTCGCGCATTTTGCCTATAGCCGCGATAGAAGCATGTACGCCCGTATAGGTAAGCTCCGCATAGATTTCGTCCGAAATCACCAAAAGGTCGTGCTTTTCGATAATAGGGACGATTGCTTCGAGTTCGCTTCTCGTCATCACCGCGCCCGTGGGGTTGTTCGGATAGGCGAGAATTATCGCCTTGGTTTTCGGAGTAACCGCCCGCTCTATCCGCTCGGGCGTAAGAATGAAACCGTTTTCGGCGGTACACTTCAAAGGCACGGGAGTTCCTCCCGCAAGAATAACCGCGGGAGAGTACGACACATAGGAGGGTTCGGGGACAAGCACCTCGTCGTCCTCCTCGCAGGTAGCACGGAGCGCAAGGTCAATCGCTTCGCTCGCTCCGACGGTGATGATAATGCGGCCGGCGGAATAATCGACGCCGAACCTTTCGCCGAGATAGCGCGAAACGCAACCGCGCAACTCGTCCAGTCCGCGATTGCCCGTATATTGCGTATATCCGCGGCGCAAAGAGCGTATAGCCGCGTCGCGCACGTTCCAGGGCGTGACGAAATCGGGTTCGCCCACACCCAAAGAAATAGCACCGTCCATTTTACTAACTATATCGAAAAATTTTCTTATTCCGCTAGGCTGCAATTCAGCCGCTTTTTTACTTACGAATTTTCTCATTATTTCAGTTAACCGCCACATATGGCGCAATCAATACGTTAATTTATGTTATGATAAGCGCAGCTGCAACATAAAGTCCGAAGGCATCGCTCAAAAAAGGCTCCGTTTTTAGGGATTCCTCGCTACACTCGGAATGACAATAGTACAACGCTCGGAATGACAATAGGACAACGCTCGGAATGACAATAGGACAACGCTCGGAACGACAAAAGTGCCGAACGGGTTTTTGTCATGTTGAGCGTAAGCGAAACATCTCATCGATATTATTCCTCGACAAACTCGGAAAGACAATAGACTGATAGGAACTCGGCATAGCAAGTCACGTACTCACGTCACTTTGGAATCATTTTTCCCGTCATTCCGAGACCCGCTTTCCCCGTCACCCTGAGCGTAAGCGAAGGGCCCCTCGCTATCGCTCGGGATGACACAAGGCGCTCGGGATGACACAAGGCGGCATAATATCAAGCGTCTTTGTCGTTACCGTCGTCATATGCGACGCCTTTTTGTCACAATATATTTCTGCCGCTTTCCCCGTCTCCCTGCGGCTTGCAAAGGAGCTACGGCTGAATACTTATTCTCTCCGCGCCCCCGCGCTTGCTCATCACGGCGCCCTCGACTTTGTATTTTTTAAGAATAAAATGCGTAGCCGTCGAAATAACACTGTCGTACGTGGAAATCTTTTCGGACACGAAACGGGAAACCGAGCGCAACGACTTTCCGCAGACTATAACCGCCAAATCGTAAGCGCCGCTCATAAGATACAGATTTTTAACTTCCTCGTGCGCTGCGATTTCGTCCGCAATGGTATCGAAACCGACTCTGCGACCGGGAGTGACTTTTACCTCTATAAGAGCCTCAACCGTCTCTTCTTCTATGAAATCTTCATTGATTATTGCGGTATACTTTACAATAACCCCTGATTCTTCAAGCCCGCGTATCTTATTCGCCGCCTCTTCTTCCCGTATTCCGAGCGCGGCAGCCGTTTTGCCGACCGATATGCGCGAATCTTCCCTCAAAAGCGCGAGTATTTCTTTTTCCGTACCGTTCATTGCGGCAACCCTCCAAAGGTATATTTTTATTATTTTATATTATCCGTAAGCCAAAGTCAATATTTTGAGTGCAGAACGTTTGCAAACGGACGAGTAATCGGTTATAATTTTTCTATGTTCAGAATTTGGGCGAAAGTTTTACGCGGCGAAAAAATAATAAAACAACTTACATACGAGAGGGATGACAAATTCGTTTACTCCGATTTTTTCTCATACCTTTCCGATATATGCGACGGACTGGATATCGCCACCCCGATACTTTTAAAAACGCATATATTCAATTATGCGAAATACCGCACGGTGAGGTTTCTTCCGCGCGATTTCGCCGAGCAGCCCGATTTCGATAAATTGGTACTAGACAATATAACGGTTTAGATTCCTCGACAAGCTCGGAATGACATAAAGCGTGATAGTTGCCGGGAACGACATAAAGCAATAGGCACTCGGAATGACAATAGTTTAATAGGCACTCATTATGCCACACTGAGCTCGGAATAACATAAAACATCTTATTGTCGATACCCTCATCATATTGCGCCGCCCGTATGTTACTTTTGGGTTTCCCGCCGATTTTTCCGTCACCCTGAGCGTAAGCGAAGGGTCCCTCGCTATCGCTCGGGATGACAAAAGTGCCGAACGGGTTTTTGTCATGTTGAGCGAAGCGAAACATCCGATTTTTAACAAATCTCAATTGAACGGTTTACCCGAAACTGAAAGCGCAAGCATAAAAAAATGACGAAAAACCATAATAACACTATGAAACTTACGTCTTATTTATGCGTCGTCAACTTGGTTATTTTGGGCATATGCGGGGGTATATACGCTTTTTCGGGTTTCGATTTGCTGAGTTTTATCACTTTCGGTTCGGAGACAGCTTACCGCATTTTTCTTGCAAACTGCTTTGTGTCCGCATTCTTTACGGTTTATTCGATGATAGCGTTTAAACCTTTCAAAGGTCTGAAATAAAAACGCGGAGCGCGTTATGCGCTCCGCGTTTTTTACATCACTCCGTTTATGCGACTTTTTCTCTGCTCAGATTAAACGTTTTGTTTTTTACCGTTAAAACGTATTTATCTTCGCCCTCGGTTTTTGTTACGCTACCGTCCTCCGCGACGTCGGGATAAAAGAACTCCGAACACCGCGTCCCCTGTTCGTCGCACACATATATTACAAAAATATAATTACATCCGTAATCTATATCTTTTAAAAGAGAAACTTCCGAAGACAGCGATATTTCAATATCGCCGTTTGCATACGCCGACTGCGCATCAGCCAGTTCTACAAACGATTCTCCGTTATACAAACCTGCTTTTACAAAATAATTACGCCCTTCTTCAAGCAAAACACTGTCCGGTATTTTAACGCTTACATCCGAAAAATCGATTTTGAAATCATCGAACGAAACGCTTGCTTCGCCGGCTGTCACCGTGTCGAGCATAAGATACGCTTCGTTAAACTCCTCTTCGCCCGTCGGCTCGTAAACTTCTATATTTTTGTAATCTTCACGAATTACCGAAAGTTTTTCTTCCGCCTTTATGCCTGCGAGCGTTCGGTCGAATTCCTCCGCGTCCATAGCGGCAAAATCGAATTTCGGTGCGGAATATCCCGAGACGGCTTCGTCGAACGAACCCGAAAAATACCGTTCGAACAAATCGGAAAAATCGTTTTTAACAAAAAGCCCCGCCTTGTTCAAAACCTTTTCCATAATGTCATAGCCGCCCGACGAATTGTTTTTATCGATAATATCGAGATTGAACAGCATATGACCGTCCGAAAAATTTCCGCTGATGGAAACATTCAATTCCAAGCGGTTTTCCTCGTCTTCGTATAAAGGTTCTCTGTCATTTACTGCTATTTCTCTGTCGGTCGTCAAAGTATAAGCATTAAAACCCGATGCTTCCACCTTTTTCCAACCGCCCGCCTGCCATAAATCGAGAGATATTCTGTTATCGCGTTTTGCCATCATAACGTTTCTGTCCGAACCGTATAAATACTGCACGCCGTAATTTCTGAAAACGTAGGAAAGTTTTTTACCGTCCTCCAATTCCAGATTTATACTTTTAGTCACGCTTGGGGAACCGTATGAATTCTGAGCGGAATAAACTGTCGCCGGCTTTGTTTTCAAATCTATAAATAGTACATAATTCATCGCGTCTTTATATCCGCTGTCATGGACCCAGTAATAATAATCGTCCTCTACGTATTCGTAAAAATGCCCGCCGTAACTATTGCTGTCTCCGTTATAAAAATAGGAGACGCAAGAATAATTAATTTTATGATTTTTTCCGAGAAACAGTTGCGAACAGTTATAAAAAAATTCGTTTCTGTTCGAGCCGTTTCCCATATAGTCGAAAATAAATTCCCTGCTGATTTTATCCAGTTGTTTATCGTAATTCAACCTCTCGAAACCGCCGTCGCCGTATCTTTTCCATACATTGAGTCTTGTTTTATTCTGAAATCTCTCTTTCGCCTCTACGGCAGAGCTTTTCGCTTTCGAAATGCTCGCGTCGACACCGTTTTGCGTATAATACCACTCTTCTCCCGTCACTCCCGACTCCGTAGGGCGCGGACGAGACTCGGGCGTAAAAGTCAGACCGTTTTCATAAGTCGTCGCGTTTTTATAAGCACTTGACGATTTTGACTTTGCCGTTAAAACTTTTCGTTCGCAGTCCGCTGAGGTTTTCGCCTTATCTGTACCCGTAAGCTCTTTAAAATCGGAAGGAACGGCATCGTAATACTCCGCCAATTCTTGCGCCCTCGTAAAAAGCGTCTTTGTTTCAGGCGGTTCTTCGGGCGTCGTCCCGCATGCGGCAAAGCACAAACACGTTGCAAATACCGCGGCAATTATAAAACAAATCGATTTTTTCATAAATATTACCTCTTTATGAGTTTATCATAACCGACGGTAAAAATCAATATTTTATTACATATTACGAAACATTTCGTTTAGCTCAACGAAACGATAACCCATCACTACGTTCAGGGCGACAAAATGCCCTCATTTCTCTCTTATGACATTCCGAACGAAGTGAGTCCCTTAGGCAGACCTTAGGATGACAATGGAGCTGACAATGTTCCCGTCAATACTGCACATGTCATTCCTACCGAATTTGGGTGTCATTCTTTCCCTTAACTCATTGCTATCCCGAGCCGTAGGAGAGGGATGACGGGATATTCGGGGCGGCAGGAGACGCTCGGGAAACTAATGACGCTCTGCGCGACATAATTATCCTATATCCAGATATATAGCCGCGCCCGTTTGTGCGTCCTGATACATTACCCAATACCCCGTGACATTGGAACACGGAATAAACGAAGCCATATTTTTCATGCTCTCGGGCGGGCAGTCGCTTTTTTCGGCAGGCACGCCGTAACATATGTATTGCGGTTTTCTTTCGTCATACAAGACTCCGAAAACGTAATATCTTTCGTCGCCGTAATAAATACGGACCCACTCGGAATTTTTGACGACGCGGCAAAGCTCCTCCTCCCTCGGATAAGCCTTTAAGATGCCTTCTATTTCTTTCTTCGTGCGGTCGTAAAAATTTCCGCGGGCAAGCGGACTTATGCCGCCTTTGTTTTTTTCGAAAGCGCCAAAAGCCTTTTCATCTTGTACAGATTCATTCCCGTACGCCGTTTTCTTCTTATCCTGGAATAAAGCATCACCGCTTTCATCACTTTGTGCGAATTCATAGTAATTAACCTCCGCAATCGCTTCGTCCTCATAGGGCACGCTGTCTTTTCGCTCGTCCGCCATAGCCGCGCCGTCGTCCGACGGACGCAGATTTTCCGCTTTCTCTACTTCGCGTTTGAGAATAAGCGTCTCCGCGTGAAAGTTCCCGCACACCGCCGAAGCGACGGGCGAGACCGTGCCGTTGACATAGCATACGAGCGCGGCAAAACCTTTGCCCGTATCGAGTTCCGAAACCCCCTCGAAAAAACAGTCCTCGACGATAAGAGTGGTGCACCCGTCCGTAACCGCAGTTACGTAACGCCCCTCGGACAGAGGCGCGAAGTTGACGAAAGTCACTTCGATTCCCAGAACGGAACCGTACCGCTCCGCTTTTATTATGCCGGTAAGCGGACTGCCGTCCGCCGAAAAACCGCTTTTAAGTTCTTTTATAACGGCAATATTTTTGGTATAACCCGCCATTTAGCGCCCCGCAGAAAAAATTTGGTAATCAATTTTTCGTTTTTATTCATTATACGCGCGCCGACGGCAAAAAATATATATAAATATGTAAAAATATGTACTTTTTATGTGTTTTAATTCCAATGAAAATTCACTTGTTTTGCGCGCGCATTTAGTTTGCTTTTTTTTAAATTTTTATATATAATGTTAAATGAATAAGTTTTGATTTTTTAAGGAGTATATTATGGCACTGACTAAAAATAAAAAAGTCCTCGATTTCGTCCGCGAAAGCGCAGAACTGGGTCAACCCGACAATATCGTCTGGATAGACGGCAGCGCTGCTCAGATTAAAGCTCTCAAAGAGGAGGCTGTAAAAAGCGGCGAACTCATTAAACTCAACGAAAATCTTCTTCCCGACTGCTACCTGCACCGTACCAAGGTCAACGACGTAGCACGCGTCGAGGACAGAACTTTCATTTGTACGGAAAAGAGAGAGGACGCCGGTCCAATAAACTACTGGATGTCCCCCAAACAGGCGTACGAGCTTTGTTCCGAAATCGCCCGCGGCTCCATGAAAGGCAGGACGATGTACGTTATCCCTTATTCGATGGGCGTTGTCGGAAGCGATTTCGCGAAAATCGGCATAGAAGTGACCGACTCCATTTACGTCGTACTCAACATGAACATAATGACCCGCGTGGGCAAACAGTGCCTTGACGCGCTGGGCAAAGACGGCGACTTTATCAAAGGTTTCCACGCAAAATGCAACGTGGACGCCGAAAACAGATATATAATGCACTTCCCCGAGGATAATACCATAATTTCCGTTAACTCAGCTTACGGCGGCAACGTTCTTCTCGGCAAAAAGTGTTTTGCTCTCCGCATCGCGTCCTATCTCGGCAAAAACGAGGGCTGGATGGCCGAGCATATGCTTATCCTCGGCGTAACTTTCCCCGACGGCGAAAAGAAATACGTCGCGGCGGCGTTCCCCTCCGCATGCGGAAAAACCAATCTCGCAATGCTCATCCCCCCCAAGCACTACCTTGACAAGGGATACAAAATCGAGTGCGTCGGCGACGACATCGCCTGGATAAGAGTGGGGGACGACGGAAGACTCTGGGCTGTCAACCCCGAAAACGGCTTCTTCGGCGTTGCTCCCGGTACCAACGACCATTCTAACTACAACGCGCTTCAATCTACAAAACGCGGAACGATTTTCACAAACGTAGCCCTCGATACCGACGATATGACAGTCTGGTGGGAGGGACTTTCCAAAGAACTTCCCGAACACTGTATCGACTGGACGGGCAAGCCCTGGAATCCCGCCAAGTTCGACAAAAAGGATAAATCGACCTGCGCTGCGCATCCCAACAGCCGTTTCACCGCTCCCGCGGTAAACTGCCCCTGCGTATCTCCCGAATTCAACTCCAAAAAGGGCGTGCCCCTTTCGGCTATAATCTTCGGCGGAAGAAGAGCTTCCACCACTCCCCTCGTATACCAGGCGAGAGACTGGAACCACGGCGTATTCATCGGCTCGGCAATGTCCTCCGAAACTACGGCTGCGGCGGCGGGGGCGGTAGGTGTGCTCCGTCACGACCCCATGGCTATGAAACCTTTTGCCGGCTACCATATGGGCGATTACTTCGCGCATTGGGTTGAAATGGGCAAAAAAGTTTCCAATCCTCCGAAAATATTCAACGTCAACTGGTTCAGAACGGATGCCGACGGCAACTTTATGTGGCCCGGCTTCGGCGATAATATGCGCGTGCTCGAATGGATACTCAAACGTTGCGACGGCGCAATAGACGCGGAAGAGACGGCTATCGGCTACGTTCCCAAGGCTGAGGATATCGATATCTCCGAAATGGACTACGAAATCAAGAAAGGCAAGGCGTTTGATTTGAAGGCGCTTAAAGAAATTCTCGTCGTAGACAAAGACAAGTGGGCAAAGGAAGCCGAAGAAATCGAGGGATATTACAACGGCACCATCAAAGACCGTATCCCCGAGGAACTCTGGAACTGCCTTGAAACTTTGAAAGCCAACTGCAAACAGTCGGCAGAGGAAAAGCCCGCAGCTCCCAAAGCGGCTAAAACCGTAAAGAAAACCGAAAACTAATTTCAAATAAAGTAAGCGTCGGCAAAATGCCGACGCTTTTTTTAAGTTTTCCTCGGCGTTTACGGCTATTGACGTACCGTCTTTCTCAAAATGACAAAATGCTGAAACAAGCGTGCGTAATGACATCAAGTACTCGGACACGCCGTTTTGTCATGTTGAGGTACTCCCCATCCGCGTCATGTTGAGCGATAGCGAAACATCGCTTTATTATTCCGATATTAATATCTTAATATAGTTGTGTTTTTATTAATATTTTTATATAATTGTTTTTGAGGTGACGAAATGTACGGAGCGGAAATTAAAAATGCAAGAAAAATGCACGGGTATACGCAAAAAGAAGTTGAACAAAAAACAGGCATCCCTCAAGAAACGCAAAGTTGGATAGAAAATAACAAAGGCGTTGCAAACATACAGCAATGCGTGCTTTTGGCTAATCTTTATGAGATTAGTATCGATGAACTTATCGGAAGAGATTTCAAAGACAAAAACACATAATATTCTGTCGACTAATTGTTGTCGTTTCCACATTTTACGTCATAGGAACGGGATGTTTCGCTGTCGCTCAACATGACACGGAGGGGGTTACCCAACGTGACAATTTGTAGTGTCATCCCGAGCGCTTTATGTCATATCGAGCACTTTATGTCATCCCGAGCGTAGCGAGGGAACTGTCTCTTCGTCAAGCCTCAGAGTGACGGACAGACGGAGAACAAAATGCAGATGATTTTAAATATAAATAAGGAACACACAAATGACACAGCGCGGACTTAAAAGTCCGCGCTGTTTTTATTCTTCGGATAAAGTTTCGGGCGTTTTTTCCGTTTTATCGAGAAACACGGATACTCCCTTTTTTCTCAAAGCCTCTATTGAAAAATACAGAGGGATGCCCAGTCCGTATATCCACAACGATTCCGTTGCGCACATCGAACCGAAATTAACCCAATATGCTATATTTGCCGTCTCATAGCCGCACATGTCCCCGTAAAGGAAAACAATAATCAAAGGCACGACTATTGCGTTAACAATAATCGGGAAAAATCCTCCTGTTATCACTTTCAAAACACTGTTTTTTATAAGTCTGCCCGCGCCGTACGTAAGCAAAGCGGCGACTAAGGTTGCCAGTCCTCCGAAAACCATATCGTACCAACCGTAGCCCGACAAAAGATTCGCGAGCACGCAGCCGACCCACAACGCGGGAACGGCTTCCGGAAAGAACAGCGGAAGGATGCAGAGCGCTTCGGCAGGTCGAATCTGAAGAATGCCGTTATAGGCAATTGCGCCGAAAGCGCAGGTCAGTGCAACGTACAGCGCGGCGATTACGCCCGCACGACAGATGCGTTTTGTCGTAAAAAAGTTTTTCATCTTTAATTTGCAAAATTCACGGCTGAAAAAACCGCCCCGCTACAACGTAACGAGGCGATTATTTTCTGAAATTGCTATCTCCTCGGTTTTTTTATTGATGTGTTTAGCCGAAAACCATCATATTAAATTATTTAAATTTTTCGTCGGACCGGTAAAATCTTGTTGTCGCGACTATTTGCGAGCTTTTAGATTCCTCTCTGCCGCTCGGAATGACAAAAATGCTTGGGATAACACAATTTGTTCGGGATGACGGCAAACTGGTCTTACTTAGCGTTAACCGCATCATGTTGCCCGTCTGTCCGTCACTCTGAGGCTTGACGAAGAGACAGTTCCCTCGCTACGCTCGGGATGACATAAAGCTCTTGATATGACATAAAGCGCTCGGGATGACACTACAAATTGTCACGTTGGGTAACCCCCTCCGTGTTATGTTGAGCGACAGCGAAACATCCCGTTCATATGATGTAAAATGTGGAAACGATACTAACTACGCGGGATGACAAAAGTGCTTGGGATGACACAAAATAGTCCGAATAACAAGCCTTATCACCCTGAGTTTTTTGACGTTTTCTTGTCACCCTGAGCGTAGCGAAGGGTCTGATGATTCTTCGCTTCGGTTAAAACAACTTTCCGCTAAGCTCGGAAAAATTGCGAAAAATCGCTGTTACTGTTCTTCTTTATTCTCTTCGTTCTTTCCGGCGCCGCTGTTACCGAGGAAAGTTCCGAAATGAATTTCCTTTTTACCGCGTTTTGCTCCGCCCGATTGAGCCGGTCTGTCGCTGCGTCTGCCTTCACGACGTCTGTCTCCGCGGTCACGGTCTCTTCTTTCGCCGCGTCCGCCGCGCTCGGGACGACCGCCGCGCTCGAATCTGCGTCCGTTCGGACGTCTCTCGCCGTAACGCACTCCCCTGTCGTTGGGGTTTGCATTGTTGGGAATAACCACGATATATCTCGCAGGTTCTCTTCCTTCTGAAAGCGTTTTTACTTCGGTATTATCCATAAGCGCCGCATGAATTATACGTCTTTCATACGAGGCCATAGGTTCGAGAATCATCTTCCTGCCCGTTTCCACAGCTGTTTTTGCAAGTTTTGTCGCAAGCGCTTTAAGCGTTTCCTCGCGTTGAGTGCGGTAATTCTCGCAATCGACAATAAGTTTTTTATATTCGTCTCTGCCTATATTGGCAATAGCTCCCGCAAGATTCTGAATAGCGTCCAGAACGTCGCCGCGCTTGCCTATAACTTTTGCGGACTGTTCCGTTTTGATATTCAACTTAATAGTTTCGTCGTCCTCGTCACTGAGGATTTCGGCAATTCCTTTTACGTTCAGAATTTCCAACAAACCGTTCACAAATTCCGCGGCGCGCACGCCGTCCGAACGTTTATGCGTAATTTTAACTTGTGCTTTTACCGAACCGAACAGCTTTTTCTTTCCTTCTTCGATTACCGTAATTTCCGCCTCGTCGATAGTGATGCCAAGTGCTTCGAGCCCCTCTTCGATAGCCTCATCCACCGTTTTTGCGGTGAATACATTGTTTTCTTCCATTATTTTAACCTCTTTCTGTTTATAGGGCGGGTGTTCTTTCTGCCCCCGTCGATACCCTTTTTCTCAAATCTTACCGTTACGACTTTATTGATGATAAGCGTTGAAACAAGTCCGTAAGCCGTATTCACAATCATGTAAATGGAGAACGCCGCACTGTAGAAGAAGGAGAACACACCGAAAATTACAGGCATTAATATCATCATCCATTTGTTGGTTTTAGCCGCGGAACCGTCCACCGAACTAAGCTCGTTAGCGGCTTTTTGCGAGCGCATCATTATAAATTGTTGCAGGAACATAAGTCCTATCGCAAGCACAATCAAAACGAAATAACCGTTGAAATTTTCCTTTTCCGCGGTCAGATTATAAGTAACTTCGTTGTAGCTCAATTCATAGTTGGATGCCGTGTTGCCGACAACCCTCGAAATCGAGGACTTGAAGTCGGAGAACGAAGGCATTTCCTTATTGAGCATGGAATCGGGATACCAGAGATTGCCTATCCACCCGAAAGATGTCGCGCTCTTGTGCTCCCTGTAATAATCTGCGGAAACCTTGCGTGCGTTCAGTCGAACGTATTCGCCAACAACTTCGAACTTTTCCGCTTCCGTTTTCGTTTCGAAATCCGCGGCGTCGAATTCCGCGTTCACCGCTTTATAATATTCCGAATATTTTTCGAAATCTACCAAATAACTGGCTTTTCCGTCGGCATTCTCTGTTTTTATAAGGAAATTATCCTTTCCGTTGCCGTCTTTTATGTTTACTATGAAATACGTTCCCTCTTTGCCCGCAACCGTAAGGGTAATTTCTTCGGGGGAAGCGCCTTCTTCGAGCTGCAATAGAGATTTTGCTTCTTCCTCGTCGTAAGTCGCATAAACGTACTTATTGACGCTCTCATTGTAGGCGCCGACGAGGTTATTGTAAGTCATAAGCGTCGCGTAGTTGGAATACGTCGAAAACGAACCGAAAACGACCATGAATATTACAAGCGAAATTATCATGGGAAGGCACGCGCCGAGCGGATTATAACCGTTGGCTTTCTGCAATTCCATGACTTTCTGACTGTACATATTCTTGTCGTTGGCGTACTGCTTCTGCAATTTCTCCATCTGCGGCCGCATACGCTCCATTAAAAGCGACTGCTTTTTAGTCTTTACCCTCGAATAGATGTCGAGAGGGAGTACGATTGTTTTAAGACATAGCGTAAACACGATGACGCCTATCGCCACCGCACCGTAAAAATCGGAAAACAGGTCGAAGAGCCAGCTTATGATACTGCCGAGCCAATCGAGCGAATTCGAAGGAATTCCCGCAACCGTGAAATCTATGAAGTTTTGGGAAATTGCCAGAAAATTTGAAAGTTCCATTTGGTTTCCGGGGCGTCAGAGCACCCATTTATATTTGAAATAACGTTCGGGAGGAGGGTCATAACCTCCCTTGGAAAGGGGATTGCACCTCAGAAGTCTCCAACAGCCGAGTAAAATACCCAAAATAACGCCTTTATTGTTGATAGCTCTTTTCATATACTCCGAACAGGTCGGTTCGTATAGGCAGGTGTGACGCGAAAAATTTTTTTGATAAAAAACTATCAATCGCATAAAAAAGACTTTGAAAACGGGCTTAAAAACCTTGCGCCTTGCCTTTTTTATGAATTGTTTCAGCCTTTCCGGCATTCGTTCACCTTTTTGAAACACGTTTCCAGACTCTTCTTATATGCCGCATAGTCGTAATCTTTCCTTACGGCAGGCAAAAGTATAACCGAACACGGTTGTTCCAGCTTGTCCGAAGAATCGGCAAACGCGGCGCGAAGCAGTCTCTTTATTCTGTTTCTTTCAACGGCTTTACCGTGCTTTTTGGATACGGCGACACCCATCTTCAAAGAATGAGAGGGAAAATACAATAACGTTATATAAGGGGAAAATACCTTTTTTCCCCTTCTGAACAGTTTCTGAAAATCGGCGTTTTTCTTAATTCTGAGGTATTTCACCGTTTATGCCGAAAGTTTTTTTCTGCCCTTGTTTCTTCTTCTCTTCAGAACCTTTCTGCCGGCGGTGCTCGCCATTCTCTTTCTGAATCCGTGAACTTTGCTTCTCTGTCTCTTTTTAGGTTGATAAGTTCTTTTCATAATTTAATACCTGTGTTTTTTATCGTTTATCCGCCCGAAAACGGCGTTAATCTCAAATATTTTATTATATTACTTTTTCAAAGTCAAGCGTTATTGCTTGTTCTGACCGGTAAAATTAAATACAGACAGTCTCTGTCTTTTTCGTTCTGACAAATGAAAGGCTGCACCTGGTTATTGAACGCAAGCAATATTTTTTCTTCGTTCAAAGCGTTTACAGCGTCTATTATAAACTTTGAATTCATCGCTATTTTAACGTCTTTTCCGTCGACTTCGGCTTTTACGGGCTCCTGAACGTTTCCTATTTCGGAAGCGGAGGATATCTCTATTCTGTCGCCCGAAACGTCGAAAATAATAAGACTGTTTTTATCGCTGCGCACTAAAATCGCCGCGCGCTCTATGCTTGCTTTTAATTTTTCTTTCTCCACCGTGACGGTAGTGACGAAACTTTTGGGTATTATATTTTCCTTTTTAATAAAATCGCCGCCGTAAAGTCTGGATGTTAGAACGGTATTTTCCGAAGATACCAGAATCATTCCGCGCTGAACGAATATTTCCGTTTCCTCTTCGCCGTCAGGCAACATCTTTTCTATTTCGTTCAGAGTTCTTGCGGGACAAACTATTTCCATATTGCCCGTAGAAGATATCAGTTTACCGTTTATAGTGGCAAGACGGAATCCGTCAAGCGAAGTTACGCAGAGCTCGTTATCGTTTATAACAAACTGACATCCCTTTAAAATAGGTCGGGAATCGTCGGCGGCGCAACAAAAAGAAGTTGCGGATATATATTTTTTGAGGTCCGCAGTCTTCAATTTAAAACTGTTTTCGCTTATGTCGAGATTGATTTTTGGAAAATCGTCCGCGGGAAGAACCTGCATGCTCGTCTGACTGTCCGCATATACAATATCCATTTTCTTTCCGACGGAATAGAGAGTAATCTGAACATCTTCCAGTTTCTTTATAAAGTCGGCGAAATACTTTCCGGGAACGCAGAATTCTCCTTCTTCGTATATTTCCGCTTTTATGCTTTTAATTATAGAAATTTCCCCGTCGGTTGCGGCAAGAGTCATAGTGTCGTTTTTTGCCGAAATTTTTATACATTCGAGTACGGGGACCGTCGTCTTTGTTGAACATGCTTTCACTACTTTCAGTACGGCATCGGATAACTCGATACCTTCGCAAACGGCTTTCATATTTAATTCTCCGGTTGTATGATTTATTTATTTATTCTTTTATTAAAAAATGAATAGTTTAATTAATAGTAGACTGCGTGGAATTGTAGATAACTTTTTTTAATCAGCCTTTACTTATATATAATATCAAAAAAACACGGGAAAAGCAATTAAATGAGAGCAATTTGGTTGTGGAAAAAAACTAAATTTTAAGTGAATAAATATATTGAAAGAATGTGGAAAGGTTTATGGTTTTTTCCTCGGCGAGAACGGATGTTTTTATGTTTTATTTAAAAAAAAGAATTATTAACAGAAAACACCCTTATGTTGATAACTTTTTGTTGAAAAAAGTTTGATATGTTGATATAATTTTAATATGTATATATTCAAAGATAGAGACATTCCTAAGGAACAAAGCGAAAAGTTTGAAAAATTCAAAGATTTGTTGACAGAGTATAACGAAAAACATAATTTAACGTCAATCTGCGACGAAAAAGGAATCTATATAAAGCATTTTTACGACAGTATATATCCCGAAAAATACTTCCCTTTCGGCGCCCAAGTGATAGAAATAGGTTCGGGCGGCGGCTTTCCTTCCGTTCCTTTAAAGATTGTAAGGAATGATTTGAAGTTTACGTTGGTGGAAAGCCGCGGTAAAAAGTGCGGCTTTCTGGAAGTGGTAAAGGAAAATCTTGCGCTTGAAAACGTAAATATTATCAATGCCCGCGCCGAAGAACTTTCCGCAGGGGCGCATAGAGAAAAATACGACGTTTCGGTTGCCAGGGCTGTTGCCAAACTTAATACTTTATGTGAATACTGCTTGCCTTTCGTCAAAGTGGGCGGAAGATTTATTGCTTATAAAGGCAATGCGGAAGAGGAAATTAAGGAGAGTCTGAATGCGATTAAAGTTCTCGGCGGCGAGATAGAGTGTACGGAAAAATATTCGCTACCCGAAAACGAAGGAGAACGAACGGTTATTATAATAAAAAAGATAAGAAAGACATCCTCGGAATATCCGCGCGGAAGAGGGCTCGAAAGGAAGAAACCGTTATGATAAAGCGTTGCGCTTTTACTGGACACAGGGACCTCGGCGGAAAATTCGACTATAATCTTTTGGACAGAGTTATATTAAATCTCGTAAAATCAGGGGTGACGGAATTCTATTGCGGTATGGCAGTCGGATTCGATATGGCTGCCGCTGAATGCGTGTTAGCCTGTAAAAACGAATACGGCGTAAAGTTATGCGCCTGTATTCCTTGTCCCGAACAGATAAAAAATTACGGGAGCGCAGATAAATTGCGATATGAAAGAATTTTGAAGCGCTGCGACGAAATAATAGTGCTTTCCGAAAATTATTATAAAGGATGTATGTTGGCGCGGGACCGATTCATGGTCGATAATTGCGACGTACTGCTCTCTTATCTGAGAAAAGACAGCGGCGGAACTTTTTACACCGTAAAATATGCCGAAAGAAAAAATATCAAGATAATTTCAATATAAAAAAAGAGCGGTGCGCCGCTCTTTTTTTATATGTTTTTTGCCGCCAGAATAAGCCGCGCTTCCGCGTCGTAAGATAAAATTTTCGTATTTTGCAGACTTTCCAGAACATATGAGGAAAGCCCTTCGGAAATTATTTCCGCCATTTTATAGATAATGTTGAGCCTTGTGGAGGAAAATAGCGAGTAATTGAAAACCGAACGTTCGGCGACTATGCCCATTACAGAAACGTCGCCGACTTTGCATAATTTTTTGTTTGCACCGCTGCCGGGCTTTATTCCGCGTTTGGCTATTTTAATCAATCCTATATCGCCTGCGATTCCGACTGCTGCGTCGATAGCAATAATCGGACTGTCGGGATGAGTCGATTTTAAAAAATCATTCATATATTTGACTTCGTGCGCGGTAATCGGCTTTGCCAGAGTTCCGTAAACGTAGCAATTGAGTCCGGAAAGTTTTTCTTTGAGCTTTGTGCCTGTGACGGGACCGAGACTGTCTCCGACCGACAAATCGCTGCCTATACATAAAAATACGGGCGGAGCGCCGCATATCGGCAGTATTTTTTTCAGCGAGAGACAAATTCCGCCGGGCGCCATGGCGTTATATAAATTAAACGAATAGTCCATATTAAAACCTCTGGGAAATTATTGCCCCGTTTACTAAATATAATACGTAAGAGGTTTTATTTTTGGTTTTCAAGTTTCACTCAATCGACGACTCTCTGTTAAGCATCCGTTATTCTGTCACCGTATAGTTCTTTCAGCGCTTTTTTAAGCGCCGCCTTTTAATATATTGTATCGCTTGTTGCGCTGCGCACGAATTTTTCATCTGACAATACCTTCGGTGTTCTTCGCTTCTTTTCACCAACTATATAAAATATTTTTCCTCATTGAATGACATTTTAACGCCGCAGAGCGGTTCATTGTCACCCTGAGCAAAGCAAAGAGTCAGATAATAAAGCACCTTCGGCTTAAATTCTCGCAATTAACAAGTGATTTATACAAATAAATTCCACAATTCAACAGTTTATCAACAGTTATAAAGACGGCGCAAAATTGATAAAACGGCGCATTTATCCACAAATTTTACGCAAATTAATATATAAAGGCTGAAATCGTGTGTTTTTTAATAAAATAAATGACAGATTGTCCACATAAATTTGAGTTTCAAATGTAAAAATATCCGAAAATTATCAAGAAAAGCCATATTTTATCCACAATACCAGTTTTTGCCGCGCTTTGCGTTTCACGTGAAACATCAAATTAACCAAAAAATTTGGTTGAATGTTCCACGGGAAACATTTTTTGGGTAAAAATTTAAAAAGCGCATAAGAATTTTTTATTTAAAATCGGTTTTTTACGAACAATTAGATACAATGAGAGGTTGTTTAAACAGTGTAAAACATATATGAAAACTGTATAAAATTTAAGTGTTAAGACCTTTTTTTGACGGCAAACACTTGATATGTTCATTCGGATATGGTAAAATATAGTTCAGTCGATTTGTTTTTAAGCGCAAAATATTAGTTTTGCGGATAATTAATAAGGAGTTTTATTTTGAGTAAGAAAGGAAGAATTATTGTCGGTATTATTCTTGCGTTGCTTGCGGTTGCAGTGGTTGCCGTTCTGGTCACTACCAATTTGCGCAGAGCGGCGCAGGAGATTAATTTTACCGAATTTATTACCTATGTCGAGAACGCTCAGTACGTTGACGATGAAGGTAAGCTGAAAGAGGGGGATACGCTCCCCGAGAAATTGCAGGCGCAAGGATATATTCTCAATAAGGACGGCAAGGTGGTAAAGGTCGTCGACGAAAAAGAAGTTCCTATTATAGTAATAAGGAAAGTAAACGTAAGCGCTTACGAATATATAGGCTATATTCAGAATAATTCCAACGCTAAGGCTCAGTTTTCCGCTTTCGGTCCGTCCATTTACAGCGCCGAGGGTTTGGGTAAAGTCGAGGAGTGGAAAGATTTCGGCGTTTCGGTAGCTTACGCCAATCCCAACGCCAATAACTGGATGTCCACGGCGTTCTCGGTAATAATGCTTGTGGTCGTATGCGTCGTGTTTTTCCTTATAATACGCTCGACTATGGGCGGAGCCGGCAAAGTTATGAGCTTTGCCAAGACAAAAGCGAGAGTTTCGACAAACATAAAAGTTCGTTTTGCCGACGTGGCGGGCGCCGAAGAGGAAAAGGTGGAGCTTGCCGAAATCGTAGAGTTCCTGCGCGAGCCTAAGAAGTTTTCCGATTTAGGTGCGCGCATTCCCAAAGGCGTGTTGCTCGTCGGTCCTCCCGGAACGGGTAAAACGCTCTTTGCAAAGGCTGTAGCCGGCGAGGCGGGAGTTCCTTTCTTCTCGGTATCCGGTTCCGATTTCGTAGAAATGTACGTCGGCGTCGGTGCTTCGCGCGTGCGCGATTTGTTTGAAATGGCTAAGCGCAATCAGCCCTGCATTATATTTATAGATGAAATCGACGCCGTAGGTCGTCACCGCGGCGCAGGTCTCGGCGGCGGTAACGACGAACGCGAGCAGACGTTGAACCAGATTCTCGTTCAGATGGACGGTTTCGAGTCCAACGAGGGCGTAATCATAATGGCTGCGACCAACCGTGCCGATATTCTCGACCCCGCACTTATGCGTCCCGGGCGTTTCGACAGACAGGTTTATGTCAATCTTCCCGACGTAAAGGGCAGAGAAGCTATATTGAAAGTGCACGCGCGCAATAAACCGCTTGCTCCCGACGTAAGTTTCAGAGCGGTTGCGCGGCTCACGGCTGGCTTTTCGGGTGCCGACCTTGCCAATCTTTTGAATGAAGCTGCAATTCTTGCAGCGAGGGCGGGTAAAAATATGATAACAAATGTAGAGCTTTTCGAAAGTTTCGATAAAGTTACTATGGGACCCGCGAAGAAGAGTAAGGTTGTTACCGAGCCCGACAAGAGACTGACGGCTTTCCATGAGGCGGGACACTGCATACTCGCAAAACTTTGTCCTCATTGCGACCCTGTACACGAAGTAACGATAATACCGCGCGGAAATGCGGGCGGTTTCACAATGATGAGACCCGAGGCGGACAGAGCGTATTATTCGAGAAATTATATGAACGACGATATCTGTATGGCGCTCGGCGGCAGAGTTGCCGAGGAGCTTGTTATAAAAGATATTTCCTCGGGAGCTTCCGGAGACATTAAATCGGCAACGAAGTTTGCCCGCGCGATGGTTACCGAATTCGGCATGAGCGATAAACTCGGGTTGATTTGTTACAGCGACGATTCTCAGCCCGTATTTATCGGCAAGGATATGGCTACCCATAACCCGTATTCGGAAGAGACCGCGAAAATGATTGACGACGAAGTTCGCGACATCATTGCAACTCAGCACGAGCGTGCGAAGAAACTTCTTACCGAAAACAGAAGCATTCTGGACAATATGGCGAGAGTTCTCATAGAGCGTGAGACTATCTATACCGAAGAAGTTGATATGCTTATGGAGGGCAAAACTTACGCGGAAGTAATCGCCTATATGGACGAACAGGACGAGAGTAAGTCTGCGAATCGTTTCAAGAAATTCGAAGGCTGACGGCTACCAATCGGATAAAATGTTTCTCGTGAAACTTTGGAGAGAATATGGGAAAAATTATTTCGTTTACGAATAAAAAAGGCGGAGTGGGCAAGACGACGACTGCCATAAATATGGCGGCTTATTGTGCGGACTTCGGCAAAAAAGTATTGCTCGTGGATATCGATTCGCAGGGCAACGCCACAACAGGTCTGGGTTTTTCCAAAAGCGCTTTAAAAAAATCGGTTTATAACGTTCTTATAGAGGACGAGAAAATCGCCGCAAACGTTCTGCCCACGCAAATAAAACTTCTCGATATACTTCCCGCCAACGTCGACTTGACGGGGGCGGAAGTAGACCTCGTCTATAAGCCGAGCAGGGAGAAGATTTTAAAACAGGCGCTCGCGTCTGTCCGTGACGATTACGATTACATATTTATCGACTGTCCGCCGTCGCTCGGACTTTTAACGGTCAATGCCTGGGTTGCTTCCGATTCCGTCATCATCCCCATGCAGAGCGAGTATTACGCCCTGGAAGGTGTGAGCCAACTTATGAACACTATCGCTATGGTACGCCAGCATCTCAATCCGGGGCTAACCATAGAGGGAGTTGTAATTACAATGTACGACGGCAGGGCTCTGATTTCAAAGCAAATAACAGCCGAAATAAAAAAATTTTTCAAGAGCAAGTTGTACGAAATAATCGTTCCGCGCAACATAAGGCTTGCCGAGGCGCCCAGTCACGGCGTGCCGATTTTGTTGCATGACCCCAAGTGCGTCGGCGCGAGGGCATACAAAGCACTTACCGAAGAATTTTTATCTAAACAGAAATAAGAGGTGAAATATGGCAAAAGGTTTAGGAAAAGGGCTTGACGCCCTTTTCGAGGATACCGAAGCGGCATACGGAAACGTTTTCGAACACCGCAACGCATTCGAATATACCGAGGAAGAGCGTAAAAATGCCGAGGAAATGTCCCTTGACAAGATTTCCGCCAACCCCAACCAGCCGCGCAAGAACTTCGACGAACAGGCGATGAAAGAACTTGCCGACAGTATATTAAAACACGGCGTTATTATGCCTATCGTCGTCAACGACAACGGCGACGGCTCGTATATGATAATTGCCGGAGAAAGGCGTTTCCGCGCCTGTAAACTGGCGGGCAGGAACACCATACCGGTTGTTATACGTAAGTATTCGGCGCGTGAAATCAAGGAAATATCTCTCATCGAAAATTTGCAGAGAGAGGACCTGAACCCGATAGAAGCGGCGACGGCAATGAAGCAGCTCATGCTCGAATACAAACTGACGCAGGACGAACTTGCGGAGAGAATAGGCAAGTCCCGTCCCGCCGTTGCCAATACTTTGAGACTTTTAAATCTCGCTCCCGACGTAATGTCGCTCGTTGCCGAGGGTAAATTGTCCGCGGGACATGCCAGAACGCTGGTGCCTTTGCCTGCCGAAGCGCAGATGCAGTTTGCGGGCGAGGCGGTAAAAGGGCAGTTTTCCGTACGCGAGCTTGAAAAGAAGGTGCGCGCATATAACGTCCCTCCCGAAGTGCTCGAAGAGCGCAAAAAGAAAAAGCGTGCGCTGGCGTCGATTGAGCTTAAGCAGCTTGTGGAGCGCATGCGCTTTACTTTCCGTACGAAGGTCAGTCTTATCGGTACGGATAAAAAGGGAAGAATCTATATAGATTATTATTCGCGCGACGATTTGGACAGAATTGCAGAGATTTTAGATATTATAGATAAACAGTGATAGTAGAGGCGCAGCGCGGACGAAATCGTCCGCGCTGCGGTTTATATTCGTTAAAAAGCTCTGCACCGCATTCTCAGTTTCGTTGTTTTGGTCTGTTATTTTTAATTTTCAGTGCTTTGATTTTTCGTTCGTTTTCATAAGTTGCTTGTTTGTTTTCATTATTCTCGTTCGTCATCCCGAGCAACGCGAGGGACCCTTCGCTACGCTCAGGGTGACAGTAGAGGAGAAATGTCATTTCTCTGTCGATTAACAAGACAAAATTAACGCTCAACGAGACGGGATAAATTTACAAGACGAGAATGAAGCCCGGCATGACGAAGTTAATGCCGTATGATTACTCGACACGTCATTCCGACCGACAGCGAGGAATCTATTTCCAAATATAAAAAACCGCCGCGCATTAGGGTGTCTTTCATAGGGATTATTTAATCCCTTCGGATGGTGGCATAGCGAAAAGCTATGCCACTTTTCCGTTGTCGG
>CATKEF010000036.1 GCA_949747905.1 uncultured Eubacteriales bacterium
CGCCGAAACCGTTGTGCGAAAGATAATCGAACAGCGCGGGAAGCGCCGTACAGTCTTCGATGCCCGGACATGCGGGAATTCCGTCGAAATCGCTTCCGAGCGCAACGACATCCTCGCCGCCGCCGTCGATTATATGCCGAAGATGTTTTTCAACGAGAGGGAAAGTTTCCCCCCGACCGAGAAAGTCTTTACAGAAATTTACGCCTATAACGCCTCCGCAATCGGCTATTTTTTTAATTAGGTCATCGGTAAGATTTCTTGACACGTTACAAACCTCCGCCGCGTTGGAGTGGCTTGCAACCAGAGGTATTTTTCTGCCGTTTAGAATTTCCCCGGCGCCGCCGTCCGAAAGATGGGAAATATCGATTATGATTTTCAGCTCGTCCAAAAGTTCTGCAACGCTTCTGCCCGCGGGTTTAAGTCCGCGGCTTTCGCGCCGACCGAATACGGGCATCCCCTCCGCGTCCCAAAGGAGATTCGGAAACGCAAGGTCGTTTTCAAAATTCCAGACAAGCGACGCCATTTTTACGCCCAATGTCCCGAGCTTACGAATCGCCCGTTCGTCACCTCCCGTAAAACCGAGATTTTCAACAGTAAGAATTGCGCCAGTCCCGCCGTTTTGCAAAATATTTTTCAACTTTCCTGCGTCGGTCACGGGCGGTAATATTCCGTTTTGACCGAAATGCTTACCGAAAAATTCAATATATTTTTCAAATGAGGAAACGGCGCCGTCGCCATCCGTAAAAACGGCAAAGCACTGCGCCGCGCACCCGCTTTTTTTAAGTTTTTCAATATCCGTCTGCAATCCGCAGGAGACAACGGAAAGTCCGTTATCCGCACATACCGTCAACGTATCGCAGTGCATGTCAACATATTTCATTTGCGAAAAATAAACCTCAGTATTTTCCTGATAGGCTTGGGCGGTTTAATGCATATTACCGTCATACTTCCCCCCTGTTGATTATTACGAGGGCGCGTCCGTTAGTCTCCAAAAATGCGTCCGACTTTTGAACGATGTTCGATATACCCCTGCATTCGCCGTAAGAGAGCGACGCGGGATAAGCGTATTTTAACCCTCTGTAATCAATTATATGCAGCTCGCAACCGAAAGGTAACACGGAAAACGTTTTTCCCTTGAATTCTCCGAGAAAAATTTTACCCTCCGCGGGAAAAATCAACGATTTCTCCGTAAAAGCCTTACAAGTTACGCCCGCGGAAAAAGCCGCGTACAAGAGATGAAGATTACCGAGAAAATGGTCCTCTCTGCCGCCGCCGAAGCCGTAGAAAAAAATCTCGTCGACACCTTTTTCAATCAGTTTTTTTAAAGCGATTTCGCCGTCGGTAAAATTTTTTTCAGAAGGATAAATTTCTTCGGGCGGCGGAACGGGAATTTCGGCGAGGCTGTCGAAATCTCCGATATTCTTGTCTATTCTCACCCTGTTTTTAGCCCAGGAATAAGCTCCGTCGCAGCAGTAGACAAGCGCGTTTTCGCTCTCGATTTCGCCCGAATACGGCTCGCCGTTCAACAACAAAACGCCTTTCATCTTTTCAGACGGGCAATCGTAGCCGCCATGTCGGGCGATTTAAATACCGCCGACCCCGCCACGAGAACGTTCGCGCCCGCCGCGCGTATTTCCTCGGCATTCTCCTCGGTAACGCCGCCGTCAATCTCTATATCCATATCGGGTCTGCCTATGTTTTCGGCGTAAGCGCGGGCAGCCCTGATTTTGGGGAGAACTTCGGGAATGAACTTCTGCCCCCCGTACCCGGGGTATACGGACATAAGTACAACCATATCGCAGAGCGGGAACACGTCGAATATCTTTTCCACTGGCACGTCGGGATTTACCACCGCGCCGCATTTCAGACCGTAGGACTTTATAAGTTTCAACGTTTCTTCCAGATATGTTTCGGAAATCGCGGCGCAAGCCTTATAATGCACGGTGATTATATCCGCGCCCGCTTCCGCAAAAAATTTAATCTGCGATTTGGGATGTTCAACCATCAGATGCGCGTCCAACGGCAATTTCGTCAGAGGACGGATATTTTTCAACATCTGTCCGCCGAAAGTTATCGGCTCGACGAAACTGCCGTCCATTACGTCGCAGTGCACGAGGTCGGCTCCGCTTTTTTCAAGTTTTTCGATTGCTTTGCCCATTGCGGAAAAGTCCGCGGAAAGTATGGAAGGCGCTATTTTCGTTCGCATAATATTACTCCATCAATATGTAAACACGCATATATGCGTGGGTCAACCGTTCAGATATCCCGCGCGCAGCTGCCCGCAGGCGCCGCCTATATCCACGCCTATTTGCCTTCTGAGCGTGGCGGAAAGTCCGCCCTTTTCCAACATACCCAAAAAAGAATATGCTTCTTTTTCCGTCACGGTTTTAAGTTTCCGTTCCTTGACCTCGTTGAGCCTTATCAGATTTATGTGACAGGGCAGACCTTTTAAGAGATGAACAAGTTCTTCGGCATGTTTTTTGTCGCAGTTCTCTCCCGCAATCAGCGAATACTCGAAAATGTAACGTCTGCCCGTCTTTTCAAAGTAGTACGCGCAGGCTTTAAGTATTTCCGCAATCTTAAACTTATGCGCCGTCGGCATTGTACGCGCACGCCCCTCGTCCGTAGTCTGGTGAAGGGATATAGTGAGGTTAACGGGAATTCCCTCGTCCGCAAGGTCATAAATTTTCGGCACTATTCCGCACGTGGAAAGCGATATGTTGCGCGCCGAAATATTTATTCCGCCCTCTGCGGTGACGTTTCTCAAAAATTTCACCGTTTCGGCATAATTGTCGAGCGGCTCGCCGCTGCCCATAAGCACAAGGTTGGTAACCGCGCGTTTTGCCGCCGTTCCGCCGTGCAGAGCGTTTACGGCGAGAACCTGGCAGAGTATTTCGCCCGATGTGAGATTTCTTACCAGTCCACCAAGCGTGCTTGCGCAGAACATACATCCCATACGGCAACCGACCTGAGTCGACACACACTGAGTGTTGCCGTATTTGTATTTCATAAAAACTCCCTCTATTACGTTGCCGTCGGCAAGCGAGAAAAGATATTTTTCCGTTCCGTCGGACGAAGCGAGCGTTTTTATTATTTTGACGGGCTCGTTTTCATACTCAGCGAGAAGTTTTTCCCTCAAAGAAGGCGAAAGATTTATCTCGGATATCCTTTTCCCGAGCATAAGCCCCGTATAAAGTTGTTTTGCCCTGAACTTAGCCTCATTCAACGATAGAACCAGCTGCTCGATTTCGACGAAATTCAGGTCCTGTAAAATTTTTTTCATGATGCTTTCGGCTATCAGTCGTCCGCCGCAGGCGCGCCGTCCGTCTTTACGAAGGATGTGACGAAAAACCCTGCGCCGAGAGATATGTGCGGTAAAAACTGCAAACCGTATTTTGTCCTCCTATGTTCAAGCGGCGAAGAAGGTATCCCGACTGTAAATTCCGGATGACCGTCCGCAAACAAGCGCACTATGCTGTCGTTTTCCTCGGGTAGCACGGAACACGTGGAATAATATAATCTCCCGCCTTTTTTGACGTATTTAGCGCAGTTTTCCAAAATCGCAAGCTGAATTTTATTCAGTTCGCCTATGCTTTTTTCCGTGCGGAAAAGTTTAATATCGGGATTCTCGTTTATTACGCCCGTACCCGAGCAGGGGACGTCGCAAAGCACCGCGTCGAATTTCTCCGCGTAATCTTCATTGAAAACCGAACTGTCCGCGCAAACCGCAACCACGTTCTCCGCTCCCATACGTTCTTTGTACGAATTTATAAGTTCGACTCTGTGAGGATGAAGTTCGCAAGCGAGAACGTTTTTGCATTTGCCTGCAAGCAACACCGATTTGCCGCCGGGAGCAGCGCACGCGTCCATAAGATTTTCGCAAGGCGCAACAACCGAACATATTGCAACCGAGCCGACGGACTGAAAGGTATATTCGCCCGTAAAAAAACCCTCGTCGCGGACAAAATTACGGAATATAAACGTACTCTTGAAAGGCGTTTGAATATGTTCGGAGGAAAGGTACTTTTCCGAGTTGCCCGCAAAGCGCACGCACACTCCCGCGCTCGGAGCAGACAAAATTGACGCCGCTTCCGACTTGTAACTTCTCTTTATTTTCTTAGTCAGCCACAAAGGCGCGCTGCACTCCACCGCGAGCCGCTCGTCCGCGCGCTCGGGCAAGGGAGGAATTTTATACGAACGCAGAAAGGCGTTGACAAAACCCGCCGCTCCGCTTTTACCGAGCTTTTTCGTGAGCTCAACAGCATAATCCACGACCATATAGTCGTGTCTGCCGAGGAATTCCAGCATATAAAGCGCTATTTTCAATATGATTTTGAGCGTGGTTTTCGGCGGCTTTACGGTATTTGCCCCCAATATATATTCGAGATAAACGTCCTTTTCAAGTACGCCGTAACATATTTTGACGGTACGCGCCCTGTTGAGGGGTTCCGTCGGTGTTTCGGCGATAGCCTGTTTTAAAAACTTACCGCCGTAAACTTTAGTTAAAACGAAATAGGGGTCTGCAAGCGGATTAGTCAAGTTTGTCCCCAACCTTTATCTTTCTGCCGTTGACGTAATCCGCCGCGCGCATATGTTTGCCGCCCGAAGGCTGCAATTCTGTAATAAGAAGCGTGCCCGCGCCGCATCCGACAGTTATCCCGCGCTTGTCCGCGGCAATCACTTCGCCGCAAACGCCGTTCCCCTCCGCCGCCTCCGCGTTGAGAATATTCAGAATAACTCCGTTCTGTATACAATATGCCGAGGGTTGAGGGCTGAACGCCCGCACTTTGCGCGCGAGTATTTCCGCATTATCGGAAAAATCTAGTTTTGCGTCCTGTTTTTCGACTTTTTTGCAATACGTGGCGTCCGTCTCGTTCTGCATAAGCGTCTGCACGTTTCCGCTTTCGAGAATATAGGCCGCCTCTTTAATCGCTTCCGCACCGAGATAAGAAAGTTTTTCGGTCAGCTCGCCGCACGTCATCTTTCCCGTTTCACACCGTTTGACGAGCAACATATCGCCGGTATCAAGTGAAAGTTCGGTACGCATAACCGTTACTCCCGTATGACGTTCGCCGGCAAGTATAGCCGCCTGTACGGGCGAAGCGCCGCGGAATTTGGGAAGGAGGGAAGCATGGATATTCCACACTCCGAGCGGAAAAACGTCGAGGACGCTCCGCGTCAGAATCTGACCGTACGCGCAGGTAAACATAACGTCCGCGCCCAAAGATTTAAGTTCGTCCGTATGTTCCTTTATTTTCGCGAATTCGTAAACGCGCAGCCCTCTTTCGAGTGCAAAAGCCTTTACGGGCGTCGCAGTTAAAACTTTTTTTCTGCCCGTCGGCTTGTCCGGCTGGGTAATCACCGCGACAACCTCTTTGCCCGCGTCCAAAAGCGCTCCGAGCGCAGGCACGGCAAATGCGGGAGACCCCGCAAAAACAATCTTCATATATTATTCCCCGACAGGTAAATCGTAGACGTTATCCGATTTATCGATGTAAAGAATTCCGTCCAGATGGTCAAGTTCGTGGCACACCGCCCTTGCGAAAAAGCCCTCCGCGGTCAGCTTGTGCTTTCTTCCGTTGCGGTCGCGGTACTCCACTTTTATTTTATCGGGACGGATAACGGTTCCCTGCTTTCCCTTTACGGACAAGCAGCCCTCTTCTCCGATCTGTTCGCCCTTTGCATAAACAATCACGGGGTTGACCATCTCGAAAAAGCCCTCTTCCACGTCCACTACCACGACTCTCTTGGAAACCCCTATTTGCGGAGCGGCAAGCCCGCAGCCGTTCTCCGCGCGGACGGTATCCTTCAAATCGCTTAAAAGTTCCGCAAGCTCTCCGTTAAAATTCTTTATTTCGGCGCTTTTTTCCCTGAGAACGGGTGCGCCGTTCTGTACAACGTATCTGACTGCCATAAATTCTCCTAAGATAAATTCGCGGGATTCTCTTCAACGTAAACCGGGCAATCGTTCCTGTTGAATTTCACCGCAATATCGTAAATTTTTTCCGAAAGTCCGCCGTCTTTAAGCCGCATAAGAACCTGATAACGGTACTTGCTCTGTATTTTTTTTACCGGCGAATGCATTTTGTTGATAAACAGAAATTTATCGGGATGTAACTTTCTCAGCTCTTCCAAAGCGAAATAGACGTCTTTTAAAGTTTCGAGAGCGGTTTTATCGTTTTCCGAAGTTACCATTACTCTGCATATAAGCGAATACGGCGGGAAAAAAGTTGCTTCCCTCACCTTTATCTCGTTTTCGTAAAAGCCCTTGTAATCGTAATTGACGGCATATCTTAATATATAGTTTTCGGGGCAGTAAGTCTGGAGAACGACATTCCCTTTCATTCCCGCCCTGCCGCTTCTGCCCGCAACCTGGGTTATGAGCTGAAAAGTGCGTTCGCCGCTGCGGTAATCGGAAAAATGCAGACTCATATCCGCATCCAGAATACCAACAAGGGTAACAGAGGGAAAATCATGACCCTTTGCCACCATCTGAGTTCCGACCAGTATGTCCGCCTGCTTTTCGGCAAACCGCTTCAAAATGTTGAAGTGTCCGTCCTTGCCGGATACGGTGTCGTTATCCATTCTCAGTATCCGCGCCGACGGAAAAAGCGTTTTCAAATCGGCAACCACGCGCTGAGTACCGGTCCCGCCGTAACGGATATGCACTCCTCCGCACTCCGGACACGCCGCGAGCATATGATATCTGGCGCCGCAATAATGGCATTTGAGACAGTTTTCCTCGCTATGGTAAGTCAACGAAACGTCGCAATTTACGCATTTTGCGACGTATCCGCAGTCGCGGCATATGACCGTCTGAGAATATCCCCGTCTGTTGAGGAAAATTATCGCCTGATTTCCGCCTTCGAGCGTACTTTGAAGTTGTTCGCGGAGAACAGCGGAAAAAGCGGTATTGTTTCCGCGTTTTACTTCGCTTCGCATATCGGCAATGGTGATTTCCGGCATCGGGCGTTTATTTATGCGTTCGGGCAAGGTAATCAGGTTATACCTGCCCTCCGTTGCCTCTTTGTAAGTTTCCACCGACGGCGTAGCGCTGCCGAGTATAAGTTTACAATCGTTGTACTCGGCGCGCATTTTCGCTATATCAACGGTGGAATATCTGGGTGCCGATTCGGATACATACGAGGAATCGTGTTCCTCGTCGATAATGATTGCGCCGAGGTTGCTCAAAGGAGCGAACACCGCGCTGCGCGCTCCTATCGCGATTTTGGCTTCTCCCGAACGCAGCCGCCACCATTCGTCGAATTTTTCTCCCGCGGAAAGACCGCTATGCAAAATGGCGGCTTCGCCGCCGAACCTTGCGCGCAGCTGCGAAAGCATCTGCGGCGTTAAAGAAATTTCGGGCACCAGAAATATCGCGGTCTTGCCGAGTTCAATCTGTCGCGCGATGTACCGAAGATATATTTCCGTTTTTCCGCTGCCCGTTACGCCGTGCAAAAGATGCACTCTTCGGTTGGACTTTTCTATACTTTCAAGAGCGTCAGCCTGCGCATATGTGGGGGTCTTCGGTTGTCCGCCGCCTATCGCCCCTTTGAAAGGAGCGCGGTGCAAACGTCGTTTTTCCGTTTCGATGACGCCCTTGTTTTCAAGCGCGTTCACGGCAGAGCGACCGAATTTTTCGCATAATTGCGTATAATTGCATTCCCCCTCGGCTTTCAGAAAAGCATACGCTTCCGACTGTCTTTTAGCCGTTTTCCCGAAAGATGGCGAACTATCCTTGATTTTAACGATTTTTTCGTACGCTTCGCGCACTTTGCCGAGACGCATTTCAGACGGCAGAAAAAGCCTTAACGCCGCCGCTTTCGGCACCCGAAAGCGCGAAGAAATGCGCTCCATCAGCGAAAAACATTCGGGAATGAGCGCGGGCAATTCGTCGAACACTTCCTTTACGGGTTTGACCTTTTCGGGCGGTATAGAACACGTTTCTCCGACTTCCATAACGAAACCGTCCACCGTTCTTCCGCCGAACGGAACCTTTACCCTGCTTCCTTTTACAAGGTCGTCCGGGCAGGAATATTCGAATATTCTGTCCACCTGCGAGTGGGCGATGTCAACAATAATCTGAGCGTACACTTAAAGGCGCCGTCAGTCCTTTACGCACTTGATTTTGCCGTCGGCGATTTCGCGGCTGGCAACGGCAAGCTCCTTTAACACCTCGCCGCTCGAAGAGGAAGGCACCTGTTCGAGTATCTGGCGCGCGCGTTTTGCAGCTACAACGCAAAGACAGTAACGGGACACGGGCTCTCCGTCCGTTCCGAGCTGGGATATAAGTAAATCTACTGGGGGTTGGTTAATCATATTTGCTCCTTTCCGGGTTTGTTTTTATTTTCTTTTACTATATTTTCTATCTCGACGACCGCGCGGTCGACGTCGTCGTTTATAACCGCATAATCGTATTTATCCCTCTTCGAAAGCTCGTATTCCATTCGCTTCACGCGTTCTTCTATTTTCCGTTCGCTCTCCGAGCCGCGCTTTTTAAGCCGTGCGCGCAACTCGTTTTCATCGGGCGGCAAAATCATTATGAGTAACGCTTCGGGGTGAGCTGTTTTTACGTTCAATGCGCCGTCCACCTCTATTTCAAGTATTACGTCGCGTAATCCGAGTTGCTCTTCAACGAAAGCGCGCGGCGTGCCGTAATAGTTGCCGAAATGATTTGAGTACTCCAAAAAACCGTTCTCTTCAATCAGTTTTTCGAATTCATTGTGCCTCACGAAATGATAGGAAACTCCGTTAACCTCACCCTCGCGCGCTTCGCGAGTGGTACAGGAAACGCTGAGCGCATAGTCTCCTCTCTTTAATAGTTTTTCTATTATCGTCCCCTTACCAACACCCGAAGGTCCGGAAAGAACTATCAGTAAATTTCTGCTCATATCGTTTTGATTTATTATTCCTCTGCGGGTTTTTACATTAAACAAATAGATTTTTATCGGATTCCTCGCTTTCGCTCGGAATGACAGAGACGCTTTGAACGACGTTTGGTAAGTGCGAGGAACGATGCATAATCTGTCACTTTCGGCGCATTTCTCGTCACCCTGGGGCTTGCCGAATGGTCACTCCACGTTCTGAACTTGTTCACGGATTTTTTCAATCTCGTTCTTCATTTCAAGTCCCAGTCGAGTCACTTCCAAATCGTTGGACTTGGAGCAAATTGTATTGCATTCACGGTTGAATTCCTGAACAAGAAAATCGAGCTTTCTTCCGACCAGAGTCTGCGTGCAGATTTCGCGAAACTGCAAAATGTGCGAATGAAGCCTTGTAAGTTCCTCGTCGATGTTGCATTTATCGGCAAACAGCGCCGCTTCCGTAAGCAGCCTGCCCTCGTCCACTTCCACACCCTCTAAAATCTTTTTCATCTTGGAGGTGAGTTTTTCTCTGTAATTGGCGGCAACCGCGGGCGCGCGCGTTTCTATCGCCGCAACCAGCCGCTCTATCGTATCCATACGCGACAGCATGTCGGTCTTTAACTTCTCCCCTTCCGCCGCGCGCATTGCGTTCAGATTGTCGCACGCAGTCCTAAGCGCGGAAAAAAGAGCCGACAAAAGTTCGTCGTCCGCAGCGGCGGCGTCCTCGCTTTTCAACACTTCGGGGAAGCGCATTACAGCGCCGACCGTTATATCGTCCGTAATTTCGGGGAAAAGCGTTCTGACCCGTTTCGCCGCCGAAACATAAGCCTTTGCCGCACCCTCGTCGAGACAGAGATTTTTTTCGCGCTCGCGCTTATCGGAAAAGCCGATAAAAATATCGGCGTGACCGCGCGTAAGTCCTTTGCGGACGACGGCGCGCACCGCTTCTTCCTGCGAGGAAAACACGCGCGGACATTTTACCGAAGCGTCAAGATAACGGTTGTTAACCGTTTTGATTTCCACTGTAAGTTCTATGCCGCCGCACTTATATTCTCCCCTGCCGTAACCCGTCATACTGAACATACAAAAACCACTGTTCCCATAAAAATTTTTCCGTCTATCATTATATCAACAACCGCCGGAAATTACAAGCGAATTAGCAAATTAAAAATAAACGTAACTGTCTGTTTTACTTGCATTTTTTAATAAATTATGTCATATTAATCTCAAAGCGCCATTTATAAGAGAGGTTGTGATGAAAAAGTTATTAAAAATGAGTTTACTTGTTCTTGTACCGCTTGTCAGCGGCCTTGTGCTTTTATTCGTAGGCGGATACACGGAAAACGAAACGTTTACCGAGATAGGAAATCTGATTCTGAAAATCGGCATGCCGGTGACGATATTCATTCTGGTGGTTGTCGGGCTGATATTAATGATGACCGGACGGTTGGCGGATAAAAACGACTACAAAACGAAAAAAATCGATTATAAAACCAATGAAACAGACGATTTAATGCTCTTTTCGGATAACGACGAGGAAATCGAACAAAACGGCAAAAGCCCTTCAAACTCCGCCGAAGAAGAATTCTCCGATTTGGAAGAAATAAATTCAACTTATCATTACGATAACTATAAGAAATACGGAGAATATATGAGCAGGCATTCGGCTGCGAATTTTAAAAACTCTTCGACGAAAGAAAAAATTCTCGGCTTGTTGTTTTTCGCCTTCCTGATGGTCGATTTCGCGCTCATCCTCGTATTCGGTTTTATGCAAATAACGGCTGGCGCCATAGCATGCTTTTGTATTTTCGGCGGCACTATTATAACCGTTTTTATCGTAAAGTTAATACTCGAAAAATCCTCGCTCGATTACAATTTCAAAAACTCGGACAAAAAACTTATTCCTGGCGAAGTCAAAGCCTGTTTTTTATCGAGCTCCAGGGGCTTCGAAGACGGTTACAAAACGACAAGAATAACCAAAGTGGTTTACAAGGTAATCATAACCGCCGACGGAGAGGACTACAAGGCATACAGCAGAAAGTTTTATGAAACGGGAGACAGCGTGCAGTTCGCCGTCATCGGCAAAAAGCGCGCCGCAATTTTGGAGGAAGAAACCGAATAACCGATTTAACCGGCAAAATTAAAAGCCCCCGCAATGACTTTACCCGAAAGCATTGCGGGGGCTTTTAATATCGTTCAATAGTCCGCTCTGTCATCGGCGGAAATACCCTTGGTTCTGGTAGTTACGAGATGATAACGGTTTTGCGGACTAACCTCGAAAAGCGCGTGTTTTTGCGTGGACGTTGCGATTGCCCCCGATATATCCGCAAAATACGCGGTTTTCCCCGCGCACATAACAATGGGCACGCCGAAAAGATATGAGTATGCGCGTATAAGCAGCGGGGGCAGATTGTCGCGCACTTCCTCCAACATAACCACTATA
>CATKEF010000037.1 GCA_949747905.1 uncultured Eubacteriales bacterium
AAAAAGCTCTCGAACATATCGTTCGAGAGCTTTTGTCCTTGCTTGAAAGTATAACTCTTAATAATTTAGTTTTTTAATTCCCTATGGGAAGTACGCTTTTCCGCCGCTTTTTTATTTAAAAAGTCGTATGAATCGTTCTCGAAATAACCTCGTCCTGCTGTTCGCGCGTAAGTTTATTGAAGTTCACCGCATAACCCGATACGCGTATTGTAAGCTGGGGATACTTTTCGGGATGAGCCTGAGCGTCGAGAAGCGTTTCTCTGCTGAAAACGTTGACGTTAAGATGATAGCCGCCATTTTCGACATATCCGTCCAAAAGACTTACGAGATTTTTCTCCCCGTTTTCCTTACCCAAAGACTGAGGCGTCACGGAAAACGTATTGGAAATACCGTCGCGCGAATATTCGTAAGGCAATTTCGCAACCGATTCCAAAGACGCGAGCGCACCGTTCGTATCCCTTCCGTGCATGGGATTGGCTCCGGGAGCAAGGGGCTCTCCCGCCCTTCTTCCGTCGGGGGTATTCCCCGTATTCTTGCCGTAGACGACGTTGCTCGTAATCGTGAGAATGGACGTCGTGGGAACGCTTTCGCGGTAAGTGTAGTTGCTTTTAATCTTGTTCATAAACGTTTTAAGCAGCCACACCGCAAGCTCGTCCGCCCTGTCGTCGTTGTTACCGTATTTGGGATAGTCGCCGACAACTTTAAAATCGGTAACTATTCCCTCTTCGTTCCTGACGGGATAAACTTCGGCGTACTTTATAGCCGAAAGAGAGTCAGCCGCGCAAGATAGTCCCGCAATACCTGTAGCGAAGAACCTTCTTACCTCGGTATCGTGAAGCGCCATTTCCAACGCCTCGTAACAATACTTGTCATGCATATAGTGAATGAGATTCAAAGTGTTTACGTACACACCCGCAAGCCAGCCGAGCATCTGTTCGTACTTGCCTTTCACCTCTTCGAAATCGAGCTTTCCGTCGCCGAGCACGGGAGCGAATTCCGGCGAAACCTGTAAAGCCTTGCCCGTCGCCCTGTCTTTCACAAGCTCGTCCTTGCCGCCGTTGATTGCATAAAGCAAACATTTGGCAAGATTTGCGCGCGCCCCGAAGAACTGCATATCCTTACCCACGCGCATTCCGCTTACGCAGCAAGCTATACAGTAATCGTCGCCGAGCACGGGGCGCATCAAATCGTCGCTTTCATACTGAATTGCGGAAGTTTCAATCGAAAGATGCGCGCAGAACTGTTTGAAACCTTCGGGAAGATGAGTACTCCAAAGCACCGTAAGATTCGGTTCGGGCGCAGGTCCGAGATTTTTAAGGGTGTGAAGAATTCTGAAAGAAGTTCTAGACACAAGCGTTCTTCCGTCTATGCCCATTCCGCCTATAGATTCTGTAACCCATGTGGGGTCGCCCGAGAAAAGTTCGTTGTACTCTTTGATACGCATAAACTTGACTATGCGCAACTTCATGACGAAATGGTCTATAAGTTCCTGAGCGGCGGCTTCCGTAAGAACGCCGCGGGAGATATCGCGCTCGATATACACATCGAGGAAGGTTGAGTTTCTGCCTATCGACATTGCGGCGCCGTTCTGGTCTTTTACCGCAGCAAGGTATCCGAAATACAGCGCCTGAATTGCCTCCTGCGCGGTCTTTGCGGGCGCGGAAATATCGAAGCCGTAAATTCCGGCAAGTTTTTTAAGTTCTTTGAGCGCTTTAATCTGTTCGGAAAGTTCCTCTCTGTCGCGGATTTTATCGGGCGTCATAACACCGTCCATAAGGAGCTTATCTTTCTCTTTGTGTTCGATAAGATAATCGACGCCGTACAGAGCGACTCTGCGGTAATCGCCGACTATTCTTCCCCTGCCATAAGTATCGGGCAGTCCGGTAAGAATATGTGCCCTGCGCGCACGGCGCATTTCGGGCGTGTATGCGTCGTACACGCCGTCGTTATGCGTTTTACGGTATTTCGAAAAAATTTCGCCGACCGACGGGTCGAGTTCGTAACCGTACATTTCAAGCGCTTCCGCGGACATCCTTATACCGCCAAAAGGCTGTAAAGCTCTTTTAAAGGGTTCGTCCGTCTGCAAGCCGACGATTTTTTCCAGTTTTTTATCGATATATCCCGCCCCGTGCGAAGTGAGGGACGAAACTATTTTCGTGTCTGCGTTAAGAACGCCGCCCGCTTTTCTCTCCTCTTCGGAAAGTTTCAATATTTCCTTCCAGAGTTTTTCCGTTGCGGCGGTTGCGGGAGCAAGAAAGCTGCCGTCTCCCTCGTAAGGGGTATAATTACGCTGAATAAAGTCTCTTACATCTACTTCGTCGCTACTCCATTTTCCGGGAACGAAGCCTTCCCAAGCGTCAAATCTCATATGATACCTCTTTAAATCTTTATGTATATAGTATAAATCAAAATCAATGTTTTTTGCAAAGTATGTCGCGGGCGCGGCGCACGCTGTCTTCCGAAGGCGCTTCGAGCCCTTTAAGCGGATACGACAAGTTCATTTTATCGTATTTGACCTCCGCCAGATTATGATACGGAAGCACTTCGATTTTTTCTACGCAACCGAGCCCGTCTGCAAAATCTTTCAGTTTCGAAAGAGTTTCCTCCTTGTCGGTGATACCCGGCACAAGCACGTGTCTAAACCAGACAGGTTTATTTTTTTCGTCAAGAAAACGGGCAAAGGCAAGTACGTTGTCGTTTGAAAAACCGGTCAGTTTTCTATGTTCCGCGTTATCGATATGCTTTATGTCTAAAAGGACCAAATCGGTATATTCGAGAAGTTCGGCGTGTTTTTTTACCGTTCCGCAATCCGCCGCGTTGAAAGTCACGCCCGAAGTGTCAAGCGCCGTATGCACGCCTTTGCTTTTCAGAATTTTAAAAAGCTCGGTAACGAATTCAATCTGCATTAGCGGCTCGCCGCCCGAAACCGTCACCCCGCCGTTTTTGATATAGTTTTTATATCTCAGCGCCGTTTCCGCAACCTCTTCCGCCGTGTACTTATTTCCCGCGCCGAATTGCCAGGTATCCGGATTGTGACAATACAGACAACGCATAGGGCAACCCTGCATAAATACGACAAACCTGAGTCCCGGTCCGTCCACCGCTCCCATCGATTCAAAAGAATGAATATAACCTGTCACTATTCCTCCGACGTTTCAAAGAAAATATAAAAGGACTATTTGCACTTAAATAGCCCAGACGAACGACAAATCTCGTCAAACGGTTTCCCCGCGGTATCCCGCACAACTCGTCAGTCGCCGTTGACCTTTGAATTTTCAACCCTCGGTTTGGAATTTCATTATAACAGCGCGTACGTTTTTTGTCAACAAAAAACACAAAATATTGTATTGAAAATTTTTAACAGTCACCATATATTGTTTTGTTAGCCTTAACCAACCGGTTCCCAATATTTACCTAGAAGCAAAAAGAATAATTGAACGAAAGCGGTTCACAATAATTGTTGACGGAGGAAAATATGCAATTTGACGAAACCAAAACTTATACTAATCTTGCAAGAAGTTTTGCCGGTGAAAGCCAGGCGGGAATGAGATATCAGCTCATAGCGCGCGAGGCAAAAGCTCAGGGCTACATCGCTCTGTCCGACACCATAAAAGTTCTTGCGAAAAACGAAACGGTGCACGCCAGAAGGTTCTTTGAAGAACTTTCCAAGCGCGGTGAGTACCTTGAAAACATCGACCTCGACGCGGGCTATCCTTTTCACAGCGGAACGCTGGAAGAAAGCCTGAAATTTGCCGCGGACGACGAACGCAAGGAACACACCGACATTTATCCCTCGTTTGCAAAGGACGCCGAAGAAGAAGGATTTAAAGATATTGCCGCACTTTTCAGACTTGTAGCACAAGTTGAAGTAAGGCACGAAATGATTTTCAATTATCTTCACGAAGCGTTCAAAAAGGGAGTTTTATACAGCAATGAAACGCCCATACTCTATATCTGCGGCGATTGCGGTTATATGCATACCTCTACGAAAGCGTGGGACAAATGTCCTCTTTGTCAAGCCAGTCAAGGCGAAGTCGAGCTGCATATACCCTTCGAAAAGGAGAAAATATGAGAAAGTGCAACGAAAAAGAAAACAAGCAGTCTGAGAACAAGTCCAAGAACTGCGGCGGTAAAGGTTGTGGAAACGGAAAAGGCACGAAAAACTGCAAATAAGTTTCATAGCGACGACTTTGACCCGAACGGAAGCTATACGGGCACGCCGTCCGACGGGGGAAAACCCGTTCAGGACGCCGACGACCTGTAAGCGATGAAAAAAGGCGGCGCGGCGATTTTATCGCCGCGCCGTTTTTTTATTTAAAATAATTAGTTTTACGGATAAACAAAGCATTCCTTTTTCAAAGCTCCGCACATACAAGCCATATCTCAGCGCAACATAAACGGTAAGATTGTATTTTCAATTTCCTTTAAATAAATTTTTTTCAAAATATTTTTGAAACCACTCGACATACAAATCAACGCCGACTTGTTCCCGATAATAACACGTCGCTATACAATACTCGCCGACATAAATATTTATATATGTTTTGTTGTTTATCCCATAATCGTTTGAAAAGTTATTACCGAATTCAAAAGCTATTTCATCATTTGAATCGATTTCGAGAACAGGAGCAAAAATTAAGTTAAACGCAATATTCCAACGAACGGTTCCGTCAGTGTCATCAATACCATAATCATATTTCCAACCAAGTTCCGTAACATCCAACGTAATATATTCATTTACATACGCAATTTCGGAAGATACACAATACTTGAACGAACAATCGATATAGTACGGAAACCACACGGTCTCATGATTTTCCGAATCTTCCGAAACACCACCTATATCTTCGTCTCTCGGGTCAAGTAAATAGTAAAAAGCATCATCCGTTCGAATATTTTTTAAATATAACTCCAGAAACTCAGACAATATATCGTAATCATCTGATTCGTACCAATAAGCCTCCAATTTATATAAATGTTTCATATTCTGCAAATCTTTTAATTCATAAATCGGACGGTTTGCAGTATAAACTATGTTTGTTTTAGTTTCAGGGGTGTCTTGTTTACCGGAACCGCCCGCATTGCAACCGCAGATTAAAAAAATTGCAAAGCACAAAATACAAGCAAATAATTTTTTCATATTATTTTTATTATATATTTCTAATATATAATTGTCAATATAAAAAAATCGACACCCTATTTAATAAAACAGCGCGGCGATATATATCGCCGCGCTGTTTTATGTTTGATATCTTCCGAAAATTATATAATCGCGCACTGCAAATAAATGCTCCGCCCGTCATCACGAACATAGTGAAGGAACAGATGTTTCGCTGCGCTCAACATGACAAAAAAGTCATCCCGAGCCGTAGGCGAGGGACCCTTCGCTTCGCTCAGGGTGACATAAGCGCGTCATCCCGGGCGATTTTTTCATTCGGGCGGCTTCTGTCATCCGAGCGCTTTTTGTCGCTCCGAGCGCTTTTTGTCGTTCCGAGCGGAGCGAGGAATCCCGAAATTATAGTATGCCGTCGATAAATTCCTCGGCATCGAAAAGTTCCAAATCGTCCGTTTTTTCGCCGACGCCCGTAAACATCACGGGTATTCCAAGTTCGCTGCAAAGCGAAATAACGAATCCGCCTTTTGCGGAACTGTCGAGCTTTGTAAGAACTATTCCGTCAAGCTCCACCGCTTCGTCGAATATCTCCGCCTGATTTATGGCATTATTCCCCGTAGTCGCGTCGAGAACGAGTAGTTTATAAAAACTCGAATCGGGGCACTCGCGTTCCACAACGCGCGACATCTTTTTGAGCTCTTCCATAAGATGCGCCTTTACATGCAATCTGCCGGCGGTATCGACTATCACCACATCCGTTCCTCTTGCCTTTGCCGAGGACATTGCGTCGAAAACCACTGCGGAAGGGTCACTTCCCTCCTCGTGTTTGACTATACGTACTCCCGCACGCTCCGCCCACACGCTCAACTGGTCGGCTGCCGCTGCGCGGAACGTGTCAGCCGCCGCAACTGTAACGCTTTTTCCATGTTTAAGAAAATAATTTGCGAGCTTACCGACCGTAGTCGTTTTTCCGACCCCGTTCACGCCCACAAGCATAATGACCGCGGGATAGCTTATTTCCGGCAACTCCGCTTCCGTCAGTTTCTCTTCGAGGACGTCCTTTAATAGATTGGTCACAAACTCTTTGTCCTTGATTTTATCGTGCTTTGCCTCGGCGCGGATTTCGTCGACAACCTCTTCCGCGGTCAGCACGGATATATCCGCGGCTATCAATATTTCTTCGAGTCCTTCGTAAAATTCGTCGCCTATTTTGTTTTTCGAAAACAGTCCCGAAAGCGCGGAGGACAGACCGTCCCTCGTCTTTTTGAGAGCTTCTTTCAGTTTGGAAAATATACCCATAAATTTACCGCTTATTATTTTTTATCATTCTGTCCGCTTCCGTAATTCCGCGGACGCGTTTGCACGGAACACCGTACGCAAGCGAATTATCCGGAATTTTACCCGCAACGACCGCGCCGGCACCTATAACGCAGCCGTCCCCGATTTCCGCTCCCGCTAAAATCGTGACGTTCCCCGCTATCCAGCAGTTGTTTCCTATTTTCACCGGAGCGCCGTACTCTCTGTCCGTATATTGACCGCCCGCGCCGATATATACGTTTCGCTCCTCGAAAACGAGCGGATGTTTGGGAGTGAGAACGGACACGTTAGGTCCGACAAAAACATTGTCGCCTATGCTTACCCTGCATACGTCGAGTACGGTAAAATTGAAATTCGCGTAAAAATTTTCGCCCAACGAAGTAAATACTCCGTAATCGAAATAGACAGGTCCCTGCAAAAATACGCCCTTGCCTCTGGAAGGAAGAAGTTCGTCGAGAATTTTTTCGCGCTCGGGGTCGTCCTCGTCGCAATCGTTATATCTTTTACACAATTTATGCGCTTTTATTCGGAATTTTTTAAGCTGTTCGTCGTTGGGGTCGTAAAGCTCCCCCGCTAGCATTTTTTCTTTTTCCGTCATATCAGTCTCCGCAATTACTTAGCCGTTATGAAATAGTATCTCCGCCCAGTCTCTCCGCAACTTCCGAAAGTTTTACGGAAACGACTTTGGAAACGCCCTTTTCCTCCATAGTGACGCCGAACAGAATATCCGCGCTTTCCATAGTGGGCTTTCTATGTGTTATGACTATAAACTGTGTTTGCTGCGCGAATTTCTTCAAATACTTAGCGTAGCGCGCGACGTTGGCTTCGTCGAGCGCGGCTTCGATTTCGTCCAGTACGCAGAAGGGCATGGGGCGCATACCTATTATTGCAAACAGAATGGCAATAGCCGTGAGAGCGCGCTCGCCACCCGAAAGAAGAGAGATTTTCGAAAGTTTTTTGCCCGGAGGACAAGCGATAATCTCAACGCCCGCGTTGAGGGGGTCGTCGCAATCGGTGTAATCGAGTTGCAATTCGGCTTTTCCGCCTCCGAACAGCTCCTTGAACGTACGCTTGAAATTTTCGTTTATGATATTGAAACCTTCGTCGAATATTTTAAGCATTTCGGCGCGGATGTCGTCAAGCGCGGTAGTGAGGTCGGATATGGCTTTTTCCAAATCTTCGCGCTCTGCCTGCATGCGCTCGTAACGCGCGTTCAACTCATCGTACTCTTCAACCGCATTGGGATTTACCTGACCAAGAACAGTTATCTGCCGCTTGCAATTGGAAATATTTGCCGCCGATGACGAAACGTCGTAGTCTTCCACTTTGTATTGCAGACAGCCTTCGTAATCAAGTCCGTACTCTTCCTCTATGCGCTGACGGAGATATTCCAAATCGCTGTCCAGCTTGGCAAGCGACATTTCAAGGTTATGTGATTTCGTCGTCTGCTCGTCGCGTTCTTTGAAACTTTCCAGACGTTCGAATTCTATTCCTTTCATCCTCTCGTTTAAAGTATTCTTGGATTGCGTCGCTTCAACTATTCTGTTGCGCAAATCGTTGACGACCGCCTGCTCTTCCGCGGTCAACGCCGTTTTTTCCGCTTTTGCGTTCAACTCGTCGAGCTCGCGCGTAATCTGAGGTATACTCGCCTTCGTTCTCTCTATTTTTAAGACAAGTCCCTCTTTTTCTTTCTCCAAACGCTCGATATTGTCGGCGTTCGATTTTACCGCGCTCTCCAAAGATGCGATTTCAACGAGACAGCCGTTGAGTTTTTCCGTTATTTCGTTGCGTTCTGAAACGAGTTTTTCGTATTCCGCGCTCATGTCGTCGATTGCCGAAGATGCTTTGTCGGACTGCTCGGAAAGCTCGCTCGCCCCTGCCGAAACTCCGCTATACTCGCTATCCAATCCCGATAAACGCTCTTTAAGCGCGCTCAACGACTGACCGTATGCCGCATACTCGCTTTCGGCGGAAGTGACGGAGTAAAGAAGCGCGGACTGCTTCTCGGTGAGCGTCGCAAATTCAAGTCTCGCATTCTGCAATTTGTCGCGCAGAAGGTTGAGTTCCTCTTCCGCTTCATCCCTTGCGGAATTAAGCTCGGCTCGCCGCGCGCCCGCTCGGGAGAGGAACGATTTTTTAGTTTGCAAACTCTCTTCCAGTTCGGCTATTCTGCGCTCGTTTGCAAGAAGATTCCCCGCGACTTCCCTTCTCGAACCGCCCGTCATAGAACCGCTTACCGCAATCTGGTCGCCGTCCAAAGTTACTATCTTAAAAGCCCTCGGATAGCGTTTTGCAATAAGCGTGGCATTCTGGATATTATCCACAATCAGAGTGTTGCCGAGAAGATTATGTATTACGTTTTCGTACTGTTTGTCGAATTTAACGAGATTGACGGCAAACCCCAACGCGCCCGCGTCGCGGACAGCCGCTTTAATCTGGTCGTTTTCGTAACGGGGTCTGAGCGCATCGAGCGGAAGAAAAGTCACCTGACCGCCGCGCGTGCGTTTTAGGTGGTCGATTAATTCGCGCGCGTCTTCGCGCGTGCCCGTTATTACGTTCTGCATCGCGCCGCCGAACGCCGTTTCTATGGCGACTTCGTACTCCTTGTCGCAGCGCACGACGTCGGCAATAAGCCCCTTTATTTTAGACGACAAGGAAGAATTTTCCCTCGCGTCGCTCATCAGTCTTTTTACCGAATACACATAGCCGTCGAATCTGTCGCGCAGAGCGCGGACAGTAACCAGACTGTCGCCCAGACTTCTTATCTGAGCCTCGGTGTCGTAAACCTGATTTACGAGAGCCCGAATTTTTTCTTCGCTGTCTTTGAGTTTGCTCTCCGCCTCGTTTAAAAGGTCGTCCTCGCTATCAAGCAACGCAGTGAGCGAATGGCTCCTTTCAATGCTGTTTTCGTATTCCCGCTTGCTCTCGTCACGGCGGGCGCGTATTCGTAGCATATCGGTCTCGACTTCCGAAAGACGCTCTTCGAGAAGAGATTTCTGCGCGGAAAGCGAGCCCATATTCTGGCGAAGCTCGGAAAGGTCTTTAAAAGTATCCATGACCTTTTTTCTGTGCTCACCCGTCATATACTCGTATTCGGAGATGCGTTTTGAAAGCTCTTCGCTGCGTTCGCGGAAACCTGCGGTCTGCAAACGCATTTTTTCCGTCCTCTGTATGTTCTTCTCGTTAAGAGCCTCGTAACGGCGTTTTTCTTTCTCTATTTCGTCTATGCGCTTTGCCGAATACGCTATTTCCTCCTGGGCGCTTGCAAGTTTGCCTTTAACCGAACGCGCACGCTCGGTGTAAAGTCTCGTTTCGCCGCTCTTATGTTCTATATCGACCGCATAACGGTGTAATCTGTCGTTCAAATCCTGCAAAGACTTGTCCGCGTTCTCTATCTGATTACGGCATGACTGCTGCTCTTCCAAAAGCTCGTCCATTCGCTTCGTCAGATATTCTATTCTCGCGTCGACCTTTGCTTTCTTTTCGTCCAATTTACTTTTTTCGCCTTCCAGGCTGTCGTGACGGTATATGTACAGATTAGTTTCGTGCATTCTCTGTTCGGAATACAGAGTGCGGAATTTCAAAGTGTTTTCCGCGGCTTTTTTCAAAGGAGTTAGCTGGCGTTCCACTTCCTGCATGCGCTGCGCAAACACAAAAAGGTTATCCTTGGACGCGTTCAACTTTCTCTCCGCGTCCGCTTTTCTGTCCTTGAACACGACTATACCGGTAGCTTCCTCGAATATCGAACGTCTGTCCTCGGGCTTGGCGTTCATAATCTGTTCGATTCTGCCCTGTCCGATAATCGAATAACCTTCCTTTGCCGCGCCCGCGCCATGTAAAAGCCCCGTAAGAATTTTCATTCTCGAGGGCTGACGGTTCAGAAGATATTCGCTCTCGCCGTCGCGATAGAGACGACGGGTCATTTCGACTTCGTCGCAATCGATGTCGAACACGCGGTTCGTATTGTCGAAAGTAAGCGTAACTTCGCAGAAAGACATCTTGCGGCGCGCTTCCGTACCGCTGAAAATAACGTCCATCATCTGCGAACCGCGCATCATTTTAGCCGACTGCTCACCGAGAACCCAGCGTATAGCGTCCGCAACGTTCGATTTACCGCAACCGTTGGGACCGACTATACACGTCACGCCCTCCCCGAGCGTAACCGTGGTTTTGTCGGCAAAAGATTTGAAACCGACGAGTTGTATTTGTTTGAAAGTAATCATATACCTCTCCTCGCGGAAAAAAATTCCGCGGCAGTTAACTAAGGTTTGTCAAGTACCCGCGTCTCTTTTTTAAAAAACTCAAAGCGCGCTCGGCGGCTTTCTGCTCCGCACGCTGTTTATTGTCGCTCTCGCCGCAGAAAAAACGACCGCCCGCTTCGAGTTTAGCCCTGAACCTCGGTCTCTGCGGGGTTCCCACTTCTTCGACGTCGTACTTCGGGCACTGTTTCTTTTCTCTTTGAAAAAGCTCCTGCAATTCCCCTTTGTAATTAACTTCGCCGGTGACGGTAAAATCGAGCGTCGTTTTCACGAAATTACGCGCCGCATCCATTCCGCCGTCGAGATAAATTGCGGCAATCACCGCTTCGTAAGCGGACGGAACGGCTTTTTTATTGTTGTTATCGCCCTTGCTTTTCACAAGGAACTCGTCCAACCCGAGTTTTACGGCAACTCCTCTAAGCGCGCTGTCGCACACAAGCGCTTTACGCCTGTCGGTAAGCTGACCTTCGCTCTTTTTTTCGTCATAGATTATCTCCGAAACAAGAAACTCCAAAATTGCGTCCCCGAAAAATTCCAACGTCTCGTTGTTGTTGTCGTTATCCGCCGACGACAGAGTTAGCGCACGTTCGAGAAAACTTTTATCCGCGAATGAATAGCCGAGCCTTTCCTCTATTCCCGCAAAATTCATTGTGCGTTCTCCGGAATCAACGAATTCAAATCAGTTTCGCCGAGCATGCTTTCCACCGCGCCGATAAGTCCGCCCCTATGAATGGAGGCGGCATTCTCTATGGAAGCAGCAATAGTAGTCGCCTTTGAGGAGCCGTGGCTTTTTACCACAACTTTTTTAAGTCCGAGAAGCAGGGCGCCGCCGAATTTTTCGAAATCGAGCTGTCCGCGCATATTTTTTATTGCCTTACGCATAAAAAGATAGCCGATTTTCGAACGCAACGTCGCGGAAAACTCCTTTTTCATAACCCCCAGAACGAGCTTGCCGCAGCCCTCCATAGATTTAAGCGCGATATTTCCAGAAAAACCGTCGGCAACTACGACGTCGCATTCGCCGAGCATTATATCTCTGCCCTCCGCGTTGCCGATGAAATTTATACCCTTCATCTCGGATAGATATTTATAAGTTTCCTGACGGAGAGGGTCGCCCTTATGTTCCTCCGTCCCGTTGTTAAGTAAAGCGACCTTGGGTTCTTTTATTCCGAAACCCGCTTTTGCGTAAGCCGAGGCGAGCACGGCGAACTGGCAAAGCATCGCGGGCTTGCACTCGGCGTTGGCTCCGCAGTCGCAAAGAAGGGTGACTCCGCCGCGGGTATTCGGTATGGCGGGGCACAGTGCAGGACGTTTGATTCCACGTATTCTGCCGAGAATGAGCTGTCCGCCGACTATTGTCGCGCCAGTCGAGCCCGCGGTCACCAAAGCGCATATATCGTCCTCTTTTTTAAGCATCCAGTACGCCGCTATTAAAGACGACTGTTTGCGCTTTATAGCCTCGGTCGGTATATCGTTCATATCAATGACATCCGGACAATCCACGATTTCCAGACGGCCTTTATCGTAACTGTATTTTGAAAGTTCTCTCTCTATATCGTTTTTCCTGCCCGTCAGAACAAGTTGAAGTTCCCTGTCGCGAGCGAGTGCGAGCACCGCGCCCTCAACAGTTGCAGCAGGCGCATTGTCTCCGCCCATAGCGTCAAGTAAAATCTTAACCATAAATACTCCGTTTATAATTTTCAATACTGAATTATTATACCACAAGGACTTGAAAATTTCAATTGTTTAGGGGCAGAATTTTCTTAAAATACCATATCTTGTGTTTGCTGTTCCGGTATTGCGGGTTCATCGTAAACCACACGTTTTACGGGAGCATATTTATCCTTTCTCAAAAGCACCTTCTTAACGTATTCTCCGCGCTTAATCAAAAGGTAACCCTCGCTCAAAGTTCCGTCCTTTCCGTTACGCGCTTTATCGGGTTCGTCTGTATGCTCTTCGGGCGCGGGAAGCGCACCCGTCACTTCGGATACGACGGAATATTCCGCGCCGTCGCCGCCGCCGTATACCGAAAACGTCACTCCGCCGCCGGAAACTTTTGCGCGGATGTAAATTGTTTCGGGAAAAATATTGCATATTTTCAAATCGCACGCCTTACCGCTGACCATAGCGTCGCGCGAGGGAGAGACGTAACCGACCGCCAGAGAATGCGGATGATATTCGACAATCTTCATTCCCGAAAGAAGAGCGGCGTTATAAAGCGTAGTCGAAACCTGACATACCCCTCCGCCTATTCCGTCCTTGAACTCTCCGTTTTCTATTATTTTGGCGGACAAAAAACCGCGTTCTTTCACTCTAGCCCCCACAATATCATTGAACGAAAGCGTCTGCCCGCTCTTCAAAACGCTACCGTTCAGCTTCGACGCGGCAAGGCGGATATTGCTCGTACGGTTTAAATTCGAGCTGTCGAAATAAGTCGTGAAGGTACTTAAAAGGCGGGTGGATTTTTTTACATCCTCCATTTTCTTTGTACGCTTCTGTCCGATAAAGACAGCGTTTACGGGCTCGAAACCGCCCTCGAGAGATTTTAGAATATCTTTTCTGAGTTTCCCTTCGTCCAACTGTTTTCCGTCCCTTCCCTCATAGTAGGCAAAGGCTTTGCCCGAAGCGGAAAATTCGGCGTAAGGCTCGACCGCATCAACGCTTTCGCTGCGGCATATTGCCGAGGCAATCTCACTCAAACCGCAGAGGTAATATGTTGTTTCGGAAATATAGTTCCCTCCTTTTTCAGCATTTTTGAGCAGCCCGTAAACGTTGTCGCTGTAACTTATTTCGGGATAGGTATAGATGTACGTCTCTTTTCCCGCATAAATTTTCAGCGATTTTTCTTTAAGGAATTTTTCCGTCTCGGAACGCACCGTCGCCGCCGCCTCTTCACGTGTCATCCCCCCCACCGCTATTCCGTTTACCGTAACGTCCTTGGGAACAACGGAACAGAACGCACACGATAAAATAATAACGCCCGCAATAAAAGCGAGCATTATAAGAAGCAAATTAAGTTTTAATATAATTTTTCTCAACAATTTTTCAATCTTTGCGAAAGTTTTTCGGAAGGATAGAACGCAGGTATTCCTATCTCTCTTTTCCCGACGGGATAATGCGTGTCAGAACCGCCCGTTACTTCCAAACCGAACGACTTTGCAAGCTCCTTATAGTATGCCGTTTCCCTTACAGTATGTGTAGAATAAACGGCTTCTATGCCGCAAAGACCGCAAGATTTCAGCCTTCCGATAAGCGCGCGGACATCCTCCGCGTTCATATCCAGTCTCGCCGGGTGCGCAAGCGAAGAAAAACCTCCCGCAGCGGCAATAATTTCCACCGTCCGCTCGGGAGAGGGACGGTATGCGTTACAGAAAGCAGGTTTGCCGTAAGCAAGATATTTCATAAAAAATTCGCCCGCAGTCCGCGCATAACCGCGTTTGGCGCCCGCCGCCGCTATATGCATGACATGAAGAGGAGTTTCCCCGCAGAAACGCTCCGTCTCAGCATCCCGCAACGTCAGATTAACGCCGACGGCGTTCAGTTTTGCGATTATGATTTCCGACCTTAAAAAAGAATTTTCATACAACTCGTCCTTAAACGCGCGGAAATCTCCGTTCTCCCTGTCGGGACAATAACAGAGAACATGCACTTTAACGTCGCCCGAATAAGCCGAAATTTCACAACCAGAGACAAAAGTTATCCCCGCGGCGCGGCAGAATTTTTCGGTTTCGTCAATGCCGAGCATAGTATCGTGGTCGGTAACAGCGAGAATTTCCACACCCTTTCGCATAGCGAGCGCAGGAACGTCGCGCGGGGCGAGCGCGCCGTCCGAATAATAAGTATGGATATGCAAATCCGCCCTCATCTTTTTACGGCGCCCCCTTCTATTTTTATTTTATTTGCGGAAATGCCGCATAAAGCGCGCTCTGCATGCGTACAGGTCAGAATAGTCTGCAAACCGCCCGCTCTTTCAATCAGTTTTTTCCTGCGCGGCAAGTCCAACTCGCTCAACACGTCGTCCAGAATGAGTACGGGGTACTCTCCCGAAAGTTCCTTAAAAATTTCGACCTCCGCCAATTTGATGGCAAGAGCCGCCGTACGCGTCTGCCCCTGCGATGCGTAATTTTTAGCATCCGCGCCGTTTATTTCTATATCTATATCGTCCCTATGCGGTCCCGAGACTGTATATCCGAGGCGTATATCTCTTTCGTAGTTAGCCGAAAGCTCGTCAAAGAGCCGTTTTTCGAGCTCCGATTCGCTGCCCTTATACTTTTTTTCCGGAGAAATGATAAGCTCCTCCGCTCCGTCCGTCAAAAATTCGTGCGCGGACTTTGCAAGCGGGGCAAGAAGCCCGATGTATTCCGCGCGTTTAACGGCGATTGTTGCCGCGTATTTACAGAATTGTTCGTCCCACACAGGCAAAGACCCATAGATTATATCCAAAGATTTCTCTTTGAGAAGGCTGTTGCGCTGTTCGAGAATTCTGTTATAGCGGGCAAGCGCCGTACAATAAGGTCTTGAAAGCTGAGAAATGGAAACGTTTAAAAATCTTCTGCGTTCGTCCGGTCCGTCCTGAATAAGCCTGAGCTCGTGCGGAGAGAAAAAAACCCCGAAGAGATTGCCGAGTATATCGGCATTGCGGTTTATCTTATTTCCGTTCAGAAAAAATTCCCTGCCGTTTTCTGTTAACGCGGCTGAAATTTCCATACTTCCGTATCTGCCCACGGCTGTCGCGCAGAGATTCGCGCTCTCTTCCCCGCGTTTTATGAGCTGAACGTTGCGCTTAGTGCGCGGCGAGGTGCCCGTGCAAAGATAAAAAACCGCCTCCGCACAGTTGGTTTTTCCCTGCGCGTTTTTACCGAACAGAATATTGAGCCCTTCCGAAAACTCGATACTTTCATCCGCATAATTTCTGAAATTTTTCAAATTCAAATTTTTTATCCGCATTTTTCCGTCAAAACACTTTATTTTAAGCCGATTTTGTATTATAATTGATTGCAAAGATACTTACTTTATTATTATAGCAAAATTTACGTAAAAACTCAAAGGAATACAAGCACAATTATGGCGGAAAATGCAAACTTCGACTTTATTTATAACCCGATAAAGGCAAAATTCAAAGACGAAATTTCACCTATCAGTTACGCGACCTATATAGAAAAACTAATACCCGTGGACATTGACGGCAGATTTATCGTGCTGGAAACGCCCACGGAAAGTTTTGCGAAATACATTACCGGCACGCTTGCCGACAAGATGCGCGTCGCTATTTTAAAAGCCGACGTCGGCATTTCCGATTTCCGCCTCAAAGTTGCCGGTACCGACGGTTACGCTTACAACGCGCCGAACGAGGAACGCGCAGAACCGCCCGCGAACATCGATAAAAAATTTACTTTCGAAAGATTTGTAGTCGGTAAGAACAACGAATTCGTATACGAGGCGGCGCTCGCCGTCGCAAACGACCCCGCGGGAACATATAATCCTCTGTTCATATACGGAGGAACAGGTTTGGGCAAAACTCACCTTATACAGGCGATAGCAAACAAAATCGTCTCGGAAAAGCCGCAGCTTAAAGTCATATACGTAACGTGCGAGCAGTTCGTTAACGAGATTATCGACACAATGTTCACGAGCCGCGGTCCCGACGCCCGCGACAGAAGCAACAAACTGAGACAGTATTACCGTACCGCGGACGTCCTGATTGTCGACGACATTCAGTTTATAGAAAACAAGAAAGCCGTTCAGGAAGAATTCTTCCACACCTTCAACGAGCTTGTCTCCAAGGGCAAACAGATTGTAATTTCCTCCGACCATCCCCCGAAGGAACTTACCGCACTCGAAGAAAGACTGCGCACGAGATTTTCAGGCGGACTTCTGTTCGACATTCTGCCGCCAAACTTCGAAACGAAAATCGCAATTTTAAAACGCAAGGCTTTCGAAAAGAAATGCGTGGTTCCCGAGGACGTTCTTACATTCCTCGCGCAGGACTCGGGCGACGACGTGAGAACGCTCGAAGGCAGGCTTACGAAAGTAATATTCGCGTCCAAACTTCACGAAGAACCTATTTCTATAAACCTTGCCCGCAGCGCACTGAACGAAGCGGTTTCGGAAAGCGGCAGAGAGGAAATAAATTCGGCGAGCGTCATATCCGCCGTAACGTCGTATTTCCATATTTCCAAAGCGGACATTACAGGAAAAAGCAAGAAAAAAGAACTTGTCATTCCAAGACAGATTTGCTGTTATCTTATGTGCGAACTCCTCTCCCTTCCCCTTATTTCAATAGGCAAGGAACTGGGCGGAAGAGACCATACGACGATACTGTACTCGCGCGATAAGGTCGATGAAATGTGCCGCGTAAACGATAAAATCGCAAAAGATGTCGACGACATAAAAAATATAATTCTCAAAAAATAATAATTTATCATGCCCGCAGCAACGAAGGGTGCTTCGGGCAATCATTTCGTTATGACAGATTTTTCCGAAGGACAATTCGATATAGTCGTAGTCGGCGCGGGACACGCGGGTTGCGAAGCGGCGCTTGCCGCCGCAAGGCTCGGGCTTAACACCGTTATGCTGACCCTCAATCTGGACAGCATAGCTCTTATGGCTTGCAATCCTTCCATAGGCGGCACCGCAAAGGGACATCTTGTGCGCGAGATTGACGCGCTCGGCGGAGAAATGGCTAAAAACGCCGACAAGACCGCCCTTCAAATGCGTATGCTCAACGAAGGGAAAGGCGAAGCCGTACAATCTCTGCGCTGCCAGTGCGATAAAAACGCATACCACACCGAGATGAAGCGCACGCTTGAAAACACGCGAAACCTGCGCATAGTACAGGGGGAATGCTCCGAAATACTTACAGACGGAAAAAAAGTAACAGGCGTTAAAACCACTTACGGCGGAGTGTTTTCAGCAAAAGCAGTAATACTTGCGACGGGCGTTTATCTTAACGCGGAGACCGTTACGGGCGAGCACAGACAGAAAAGCGGACCGAGCGGTTTCGCACCCGCAAATTCGCTTACCGAAAGTCTTGTAAACCTCGGCTTTGCAGTACGCCGATTCAAAACGGGCACGCCCGCAAGACTGGACGGACGGAGCGTGGACTTTGACGAATGCCTGAAACAGAGCGGAGAAAACGACGTGCCGGCGTTTTCCTTTCTCGATGTTCCGCCCGAAAACAAGCGCGCCTGTTTTATAACCTACACCAACGCCGTTACGCACGAAATCATTCTCGGAAATCTCGACCGCTCCCCCCTCTACAACGGAGAAATAACTTCTACGGGACCGAGATACTGTCCTTCGATAGAAACGAAAGTAGTGCGGTTTTCGGATAAAGAGCGCCATCAGCTTTTTCTCGAACCCGAGGGTGCGGACACAAACGAAGTTTATGTTCAGGGCATGTCGTCATCCATGCCGCACGACATTCAGAAGAAAATGTACCGTTCGGTAAAAGGACTTGAACGTTGCGAAATCATGCGATACGCATACGCCATAGAATACGACTGCATTGATACTCTCGACGTTTTCCCCACTCTCGAATTCAAGAAAATCAAAGGAATTTACACCGCGGGACAGATTAACGGAACCTCCGGCTACGAGGAAGCCGCGGCTCAGGGACTTATCGCGGGAATCAACGCTTCGTTTTCCATTCTCGGCAGACCCCCCTTAATACTCGGTCGCGACGAAGCGTATATCGGCGTTATGATTGACGATTTGGTCACAAAAGGCACTGAGGAACCTTACAGAATTATGACATCACGCGCGGAATATGCGATAAATCTGAGACAGGATACCGCGGACTTCCGCCTCACTCCTAAAATTGCAGACACCGCGCTATGCACCGAAGAAAGACGGGACTGTTTCGAAAAACGCAAGAAACTGACGGCGCAAACGCTCGGAATACTGAATGAAAAAGCAGATAAATCGGCTGCCGCGGAATTCTGCGGCGAACGGAATATCCCGGGCAATTTAAACGGGCTCACTTATTCAGACCTTATAAGACGCGGAGCAAATCTGAAAGACATAAGAGAAAAATTCGGGATTTTAAACGAAATTCCGCAGGACATACTTACAACGGCGGAAGCGTCCGTCAAATACGAAGGCTACATTTCAAAAAGCAGGGCGCAGATTGAACGCGCAAGAAAACTGAACGACAAGACACTGCCGCCTGACATAAATTATTCCGAAATACAGGGACTGAGGCTGGAAGCAAGAGAAAAACTCGAAAGAGTACGTCCTCTTACTCTCGGACAGGCAGGCAGAATTTCCGGAGTAAACCCTGCAGACGTAACCGTTCTTATGGTATGGCTTGCTACGAAAAAATAAACGAACCCCGCAGAATCTTCTGCGGGGTTTAAAATCGGCGGAAAACGCAATTAACGATTATTATACGACAAATTATTTAACACGCGGCGTTATATAATGAGGTTATGCCTTTAAAAATAAATGTTAAAACCGTAATTACATACGCGTTATTCGCCGCCGCAATGGTATTTTCCAACTATGCGCTGAAAGGAGTTCCTCTTTCTCTCGGCTTACTGTTTTCCATGTTACTCTGCGGAACGAATATCATAGTAACACCCGTTCTTTACGCACTCTCCTCCATAGTAAGTTTAAATCTTACAATAAGTCTTATAAGTCTTTTTCAAGCGGTCTTTCTCGGAGTGATAGTTTTTCTTTACAGGCGCACGGAGCGAAAAATACGCGCGGAAGCCGCGGTATATCTTGTTATCGCACTCGCGCCGTACGTAATTTTCGCGCCATGGCTGGGTATAGACGAACTTCTTATTTCCAACGAGTACGCCCTGCGGGCAATCGCCGCGCTTCTTGTGGCGGTATTTACTTTCTTCTGCTTCGTAAGCGTTTACGCAACCTTATACCGCGCGGGGCGTTGCAGGCTCAGAGAAGACGAACTCGTGTGTCTTACCGTCGTATATTCGGTGTGCGGCGCAGGCGCTTTCTCGCTTATCGGCGCCGCCGCATATTATTGTTTTGCCGCGGCTTTAGTTGTCTTTTCCGTAAGGCTTTCCCGTTCGCCCGCTGCCTTGATTGCGGCGCTCGCCGCCGCACTTCCACCCGCTGTAGTCCGTCTGGAAATAACCCCAGTAACGGCTCTCGTCGTTATTTCCACTCTTACACTCCTCTTATCGGGTGCCGGAAGATTTGCCTGTGCAGGCGCGGCAGCGCTTACTTTTGCGGCGTTTATGTATCTTACGGGCTGTTTCGACTGCGCAATACCGTTGATAGTGCTTTACGCGATTATGCTGTTTTTCGCATGTTTGTTGCCCGCGCTTCCGAGCGACAAATTTTTCGGCAATCTCAAAGACAGACTGCTTGTCCGAGAAATTCTGCCCGATACCGCCGTCGTCAGAAACCGAAGACGCACCGGAGAGAAACTTTACAGAATTTCCGAAGTGTTCCGTGAAATGGAATGCGCTTTTCTCGCGCTCGACGAAAACGTAGACGACGCAGCCGCACGCGAGAGGATGTTTCAGGAACTCTGCGACAACTGCTGCAAAAGCTGCGAAAAAGCCAAACGCTGTTCGCACACCAACGTATATTCGGGATTCAAAAAACTTATCGACGCGGGCTGTGTGCGCGGTAAAGTAAACTTAATCGATTTGCCTTCGGAAATCACGGTAAACTGTTCCAGACCCGCGGAAGTTCTGAATGCACTTAACGCAATAATAGCCGAATACCGCCGCTCGATGACGGAAGCGGAAAACGCCAGTTCGGGGCGCAGACTGCTTGCCGAACAGGCGCACGGAGTAGCCGACGTAATGAAGGGCTGCGCCGTCGATTTGAGCCGAACGAAAGGGCAGTTCGCGACCGCCGCCGAGAGCGTGAAAAAAGCGTTGTCCGCGCGAGGAATATCCTGCCCCGAGCTTTACATAGACGGAGAAAACGGCTTCGAACTTTGCGCCGTGACGGTGGGAAAAGCCGACAGAAAAGTTATGTCGGATATTATCTCTAAAACGTTGAAAAGAAAATATTCTTTAAAAGACAAGCTCGATTTCGACGGGGAAAAAAGCTGTCTTATATTCGGCGCGCCACCCGCTTATGACGCCGCATTCGGGGTTGCGTACGCAATAAAAAGCGGTGAAAAAGTTTCCGGCGATACGCATTCCGTAATACGCATTAACGAGCATTCGTTTTTAATGGCGCTGTCCGACGGAATGGGCAGCGGAGTGTATGCGCGCAAGGTTTCCGAAGCCGCAATTTCGCTAATCGAAGCGTTCTACCGCGCCGAAATGCCGCAGGATACTGTTCTGAACACAATAAACAAGCTACTGTCGTTCAATCGCGACGAAAGATTTACCTGTATCGACGTTGCCGCCATAGACCTGAATTCGGGAAGAGCCGACTTTGTTAAAATAGGCTCGCCCGCGGGAATTATTATGCGCGACGGAGAAATAAAAGTACTGGAAAGCACATCGCTTCCGTTGGGAATACTTGACAATCTGCGTCCGACCGTCTGTACGGAAACGCTGAAAAGCGGAGATATCGTCGTATTTATGAGCGACGGAATTACGTCGGCATTTCCCTCCTCCACCGAACTTTACGAATTTTTGGAGGAAATAAAACCGCTGAATCCTCAAACTCTTGCCGACAAAATTCTTGCGGGGGCGCTGGATAAGGCAAAGCACGTCGTTTCCGACGACATGACGGTGCTTTGCACGAGAATATTCGACAATTCATAAATAAAAGCGCGTCATTCTGAGGTGTAACCGGGAAATCGGATGTTTCGCGGCCGCTCAACATGACAGGAAACTTCGCCTCTCGCGTTGTTGTCGTCCCGAGAGTATGCCATATCGAAAGTTTTTACCATAAACGATTTTTGTTATCGCGAGCAACGCGAGGGACCCTTCGCTTTCGCTCAGGGTGACAAAACATGCCATTAGGGCAACAAAAGGGACACCCATGATGACTGAAAGCGGAACTCAGGGTGACTGAAAACGAGGCTCGTAAAAAAAATACGTTATTCCGACGACAAGTTTAAAATTAAAGTTAAAGCCCCGCGAGGTTAAACCTCTCGGGGCATTTTTTATCTTTTAAATTCTTTAACCATTTTGCGCATTAAAGCCGCGTGATAACGCGTAGGCATTTGCCCGAGTCTGAATTTCCAGTTGCCTTCGGCTACCGAAGGTACGTTCATTCTGCAATCGTCGTCAAGTCCGCAAAGGTCCTGTACGGGTATAACCGCGACTTTCGCAGGCGAAGCGAGAGTGCACACGCAAAGCGCGAGCGCAGCCTGTTCACGGTTTACGAAAGGAAATACGACCCCCTCTTTTTCAAGAGCCGCGCGTAGTCTCTTCTTAAATACTTTGAACTGTTGCTCATTCATCCGTTTCAACAGTCCGAGCGCGGTGGCGTTGTCGTGCGTGCCTGTATATGCTACGGAGTTTTCACCCATATTTTCGGGAAGATATTCGTTATCCTCCTCACCGTCGAATGCAAACAACACTATTTTCATTCCGGGAAAACCCGTCTTTTCACGAAGTTCTTTGACGCCGTCGTCCATTACTCCCAAATCTTCGGCAATTATAGGCACGTCGCCCAGACGTTCGCGCACTTTATCGAAAAGTTTCAAAGAAGGACCGTTTTCCCACTCCCCGACCTCAGCCGTATCGCTGTCGTAGGGAACGGCGTAATATCTGTCCAAACCGCGGAAATGGTCTATTCTTATGACGTCATAAAGCTCTTTCGCGCGCTCTATACGCTTTATCCACCAATCATAGCCGTCCGCCTCCATTACTTCCCAGTTATATAACGGATTACCCCAAAGCTGACCCGTCTTCGAAAAATAATCGGGGGGAACTCCAGCCACCTTGGTCGGCTTCAAGTCTCTGTCCAGGACGAAAAGCTCGGGGCGAGCCCAGACGTCCGCCGAATCGTATGCGACATAGAGTGGCAAATCTCCTATTATGCTTATACCGAGCGAATTTACATAGTTTTTCAGTTTAAGCCACTGCTTTTTGAAAACGTACTGCAAAAACTGCCAGAAACAATACTCGCTCTTATACGAAGCCTCTTTGAATTCCTTAATCGCAAGCTGTTCTTTGTATTTGTAAGAATCGGGAAAAGTATCGAACGTGCCCGAATATCTGCTTTTAAGCGACATAAACACGGCATAATCTTCCGCCTCCCCGCTTTCGACGAACGCAACGAAATCAGGGTCTTTGACGTTAAAACGGGCGTAAGCCAACCTTAAAAGAGCAAATCTTTTTTCATAAAGGGCGCCGTAATCCACGCTTACTTCCTCTGTTTCGCAGCTTTTCAGTTCGTCCGCGTCAAGAAGCCCTTCGTCTTTGAGTTGTTTCAAGTCGATAAAATAAGGATTGCCCGAATTGCAGCTCACCGACTGATACGGGCTGTCGCCGTAACCCGTCTGAGTGAGCGGCAAAACTTGCCAATACTTAACGTGAGCGCTCTTTAAAAAGTCCGCAAAGTCATATGCTTCCTTTCCGAGCGAGCCTATCCCGTATTTGTTGGGTAACGAGGAAATATGGCAAAGTATTCCGGCGCCGCGGCGTAAATTATCAGTCATACCACACCTTTATCTTATAGTTTATTTGGATAACAATTGTTTAATACGTTTTACGGCTTCTTCGGTCACTTCCTTGCTGCCGAACGCCGTCAATCTGAAGTACCCCTCGCCGTTGACACCGAAACCCGCGCCGGGCGTACCGACAACCTGAGCTTCGTTTAAAAGCAAATCGAAAAATTCCCAACTCTTCATACCGTCAGGGCATTTAAGCCATATATACGGAGAGTTTTTACCGCCCGTATACCATATTCCGAGTTCGTCCATACCGTCCGCAATAGTCTTTGCGTTGCGCTGATAGTATGCTATATTCTCTCTGATTTCTTTCTGTCCTTTCTCGGAAAATACAGCGGCGGCACCTCTTTGAACTATGTAAGGAACGCCGTTGAACTTCGTGCTCTGTCGTCTGAGCCACATTTTGTTTGCCGATACGCCGTCCTTTACAAGTTCGCGCGGAATCACCGTGTAACCGCAGCGTGTGCCCGTAAAGCCAGCCGTTTTGGAAAGCGAACAAAATTCGATAGCGCAAGTACGAGCGCCGTCAACGCAAAAAACAGAGCGCGCGGCGTCCTTCTCGGTGATAAAGCATTCGTAAGCCGCGTCGTACAGAATGACCGCACCTTCTTTATTCGCATAATCAACCCATTCTTTGAGCTGAGCCACGGTATACGCCGCTCCTGTTGGGTTGTTGGGCGAGCACATATAAATTATATCCGCATGAACGGAATAATCGGGCATAGGCAAAAAGCCGTTAGCCTCCGTTGCCTGAGCAAAAATCACTTTTCTTCCCGCCATTACGTTTGTATCGACGTATACCGGGTAAACGGGGTCGGGCACAAGCACGGTATTCTCTTTGGCGAAAATATCAAGGATATTTCCGAGGTCCGATTTAGCCCCGTCGGAAACAAAAATTTCGTCAGTTGCCAGATTAACCCCCGCGTTTTTATAATATTGCGATATGGCTTCTCTCAAAAAATCGTAACCTTCGTACGGACCGTAACCTCTGAAAGTTGCCTTTTCGGACATTTCGTCCACCGCCGCGCGGAGAGCTTTGACCACCTCGGGCACAAGCGGCAACGTCACGTCACCTATTCCGAGTTTCAATACCTTTTTCGCGGGATTTGCTTTTGTATACGCCGCCACTCTGTTCGCTACTTCGGCGAACAGGTAGTTTTCAGAAATATCATTGAAATATCTATTGAAATTCATCTTATCTCCCGATTATTTCTTTGCCGATTTATATTTTAACGCATGCTTTATAAATTCACGGAATACAGGGTGCGCCGACTGAGGACGTGACTTGAACTCGGGATGGAACTGTACGCCGATATAAAATTCGTTTGCGGGAATTTCAACCGCTTCGACGAGCGTTCCGTCCGGCGAGGTTCCGGCAATGACCATACCCGCTTTCTCAATCTGTTCTCTGAAATCGTTGTTGAACTCGTATCTGTGACGATGACGCTCGGAAATCAGTTTTTCCCCGTAAGATTCTTGCATTATTCTGCCGATTACTTTACAGGGATACGCGCCCAAACGCATGGTGCCGCCCATCTTTACGCCGTACTGGTCGGGCATCAAATCTATTACGCAGTGTTCGGATTCGGGAGCAAACTCCGAAGAATTCGCATCCGCAAAGCCGAGAACGTTCCTCGCATATTCTATTACCGCAGTCTGCATACCGAGACATATGCCGAAATAAGGAACATTGTTAACGCGGGCGTATTCCGCGCAGAGAACCATTCCTTCTATGCCACGTCCGCCAAAGCCGCCCGGAACGATAATTCCGTCCACCCCCGCAAGAATTTCCCCGAAATTTTTACGGGTGAGCTCTTCCGTATCCACCCATTTTATTTCCACTTTAGCGGCATTTTCGTACCCCGCGTGCGCCAGAGCTTCGGCGACGGAGAGATATGCGTCGTGAAGCTGAACATATTTTCCGCATAGTGCGATTTTTACTTTCTTGTCGCGCGAACGGATGCGTTGCAACATCTTGTTCCATTCGCTCATATCTATTACGCCGGGAGCAAGTTTAAGGCGTTTGCAAACTATCTCCGAGAAATTGCTCTCTTCAAGCATATTCGGGCATTCGTAGAGCACGGGCATAGTCATATTTTCTATACAACATTCAGGTTCCACATTACAGAACATTGCGATTTTTGCCCTCACGTCCGCAGGCATGGGAGCGTCCACGCGCGCAATTATGATATCGGGAGTTATACCCATACCCTGCAGTTCTTTTACCGAATGTTGCGTGGGTTTGGATTTGAACTCCTCCGAGCCCGAAATATAGGGAACGAGAGTGACGTGAATAAAACAGCAGTTGTCTCTTCCGACTTCGCGTGCGACCTGACGTATAGCTTCGATAAAAGGCTGACTCTCTATATCGCCCGTCGTTCCGCCTATTTCGGTGATGACAACGTCCGCGGCGGAAGTTTTTCCGACGTTGTAAATAAAAGTTTTTATTTCGTTGGTTACGTGAGGGATAACCTGTACGGTCTGACCGAGATATTCTCCGTTGCGTTCTTTGTTCAAAACATTCCAGTATACCTTACCGGTTGTAAGGTTGGAATACTTATTGAGGTTTTCGTCTATGAAACGCTCGTAATGTCCCAAATCGAGGTCTGTTTCCGCCCCGTCATCGGTGACGAAAACTTCCCCGTGCTGAAAAGGACTCATTGTACCGGGGTCTATATTTATGTAGGGGTCGAGTTTCTGGGACGCGACTTTATAACCTCTGCATTTCAAAAGTCTGCCGAGCGAAGCCGCGGTAATGCCTTTGCCGAGTCCGGACACTACTCCGCCCGTTACAAAAATATATTTTGTCATAAAAAATGCTCCTCACGAATATGTTTCACATATTCATCTCTTTTGATTTATGTTGATTTATTGATATATACTGCGTTCGCTGCGGGATTCCTCGGCTGCGCCTCGGAATAAAAAATGTTGTCCGTAATAACAAAAGATGTCCGGTAATGGCGCAAGTTACTCGCAAAGACGAACAATGCTTGGAATGGCGAAAAATATTTTGCATAATGCGCCGAAAGGTACCCGGAATATCACGCTTTGTCATTTTAATGACGCGTTGTCCGTCACCCTGAGCACCTCTTGGCGTCGCCCTGAGCAAAGCGAAGGGTATTGTTCAATGTCGTAATGCCCAAATTTCAGATTTCAATATCGCCAGTAAACGCAAGCGTCGCGGGTCCCGTCATATACACGGTCTCGTCTGTATAAACGATTTTGAGATTTCCGCCGCGAAGCGCAACCGTAATCTCCTCGCCTTTCTCGCAAAAACCGTTCAGACAAGCCGCAACCGCGCTTGCGCAAGCACCTGTACCGCATGCAAGAGTTTCACCACTCCCGCGTTCCCAAACGCGCATTTTTAAAGCATTTTTGCCGATAACCTTTACGAATTCGGTATTTATTCTTTCGGGAAACGACCTATGGTTTTCAAACTGTTTACCTGTTTTCTCTATGTCAAGTCCGTCGGGCTCGGTAAAGACCACGCAATGCGGGTTGCCCATAGATACAAGAGTGACGTTATAATTTTCACCGCCTACGTCCAACGGAACGTTCACTACCTTATCGCCGTCGAAAACCGAAGGTATCTGTCTGCCGCCGAGAACGGCTGCGCCCATATCGACTTTTACGCTTGAAACCTTGCCGTCGTCGCCGAATGTAAATTTCAAAGTTTTTATTCCAGACAGTGTTTCGACAGTACAGGTATCGCCCCGCGCATACCCCAAATCGCGGGCAAGTTTTCCGACGCAGCGCACTCCGTTGCCGCACATTTTACCTTCCGAACCGTCGGCATTGAACATACGCATTTTACAGTCGGCAACATCCGAACGGCATAATAGAATAACGCCGTCGCCGCCGATGGAAAAATGTCTGTCCGAAAGCCGCACAGCAAGTTCCTCGGGGTTGTCGAGCTCGGCGCGCATACAGTCGAAATAAATATAGTCGTTACCGATGCCGTGCATCTTATAGAATTTCATATCGCTCCGAATCAATACATCTCGATGCAGGCTTCGCGTTCGGCACCTACCGAAACGTATTTTATTTTACACTCGCAGAGTTTTTCCAAAAGTTTTATATAGTCGAGCGCTTCTTTGGGCAAATCTTCCTTTTTTCTGCACCTGGTAATATCGCAGTTCCAGCCCTTGACTTTTTCGAAAACGGGCTTACAGTCGTCCAGAACGTCGGTAAAGGGAAATTCGTCTATCCTCTTTCCGTCGAGCATGTAATGAGTACAGATTTCTATCTCTTCGTAACCGTCTAAAACGTCCAGTTTCGTAAGGGCTATTTCGTCCGCGCCCTGACAACGTATTCCGTAACGGGAAGCCACCACGTCGAAAGGTCCCACTCTTCTGGGTCTGCCCGTCGCCGCGCCGTATTCTCCGCCCGACTCACGAAGTTTTTCCGCCTCTTTACCAAAATATTCGCAGGTAAAAGGACCTGCGCCCACGCAACTCGAATATGCCTTCATTATGCCTATGGAATTGTCGAGCTTGAGATTGGGAACGCCTGCCCCTATGGGCGCATACGCCGCAATTGTCGACGAAGACGACGTATAGGGCACTATGCCGAAATCGATATCGCGAAGCGCGCCGAGCTGAGCTTCGAACATTATGCTTTTGCCCGATTTGTTCGCATTGTTGAGATAAAGTCCCGTATCGGTCACATAATCTTTTAAGGGCGCTCCGTAAGTTTCGAAATATTCAATCATTTCCTCCGCCGTGACGGGTTCGAAACCATATGCCTTTATTGTCATATTTTTCCAAGCGACAATATCGGGTATACGCTTATAGAGAAGTTCCGTATTCAGAAGCTCGCCCATACGGAACGCTTTTTTCATATATTTATCCGCATACACGGGAGCAATGCCGCGGCGCGTCGAGCCGTACGGTTTACCCGTGGCTTTCGTGAGCCTGTCCTCTTCCATAATATCCTGCAAAACGTTATAAGGCATTGTTATTACGGCTTTATCGCTGATTTTGAGATTGTCGGGTGTGATTTTAATACCCGCGTCTCTAAGTCTCTGTATTTCGCCGCAGAGGTGTTTAATATCTATGACCATACCGCAGCCGAGCACATTAACGACGTTTTCGCGTAAAATGCCCGAAGGCAGCAGATTGAGTATAAACCTGCCCTTTTCGTTGATTACCGTATGCCCTGCGTTGTTGCCGCCCTGATAACGGCACACCACGTCGAACTTTTCGGAAAGGAGGTCAACCATTCTTCCTTTTCCTTCGTCGCCCCAGTTGATTCCACATATACTTGTAAGCATTTTTATCTTCCTCTGCAAAATTAAATTACCCGTTTTCGGGTCAAGCCCGAAAACATACGGACGGCGGTTTTCGAATACTCAAACTCACGAAAACCGCAACAGTTACAATACATATTTTATTATACTTTAACGGCGGCGTTAAGTCAAGCGTTACCGTCTTTTTTACAGTCAATATCGAGCTTTTCTTCTTTCACGTAAGAGCTGAGAAGTTTTTCGTACAACGGTTCTGTTTTGAACATGTAACCTACCGCGCAACCTATAACAACTCCTATCAGCGCAGGCAAAAAATCGACGAATTGACCGGTAAGCTCAAACACCATAACGCAGCCTGTAACGGGCGCCTTTATAACCGACGTAAAGAATACCGCCATACAGATTATTACAAGATAATCGCCGCATTCCGACGAAAAGCCTATTCCGGAAAACAGAACGGACAAAAGAGCGCCCGTACCCGCGCCGATTGCAAGCATGGGCACGAATACTCCGCAAGGCACGCCGCAGCCGATAGTCAGCGCGGCGGAAATTGTTCTTATCGCAACTATTATCAACAGACTTACCGCAACTCCGAGTCCGAAAACGCCCGTCAGAGTTATTTCGCCCGTTCCGCCCGACGCCAGAGCGCCGATAAAAGAGTGTCCGCCGCCCATAGCATAGACTGTGATAAGTCCGAAAGCCCCCGCTAACACGAACGGTATCTGAAATTTACCAATACCCTTTAAAAAAGTAATGCGCTTCATCAACTTTCTGACGACAAAGACCAAATGATAGAACGCAACCCCGAAAAGCGCCGTAATAACGGACGCAAGTATGAGATACAGATACGAAATCGCGTCGAAATCGCAGAAAACAAAATTCTCGAACGAAAAACCAACTTCGAAACCGAGTGCGGGACGTATCGAATTGCGCGTAAACAGAGCGCATATAACGCTCACCGCCGAGCACACGAAAAGACGCGGAGAAAAAGCACGGAACGCTTCCTCCATCGCAAACACCACTCCCGTCAACGGCGCGTTGAAAGCAACGGCGAAACCCGCGCTCGAGCCTGCGGCAATCTGCAACCTTTTCGTCATACTGTTGCGTTTAAGCAAACTTGCGGAGCCGCCGCCGACGCACGCGCCCAACTCCACCGAAGGTCCCTCCGCGCCCGCGGCATAACCGAGAAACACGCAGGCAAGCGAAGTTGCGAACATCGTACAGAGGGTTATATACCACCTTAGCGGCACGATTCCGCGCGACGCGCCCTCAGTCTGCGGTATTCCGCTGCCGCGCACCGTAGGAACGAAGCGCACGATTGTTCCGATAACGAGCGAACCCGCCGCAAGCCCCAGAAAAAGCACGGGTATAAAAGCGGGATTTTCAAGTACGAGCTTATACAAAGCAACCGATTTTTCCTCGCCGATAACGGTTAAAATATTGTAAAACGTGACGATTATGCCAGAAAAAACACCCGTAAGCACGCTGAGCACAAACAGGTTTACCGTTTCGTCCGAAAACGCTTTTAATTGTTGTTTTGTTCCGTCTTTCATTTACGACGGAAATTATACCATACCGTACCGTCAATGTCAATTTACGGAAAGGACAGTTTGGCGACATAGAGAATTTGCGCAAAATATAACCCCGCCGTAAAGCGGGGTTTGACATAAAGATTTTTATCCGCGAACCGACAAATGAACTACTGTATTTTTAAGCGACAAATTGAAATTTATCACAATGTCTTTACAAAGTAAATCATATCTGCAAGCTGTATTCCGCATTCGTACATCGCGTGGTCGTAATTATCTGTAAAAAAGTTTTTAATTGTGTGCGAACGCTTAAACCCGCAACTCTCGTAAAACGGAACGGTCAGCGGGCTATCGCCCGTGCCGGCTTGTAAAGCGGTATAATCTTTATTATAATGCTCACAAACAAAATCAACCAACTTTTTGGCATAGCCTTGCCGCTTGAATTGCGGCTCTACGGCAAGATTTTTGATTTCCAGAACACCGTTGCCTTCGTCGCAGACTACGATTTCCGCCTTTACGCCGTTATCGTCAAGAACGTACATTGTACCTTTATCAAGATACTTTTCAATCATACTTTCCTGTTCGTCCGCAAGCAGTAACAACCGCAAATATTCTCGTTTATTATTTACTTTATATATTTTCATTCTCACCGATAAATTTCCGTTTATAGTACAGTCATTATATCAAGACGGCAATAAAAAAGCAAGAAAAGATAATTCTTTCCTTGCTTTTTGTTCACTATGAATTACAGCTTAAAGCGGGGCTTTATATTTATTTTACGCCGTACAAAATGTCAAAGTAAGTGGGATAAGGCCAAAACTCGGACGAAGTCAGAGTTTCCATTTCGTCCGCATACTGACGTACCTTTTCCATATCGGGAATTATTACGTGCGCCATTGCCTGCGAAGCGGGAATAACGTCGTCCTTGTCTATTTTTTTAAGGTCGCGCTCGAGTTTTGTTATTGCTTCGAACTCTTTGTCGTTCAGATCGGAGAGCTTTTCTATGAGTTCCGTCTCCGTTTTGCAGGGCAATTTAGAAGAGATTGCCTGCTTTGAAGCAAGATTCTGACAAAGCTCCGCGATAAAATCGGAAACGGCGGGAATTATATCGCGCTTTGCCATTTCCAGCATCGTCAAAGCCTCTATATTTATTATTTTAATATAGTTTTCGAGACGGATGTCAGCCCTCGCGACCGCTTCCGCTCTGGTATACACGCCCTGTCTCACATATACGTCTATATTTTTATCCTCGTACAAAACGGGCACCGCGTCGGCAGTGTTTTTGTTGTTCAGAAGTCCGCGTTTCGCCGCCTCGGGCTCCCATTCGGGGCCGTAACCGTCGAGGTTGAAAATTATGCGGTAATGGGCTTTCAGTTCGCGGGAAATAACCGCCTCCGCCGCTTTTTCCAAATCTTTCGCTCCCTCCAACTCGTCCGCAAACTGCTGAAAAGCGTCGGCAACTATAGTGTTAAGGCAAGTATTCGCGTCGGACACGTTAGCGGAAGAACCGAGCATGCGGAACTCGAACTTGTTGCCCGTAAAAGCAAATGGCGAAGTTCTGTTTCTGTCCGTGGTATCTTTGGGAAAAATGGGGGATACAGGAACGCCTATACTTCCCTTTTCAGCCTTTGCCGCCGTATAGTTTTTACCTTTTACGATACAATCCACTATCGCGCCGAGCTGGTCGCCGAGGTAAACGGATATGATTGCGGGAGGCGCCTCGTCCGCGCCCAGTCTATGGTCGTTGCCTGCGGAAGAGATAGCCGCGCGCATAGGTCCCTGATAATCGTCCACGGCTTTTATTATTGCCGTTAAAACAAGTTTGAAAAGCGTGTTGCTCTCGGGAGATTTTCCGGGATTGAGCAGATTATACCCCGTATCCGTCGAAAGCGACCAGTTATTGTGTTTGCCGCTTCCGTTTATGCCGCGGAAAGGTTTTTCGTGAAGGAGACAGACGAGATTGTGTTTTTTCGCCACGTTCTTCATTATCTCCATTGTAAGCATATTCGCATCTACAGCCGTCGTTGTGGAAGAAAACACCGGCGCCATTTCGTGCTGAGCGGGCGCGACTTCGTTGTGTTTGGTTTTAGAGAGTACGCCGTAGCTCCAGAGTTCGTTATCCAAATCACGCATAAACGCCGCAACCGTGGGTTTCAACGCTCCGAAATAATGGTCCTCGAGCTCCTGTCCGCGAGTGACGGGCGCACCGAAAAGAGTCCTTCCCGTGAGCCTCAAATCCTTTCTTTTCTCGTATTCCTCCTCGGAAATAAGGAAATATTCCTGTTCGGGACCTGCTTCCGTGGATACTTTTTTGCAGTTTATTCCGAACAGTTTCAAAATTCTCTTCGCCTGTTTGTCAAGCGCTGTCATAGAACGCAGAAGGGGCGCTTTTTTATCGAGCGTTTCGCCCGTATACGAAACGAACACGGTCGGTATGTACAAGGTCCCGTCTTTGACGAAAGCGGGCGAAGTAGGGTCCCACGCGGTATAGCCGCGCGCGATATAAGTGGCGCGCGACCCACCCGAAGGGAAACTGGAAGCGTCCGATTCGCCGACTATTAGGCTCTTGCCCGTCAGTCGCATAATCACTTTGTCGCCATCGGGTTCTATGAAACTGTCGTGCTTTTCCGCGGTCAGTCCCGTAAGCGGCTGAAACCAGTGGGTGTAATGGGTGGCACCTTTGGATACCGCCCAGTCTTTCATCGCCGCAGCAACGGCGCCCGCTATAGAAACGTCAAGCTGTTTGCCCGCTTCTATCGTTTCCCTCAAAGCCGCGTAGACTTCTTTGGGAAGGGTGTTTTTCTGAACGGAATCGTTAAAAACGTTTTCGCCGAACGCTTCGGGAAGATTCATATGTTTCTCCTTGAAATATATTACAGAAAGATTATAAAATAAAGGCGCGAATTAGTCAAATCAATAGAGGAAATTTATCGTTTACCTTAATTTATGTGCGATATAAGCAAAAGTTATCGACTTTGACAGAACTTCAGCCCCCTCGCTACGCTCGGGGTGACAAAAACGAATTCGGAGGGACAATAAAAACGAATTCGGTGTGAAAAAGATAAATTCAATATGACAGCGATGAATTCGGGATGACAATACTGTCTCGCGGTGACAACGGGTCGTCACTTCAAGCAATGATGTCATACTGAGCCGCAGGCGAAGGACCCCGTGTTTCGCAAAGGCTCGACACGACAAAAAACATCATCAAAAGCTTTTTTGTCTTCCGAGCAACGGAGCCCCCCTTTTACAAGCCTCGGAGTGACAACGGGTTGACGCTTCATTCATGGGTTGTCATCCCGAGCAACGCGAGAGACCATTCTCTGTCGTTCAGGGTCACAAGAGTAAACCGCCCAACATAGCTGAAAATTTCATCGGTCTTCTTCATTTTTTCTGTCTTCGAAGTTGCCAGGTTTTATAAGGTGAGAATTTTTAACGTCGTCGCGCATGAGCGAAGGCTCCGCGGCGACCACTCCGCGCTGCAATTTATCGTATCCGTGCTTTTTTCGTATTTCGTCAACGCACCTTTCCACCGCTTCCTTCTTTTTGTAAGACCCGAAAGCCTCGTCGAAAGTGAGCTGAGACAACCCGTTATCGAAGCCCGATACCGTCACGCCCAAAGAACGCACTTTAAACGGCTCCTTTACGTGTTTTTTAAAAAGTTCGGCGGCGTTTTTGGCTATCTCGCTGCAAAGCGCGGTATGCCGTATCTTTTTCTGAACGGCAAAATCGGACAAGTCCGAATATCTTACCCATAGATGAACCGTGTCGGCAAGACCTTGCTCCGTTTCGCGGAGTCTTGCCGCAACGCTTTCGGAAAGAACGTATAAAAGTCTTTCCGCGCGCTCGTAAGAGGTTACGTCCTCGGCATAAGTCGAAGAATTGCCTATAGACTTATACTCCCTCTTTTCGTCCATATGCTTGACTTCCGCATCATCCTCGCCCCGAGCGAAAGTCAGAAGCGTTTCGCCAACCTTTCCGAAAGCAGACACTATTTTCCCGTCGTCCGCCGCGGCAAGTTTGCCTATGGTATTAAGCCCCATATTCCGAAGCTTCTCCGTCGTCGCTCTGCCGACAAACAGTAAGTCCTCGACGGGGAGACCGTAAACGACGTCCTTATATTTCAAAGCGGAAATCACCGTTGTCCCGTCGGGTTTTTTCAAATCGGAACCGAGTTTTGCATAGACCTTATTAAAAGAAACGCCGCAGGAAACTGTTATCCCCAATTCGTTTTTTACTGCGTTACGGATAGTGTCTCCGAGGAAACAAAGATACTCGTCCGTGTAATATTTTTTTCCGTCCGCCTCGGTAGTTTTATTGGCGAAGGGCGGAAAAATTGCGGTTGAATGCGTTACGTCCAACCAACATTCGTCGATACCGTAACCCTCTATCAAATCGGTATACCGCGCGTAAATATCTCTGACAAGCCGTGAATAACGCATATATTCTTCGAAATGCGGAGGCACAATCTTAATGCCGGGGCATTTTCTTTCCGCCTGCCATACCGTATCTCCCGTCTTTATACCGCAACGTTTGGCAAGCTCGCACTTCGCGAGCACTATTCCCCTTCTTTCCTCGGCGTTGCCGCACACCGCAAGCGGTCTGCCGACAAGTTCGGGATGAAGTTTCCTTTCCACCGAAGCGTAAAAATTATTCAAATCGGAATGAATGATAATTCTTTCCACTATCTCGTCAATTCTCCGCAAAGTCCGTCTAAAACGTTGAAAAATTCTTTGAATGTCTTCGAACACACCTCGGCGTTTTCAATCACCACGCCGTCCGACCTGAGACCGGTAAGCGCAAAGCTCATAGCGACGCGATGGTCTCCGCAGGCGTCTATTCTCGCGGGACGGGGCGCGGACGGAAAAATTTTAACTCCGTCGGACCGTTCTTCACACTTAACCCCGAGCGAAGCCAGGTTTTTGACGATTGCGGCTATCCTGTCGCACTCCTGACGTCTTATGTGTCCGACGCCGCAAATTTCGGTAGGCTCAGAAAAATAAGGCGCAATTGCCGCCAAAGTCAGAGCCTGGTCGGAAAATTCGCGCATATCGACTTTGCCGCCGCCGAAATTTTTCAAAAGTTCTATAAACTTAATATCGCCCTGTTTGCTGTCCGTCATAACCCCTTTCACGGAAATTTCCGTACCCAGAATCCTGTTCATCGCATAAAAGTAACAAGCCGAAGAAATATCGGGCTCCACATAGTACTCACGGGCAACGCCGGTGCCGTTAACGACATATTCTCCTTCGTCCTCCGTCACTTCTATACCGAACGAACGCATCATATCGACGGTAATATTCACATATCCGAGACTGTGCGCGCCTTTTGCCGAAATATATATCGGATAATCCGAACAGGAAGCCGCTATTAAAAGCGCGGAAAGATACTGACTGCTTTCCGTAATATCCACCTCTATTCTGCCGCGCGGAGCCGAAGTACCCTCGATAACGAACGGATACGAATATTCTTTATCGAGAAAAGTAAATTCCGCGCCGAGACCGCGAAGAGCCCGCAACAGCGGCTCTATAGGACGTTTTTTCATCTGAGCGGAACAATCGAGAGTAAATCTGCCGGGTTGAAACGCGAGAAAGGCAGGCAAAAAACGCGCCGCCGTGCCCGCACTGCCAACGTTTATTCCTGCAGTTTCCTGTTTGAGTTTACCTCCGCAACCGTTTATTCTGACGGTATCCCCCTCGGCTTCAACGGTTATTCCCAGTCCTTTCAGACAGGCTGTAAAAGAAGAAAAGTCGTCGGAAAACTGCACGCCGCGAAGCGTGCTTTCGCCGTGCGAAACCGCCGCAATTAAAAGAGCGCGCGCAGAGATACTCTTCGAACCGCCGACGGTTACTTCCGCACGCTTGTTTTTGATTTTTCCGTATATGTTTTTTACAGCATAATTCATTTTCTTCTTCTCAGAATATCGCCCGCTTTCAAATTCAGAGGACACTTCAATTTATAATTTTCCTGAACTATCTTGCAATCGGAGACGTTTTCTCCCGATTCCGTAAAGCATTCCGTTACGGTAAAACTTTTTCCGAAATTTCCGTCAGGCGAAAGCGCTTCCAGAATATCGCCCGATTTGAACCTGCCGCGCATTTCAACGGTAATGTACCCGTTCCCGCCCGCGACGACGTTACCTATATAGTCACAGTCTCCCTTTGCCTGACTGTCGGTATAATTGACGGTTTTTTCGTTTTGCCCGAACGCATAGGCGGTAGTATAATCGCGGTGCGCCGCCGTTAAAAGTTCGCGTTCCACGATATCCGAATATCCGCAGTCCATACAGCGGCGATAAGCGTTTATTACTGTCGCGATGTAATATTCGGACTTCATTCTCCCCTCTATTTTAAAGGAACAGACCCCCGCCTTTTCAAGTTCTTCAAGGCAGCCGCTCATATTCAAATCTCTGGAATTGAGAATATACGCTCCTTTGGAGTCCTCTTCAATGTCAAGCCATCCGCTGTCCGAAAGCGCGTCCTTTTTGCGTATCTGATATTTCCAGCGGCAAGCCTGAACACACGCGCCGCGATTGCTTTCTCTGCCGGCAAGGTAGTTGGATAAAAGGCACCTGCCCGAATACGAAATACACATAGCTCCGTGTACGAAGGCTTCGAGCTCGATTTCGGGAACAAATTCGTGAATTTCCGAAATCTCTTTAAGAGACAGCTCGCGAGCGAGAATAGCGCGGGAAGCGCCATGTTCCGCCCAGAATTTCACCGCGTACTTGTTTGTTAAGTTTGCCTGCGTGGAAATATGTACGGCAAGTTCGGGCGCTGCTTTTCTGCACGCATAAAACACGCCGCTATCCGAAATTATCACAGCGTCCGCTCCAGCCGACTGCAAAAACGAAAAATAGTCTTTCAAAAGCGCGGCATCGGAATTTTTAGCGAAAATATTGACCGTTACATATACTTTTTTGCCGAGAGCATGCGCGTATTTTACCGCTTCGGTTATTTCGTCGCGCGTGAAATTATCGGCAAAGGAACGAAGAGAAAAATCTTTACCGCCGATATAAACCGCATCCGCGCCGAAATAAAAGGCACATTTAAGTTTTGAAAAATTGCCCGCAGGGGCTAAAAGTTCGCATTTCATTTCAGTTTCAGGTATTTTTAAGTTTGACGCTCAGCGCCACACCGTTGCCGATGTCCAGCACCGTAGTATGGAGTTCTTTATCGGTTGTTACCGCCGAAATGTATTCCTTTATATGCTTTACGAGCATTTTACGTTTTTTTGGAACTTCCTCTTCGCCCGTGACATAACCAAACAGCAGCACGTCGTCCGCTACGAGAATTCCGCCCGATTTCAAAAGTCTTTTTATGTCGGGAAGATACTTTACGTACTGTACCTTCGCGCTGTCAAGAAAAACAAAATCAAACTGCCCGTCCAGTTTTGCAAGGACATCGCCCGCGTCACCGAAAATTGCAGTAATGCGTGAGGACAGCCCGAATTTTAAGAAATTATCCGCCGCCTCTGCGTAAAAACCATCGTTCTTTTCAATGGTGGTTAGATGCGCATTTTCGCATATTTCAAGCATATATGTGCCTGAAATACCGACCGCAGTACCTATTTCCAGAATTTCTTGCGGGCGTACAGCGTGCAAAAGCGTGCCTAGAAAATTCAAAGTTTCATCGTCGGACACGGGAATTTCTCTGGAATAAGCGTTTTCTCTCAATTTTCTCAAACTTTCGCTTATAACAGGTTTATTGAATTGTGCGGTAGGCGTCGCGCGCTCGCCCGTCTGCGTGTTTTTATGCGCGTAGTCGAATTCGGACATAAGTATAAATTTAAGATTCTTCGCTTCGCTCAGAATGACTATAAGGGTGTCAGAACGATACTTTTTGTCACCCTGAGCAATTTTTCTGTCACCCTGAGCAATTTTCTGTCACCCTGAGCGTAAGCGAAGGGTCCCTCGCGTTGCTCGGGATGACATTGCCCGGCTCGGGATGACATAAGGCGCAAAAACGACAACCGATTTTACCGATTACAGCTCCACAACGACGGGAACGACCATAGGCGACTGTTTCGTTTTTTTCATAAGATAATTTCTGAGGCTGCGTTTTATCACTCTTTTGAGTTCGTCCACTGTGCCGTGCGAAAGGTCGTAGCCTTCTATGGCTCTGTTTATAACCTCGCGGATTTCACGAGTATAGTCCCTATGAAAATCAAAGACGAAACCGCGGGAATTTATTGCCGGTTCGCCGACCACTTCTCCGCCGGAAACCGCCACCGAAACTATAAACAACCCCTCTTCGGAAAGCTGACGTCTGTCCTCTATTACCACGCTGGCTTTTTCATCCTCTATGCCTTCGCCGTCTATAAGACGGGAACCCGCGGTCACGTTGCAGACAAGTTTTATTCCCTTCGACGAAAGTTCGATACAATTTCCGATATCTGGAATGATTATTTTATTTTCCGCCAGCCCCAGTTCCTCGGCAAGCTGAGCGTGTTTTTTGAGATGCCGATACTCGCCGTGCACCGGTATAAAATAGTCGGGTTTAAGGAGATTGTGCATAATTTTATGCTCTTCGCGGCAGGCGTGTCCCGAAACGTGCACGTTTTGCAGGCTTTCGTAAACTACATCCGCGCCCTTTCTGTAAAGATTGTTTATAACCCTGTAAATAAGTTTTTCGTTGCCCGGGATAGGCGAAGCGGAAATGATAACCGTATCGTTGTCGCCTATGGTTACGGAGGGGTTGTCCCCGTTCGACATACGGGTGAGCGCGCTCATCGGCTCTCCCTGACTGCCCGTGGAAATAATCACGATTTCGCTGTCGCGCATATTTTTCGTTTTAGCCACGTCTACGAGCACGTCGGAAGGCAGGCGCATTTCGCCGATTTTCTCGGCGGCTTCAACAACGTTCAACATGCTTCTGCCCGACAGAGCGACTTTACGCTTGTATTTCACGGCGAGGTCTATTATCTGTTGCAGACGGTGCACGTTGGAGGCAAAAGTCGCAACTATTATGCGCCGTCCGGAATTTTCGTCGAACAACCTGTCCAGGGTAGAACCGACGACCGTTTCGCTCATGGTGAAGCCTGCCCGCTCTATATTTGTACTTTCGCCCATATAGAGGCGCACGCCCGCAGCGCCAGTCTCGCTGATTGTTCTCAAATCTATGGGTTCTCCCGCAACGGGAGTCAAATCGATTTTATAGTCGCCGCTATGAAAAAGTACTCCTTGCGGTGTATCAATGGCAAATGCAAGCGAGCCCGCAATCGAATGGTTGACATTTACGCACTTAACTTTGAAACAGCCGAACTGTATCGTCTGACCGGGAACTACCGTAACTTCCTTGACGTCGTTAATGCGGTGCTCCCTGAGTTTGTTATCTACTAACGCCAAAGTCAGCTTTGTGCCGACGACGGGAACTTTAAGCTCCTTTAAAAGATAGGGGACGCCGCCTATATGATCCTCGTGTCCGTGCGTAAGAATAAGCGCGCGCACTTTACGCGCGTTTTCTATAAGATAAGAAATATCGGGAACTATCAAATCGAAACCGGGCGTTTCGTCCGTGGGGAATATTGCGCCCGCGTCTATTATTATTATATCGTCGCCGCATTCGAGCGCCGTCATATTCTTTCCTATTTCCCCGACGCCGCCGAGAAAAATAATTTTCACCGGCTTGCCGCCGCGCTTACCGACTTTTACTTTCTGAGTTTTTACGGCGCGTTCGTCGGTTTTCTCACGTTTAAGGGGCTCGCCCTTCGTCCTGTTGCGCTCCCCATTTCTTGCCAACTCACCGTTTTCCTTATTTGTTTTTAAGGGTTTTACCCCTTTAAATCTGCGCGGCTGACGTTTTTTCGGCGTAATTTCCGCTTTTGTATGTGTAAAATGATTGTTTGTGTCCAAAATTATTCTCCGTGTCTGAATTAATGTATATTATGTAATAAAACGTATGCTTCCGAAACTTTTTACAAATCAAAATAAAAGGGGGTGAAAAAACATTTCACCCCCTTTCCCTGATTTTAATTCTTCTTGACTTCTTTGACAAGTCCGTCTTCAATCAATTCTTCAATGGTTTCGAAAGGATACATAGCCGCGTAATCGCGCTTGGGAATATTTCTCTTAATTCCGCCGCGCGCTTCAAGCATTTCGTCAATAAGTCTGAGTGCTTTTTTTACGCCGCGGGGGCTCTTTACCTTTATCATCATAGGTGTTCCGTGGAGCGATTTGTTATCCGATACGTCTTTATGGTGGTATACCGAATATTCATGCGTCGCGGGGTCGAGCGCGAGATATACGACAAGCGTCTTTCCGCGGATTTTAAAGCGCGCTATAGTCTCTCTTCCCTTGTGGAAGCGCTCCGCGCCCCACGCAATATTTGAGTTGACTTTCTTATAACTGAGAAGCGCGTTTCTTACTTCTCCGTAATAAACTTTCTGTTCGTCCGTGCCCTGAATGATTCTCGCTATAAACGAGCGGTTATACTTCATCATATTGAGGAAATCGACGCCGCCTGCGGCAACCTCTTCGTCGCCCTCAGCGGTCAAATCGCCGAGAGTGAATTCCTCTATATCTCCGTCATCTTCGTCGGAATCGTCTTCTTCGTTCGCCTGCGCTTCCGTTTCCTCAACGATATTTTCCTCGGGAGCCTCTTCGACGGGCTGTCCCTCTTCGTCTTCCGTTTCGGTCACCTCTTCGGGTTCCTCCGCCAAAGGTTCTTCCTCGGGTTCGGCAACTTCTTCTACAGGCTCCTCTTCGGGCTCGACTGTTTCCTCGATAACCTCTTCCTGTTCCTCGGGCTCTTCCTCGGTTTCCTCTTCGACCGCTTCTTCCGTTTCTTCGACGGGCTCCTCGGCGGTCTCTTCAATCTGCTCTTCGTTTTCCTCTTCGTACGCTTCGACAATGTCGCTGACGGTGACGAGAGACTCTTCGGCTACGTAAGGCTCCTCGTAAGCCAACGCTTCGCCGGCAACGGCAACTTCACGGATAACCGCGCCGCTCACGAGCATTCCCTTGATTTCCGAAAGCTCGTCGTCTATGGCATTGAATCTTTCTCCGGATGTGGCGACGACTTTTTCGTAAACCGTCTCGGTAATTCTGTCGAGACCTTCTTCGTCTATAACTATATCGTAGTCGTTATCCGCCTGGCTTGCGATTACCTTTTCGGAAACCGAAGTGGATATATATTCGTTATCGACAGCGGGCATTGCGTTTATAACCTGTTCGGCAACTTTATCTGCAATTTCGTCCGTATCGATTTCGGGCAGATAGTTTGAAAGAACGGCGGCGGCTTTGTCGGCTATCGCATCCTCGTTGACTCCGGCAACCGTTATTTTTTCGCTTATGCGGGCCGCCATTTCTTCGTAGTCGGGTTCTTCCGTTCCGGTCATATAGTCGAGCGCGGCGCGCAGTTTTTCGGCTACGGTTGCGGAGATAATATCGTAATCGAGTTTATCGGCAAGCGTTCTGGAAATAGACTCGCATCCCTCTTCGTCAACGAGAATATCGAAATCTTCCGATTTAAGCGAACCGACCTTGAGTGCGATTCTGTCCGCAAGCTCCTCTTCGTCAAGTTCGACGTTAACGGGAGCGTCCGCGGAAACGACAGTAGCCGCAGTTTCGGGCATATGCGCCGCAACTTTTTCAGCAAGCAAATCGTAGTCGATTTCGACGACGCTTTCGACGGGTGCGGCAGCAACGAATGCGCGCTCGGTTGCGGGGATACGTTCGGCTACTTTATCCGCAATTGTTTCGTAATCGACTTCCGCAGACTGAGGAATAATTATCTGTTCCGCGACTTTGCTTGCGATATAATCGGGCGAAACCGTTTCCTGAACTGAAAGGCGAGCCGCAATTCTGTCCGCGAGGGACTCGCAATCTATATCCGCGGCAACTGCGGCGACCGCCGTTTCGCGTGCGGGCATCTTAGCCGCAACTTTCTCGGAAAGAAGGTCGTAGTCGATTTCCGTAACCTGAGGAGCCGCCACCACTTCGCGGACGACTTCCTGTCCGGACGTAACCGGCATATATTCCACGACTTTGTTTGCTATATATTCAGCCGACAGATTCTCCTGAACGGGAATTCTCTCGACGAGCTTGTCTGCAAGCAATTCGTAATCGAGCGGTTCGCTTTCCGCAGCGACGGCGGCAACGCGCGGCTCGGGCATGCGCTCGGCAACTTTTTCCGCAAGTTTGTCATAGTCGATTTCCGGAGCGCCGGCAACAACGGTCTCTTTCTCGGGCAGTCTTTCGATGACTTTATCCGCAAGCATATCATAATCGATTTCCGCACTGACCACAACGGAAGAGGGAACCTCTCTGACGACTTCGCGCACAGGTTCCGTCTTTTCGACGGGCTCGACTGCGGCAACAGCGGTTTCGTCCGAAGCAATCATCGGAACTCCGCCCTTGATTTTTTCTATGTCCTCGGAAAGTGCGGCGAGCTTTTCGGAGATTGTTGCGAAGATATTCTCGCTCTGCATAGCGAGATACTTCATCTCCTGCTTTATCGAGAGATATTCCTCCCTGAGGGAATTATAAATCTCGCCGCTCTGGCGCGTAGTATGGGCGACGTCCTGTCTCGACCTGCCCAACTGTTCGAGCACTTCGTCCAAACGAGCGTTCGAAAGTTTCGACTGAGAAATTATCTCATCCGTTTTAGCAGAAATCTGTCTGCTGTGTTTCAGTATTACGTCCGCTTTTTTGGGAACGCGCACCACCTGTCCGTTAGAATCAGTTTTGACGTTTGCCATATTCTACCTCATGAGTACTGAACGGTCTGAAAAACCGTATTTTTAACAACTTTAATAATAGTTTACACCAAAAATCGGAAAAAGTAAATAGAATAATCGGTTTTTTTTGTTGTTTTTGAAATTTTTTTTGTGTTATTCGGCACATATGTGGGGGTCAATTATGCTTTTTCTCCCGTTTTTAAGCAGTAAAGACAATCACGGCATTAATAAAAATTCATTCGTTTATGGAAAAATACTTGTATTTTGCATAATTATATTATATAATATCCAGAAAAGCATATTTGGAGGCGTTATGAGAGTATACAACTTCGCGGCGGGTCCGTCCACCCTGCCTTTGAACGTTCTTGAAGAGGCAAAAAAAGAATTTCTCGACTTCGGCGGCACGGGAATGTCGGTTACCGAAATCTCCCACCGCGACAAGGCGTACATGGCGGTAGTCTCGGAAGCGGAAAATCTCGTAAGGGAACTTTTGAAAGTTCCCGAAGATTACTGTGTAATTTTCGTTCAGGGCGGCGCTTCCACTCAGTTTGCCGCCGTACCATTAAACCTTATGCATAACGGCGTGGCAGACTACATAGTGACAGGAAATTTTGCAAAAAAAGCATGGCAGGAAGGAAAGCTGTACGGAACGGCGAATAAAATCGGCGACAGCTCCGACAGGACTTACACATACATTCCAAACGTGCACAAACTCAGTTATACAGAGGGTGCGGACTACGTACATATTACTTCCAACAACACGATTTTCGGTTCACGGTACTCCGAATTTCCCGACTGTAAAGCGCCGCTCGTCGCAGATATGTCGTCCGAAATTTTTTCGCGCGAAACGGACGTAAGCAAGTTCGGCGTAATCTATGCAGGCGCCCAGAAAAACCTTGCGCCCGCCGGAGTGACAATCGTAATAGCCAAGCGCTCGCTTATCGGCGAACCCTTGAACATCTGCCCCACGATGCTAAGATGGAAAGTACAGGATGAAAACGGCTCGCTCTATAACACTCCTCCCGCATTCTCCATTTATATGGCAAACCTGGTTCTCCGCAACCTTAAAGCCAACGGCGGCGTTAAAGAAATACAGCGGATTAACGAATACAAAGCGGGACTTTTATACGACTTTATAGACAACTCTCCCCTTTACAAGAACAACGTGCTTCCCGAATTCCGTTCCATTATGAACGTACCGTTCGTCACGGGAAACGAAGAGCTCGACGCAAAATTCGTTGCGGAAGCAAAGAAAGCGGGGCTCGTCTCGCTTAAAGGTCACAGACTTGTAGGCGGTATGCGCGCGTCGATTTACAACGCCATGCCCGTCGAAGGCGTAAAAGCGCTCATAGAATTCATGAAGAAATTCGAACTCGAAAACAAAACAACGGTTTGACAGCCGTAATCAAGAGGAAAACATAATGACGAAAATACTCAGACTCAACGAAATAAGCCCGCTTGCAGATTCTTTTTTCGCGGGTTACGAATACTCGGACAAAGCGGAAAATCCCGACGGAATAATAGTACGTTCCGCGCAGATGTCCGAATACAAGGTCAACGACAACCTGCTTGCCGTTGCGCGGGCGGGCGCGGGAACCAATAACATCCCCTCCGCGGAATACGCGGAAAAAGGAATAGTCGTATTCAACACTCCGGGAGCAAACGCCAACGCCGTAAAAGAGCTTGTGATATGCGAACTTTTTCTGGGCGGAAGAAAATTCACCGACGCTCTGGACTGGGTCCGCACGCTGAAAGGCGAGGGCGCGAACGTGCCGAAGCTCGTGGAAAAAGGCAAGAGTAAATTCGTGGGTTGCGAAATTGCGGGGAAAACGCTCGGAGTAATCGGATTCGGCGCAATAGGCATCCTCGTCGCCAACGCGGCGGTCGCGCTCGGGATGAAAGTCGTCGGCTGCGACCCCTACCTTTCGACGAACAACGCCTTGGCGCTTTCGCCCGCTGTCAGACTGGTCCCCACCCGCGACGAGATTTACGCCAACGCCGACTTTATAACGGCGCACGTTCCGTTGACAGCCGAAACAAAGAATATGTTTGACGCCGAAACAATTGCGAAATTCAAAAACGGCGCAGTGCTTATAAATAATTCGCGCGGAGAACTTGCCGATACTCAGGTGGTTATAGCCGCACTCGGAAGCGGAAAACTCGGGCGTTACATCACCGACTTCCCTACGGAAGAACTTATCGGAATAAAAAACGCCATATGCGTTCCGCACCTCGGCGCAAGCACTCCCGAAGCCGAAGACAACTGCGCGGTAATGGCGGCAAAGCAACTGTCCGATTATATCGAAAACGGCAATATTGTAAACAGCGTAAATTACCCTTCGGTAAGCATGCCGAGAACGGGAATCGCAAGGCTTTGCATTCATCATAAAAACATCAAAGAAATTCTTTCGAAACTGCTTGCCATAATCTCCGCACAGGGAATTAACGTAGCCAACATGCAGGATGTATCCCGCGGAGAATACGCATATCTGATATGCGACTTGGATGAAAAGCCATCTGAAGGAAGCCTTGACGTCATGCGCGCCGTTTCGGGCGTTCTCAAAGTAAGACTTATTTAAAAGGTATAAAAAAATACGCCTCCGCTCATAATAAAAAGAAAAAATGCGGAGGCTTAATTATGGGCAAAAAGAAGAACAAAATCGCAAAACTCACCGATGAACAGTATTACGCTTATATAGCGGGTCTCAAAAACGACGCCGCACTGTCGGATAAAGACGGGAATGCGCTCGCACACGCGCCGTTCGACACGAACGACAAAGAAAACGAAAAGAATAAATAATCGTTGACGGCGGGAGAAAATTCTCCCGCCGTCATATTTCGGCAAAACCGTCACCCGCGCAAACAACGCGGATACCGTCCGTCGCCAATATTAATATACGGCAAACATCCGCATATCGTTACACTATATTTATAAACCGCCGCTTTCGTTATGAAACACCATTCAGTCCGAAACAAAGCGCCAATGCCGAGATATCCGGACTCTTTTAAAGAATAATGCAGATTACCCCGCCCTTACCCTCGTTGACAATGCGAGTGATGGCTCTTCTCATCTTATTCTTGGTATCGTCGTGCATAGCGCAGACCTTACCGGACAGTCCCTCTTTAACCATACCGCGAAGCGATTTGCCGAACACGTTCGTGTCCCACATATTGTCGGGGTTGGTCTCGAAGCCCTGCATCATACCCTGAACAATCCCTTCGCTTTGCGCGGCGCTGCCCATTATGGGGCTGACCTCGCCCGCAACGTCTATCTTGACTATATGATAACTGGGCGCTGTAGCGCGCAGTTTGATTCCCACGCTGCCGCCCTGGCGCACCATTTTAGGCGCTTCGAGGCTCATATCGTCGTCGTCCGGCTGAACTATACCGTAGCCGTTAACCCTGGCGCATTCAAGCGCGTCCTTTATTTTATCGTAGCCGCGTTTGGCTTCCGAAGTGCCGCGCACATAGCGCATAAGGGTAAATTCGTCCGAAATACCCTCTCCCGCGATTTCCGAGAGAATATCGAAGAATATGCCGTCCTTGACGTATGCCGTAACCTGCGCCTTGCCGTCCGCGAGATTAAGAGAGACGGAGATGCCGTCCTTCCAGAATTTACATTCTTTCAGCATATCGTCGAAAGCCGTACAGTCCTTCATCTTGCAGATGTTCGAAGAAGCGGTCTTTACTCTATCCAAAAGTTCGGATACCGCAGAGCCGTCCTGAGGCAAAAAGCGCAACCAGTCGGGAATTTCCACGTCGAAACCCGTTACGGGGAATTCGAACAACACGGCTTTTAAAATATTCAAAAGAGCGCCCGCGTCGAGTTTCTCGCAGTTTGCAGCAACCACCGCGACGCCGTACTTTTCTTCGAGTTCGCTTCTCAGTTTCTTTGCCGCGCTCTTATCGGGTTCCGTACAGTTGAGAACGATAACGAAAGGTTTCCCGGAACTTTTAAGACGGGATACCGTGCGTTCCTCCGCGCCGACATATCCAGCTCGTGGAATATCGGCGATACTTCCGTCGGTCGTAACGCAAATTCCTATGGTCGAATGCTCGCTTATTACTTTATCGGTGCCAAGCTCCGCCGCTTCGGTAAAGGGCAACGGCTTGTCGCTCCATGGAGTATTGACAAGTCTCGGTTTGCCGTCCTCTTCGAAACCGCTCGCGCCTTCGGTAATGAAGCCAACGCAGTCGGCAAATCTTATGTTTGCGACGGCGTTTTCAATCTTTACGGCAGCCGCCTTTGCCGGCACGAATTTGGGTTCCGTCGTCATAACGGTTTTTCCCGAAGCCGACTGTGGCAATTCGTCCACCATAACGCTTTTCAAGTTGCCGTCTTCCGCGTTTGGAATGACGAGCTCCGTCATAAATCTTTTTATGAGCGTGGATTTACCCGTTCTCACAGGCCCCACCACGCCTATATAAATATCTCCGCCGCTTCTACGGGCAATATCCTCGTAAACGTTGTAATCCATCAAAACCGCCTCCGCAAAATTATGTGTATAATAACTTATTACATTTTTACGTGGTTTAGAACGGTTTTTTTGTTTAATTTTATTGCAAAACCGTCGTAGCATTTCTATTTTTAAGTTAAAAGTACAAAAAAATGCGCCTTTATGCGGCGATTTTGCCGCATAAAGGCGCAATATCGAAATAAACTTTTCTTTGAAACGTACTCT
>CATKEF010000038.1 GCA_949747905.1 uncultured Eubacteriales bacterium
TATAATTTTTCAAGTTTGATATTTGCGCGTGCAAGCGCGTTGCTCACGCTTTTGGGCGATTTGCCGAGAGCAGCCGATATGTCGGAAACACTTAAACCGTCAAGCGACATTACAATCGTCTTGAATTCGAGGGAAGACAACTTTCCCGAAATTTTCAGTAAAAATTCCTTTCTGTTTTCCCGCCTTATAACTTCGTCTTCCACGTTATACGGCGACGCTTCTTGGTACATCTCGAATATAGGTACGAAATTATTCAGCGCCGAATATTTGGCGCCGCGATTTTTTCTGACCGCGTCAATCATAGCGTTACGCATACAAATATAAGCATAAGTGGAAAAATTCGCTCCGAAATCGACAGAATATTTCCCGATAGCATTACATAGCTTGAACAGCCCTTCCTGCACGAGGTCTTCGGTTTCGTCTTTGGAAAGAAAAAAATGTGCGGCGATTGATTGTGCAACCGGCATATGTTCTTTCACAATCTGTTCCAACGCGGTTTTATCGCCGTCACGCGCGGCATATACAAGTTTTACGTCCGTCATCTTCTTCTCAATACTTCGTATGCGGCAATACCGAGCGCCACGGAAGCGTTGAGTGAGTTAACCTTTCCGCAAAGCGGTAAAGCAACGGTGAAATCGCACTTTTCGCGTATCAACCGTCTCACTCCGCTGTCTTCGCCGCCTATTACCAACGCTATATTGCCCGACAAATCGGTCTCGTAAATATTCTGACCGTCGGCTTCGAGAGCATACAGCCAGTATCCCGCCTTTTTAAGTTCTTCCACGGCGCGACTCAGCGAATTGACTTTAGCTACCCGCACGTGTTCTGCCGCGCCCGCCGAAATACGCACTACCGCTTCGTTCACGCTTGCGGAATTGTTTACGGGAATTATAACGCCGTCCGCGCCGGCGCACTCTGCTACCCTTATAACAGAGCCGAGATTGTGCACGTCCTCTATTCCGTCGCAGACTATGACAAAACCGCCTTTTTCGCTCTTTGCCCCCAATATATCATCGAGCGAAGCGTAAACGAAGTCTGTGGAAAACGCAATCACTCCCTGATGTCTTTTTTCTGTGCTCTCTTTGTCGAGAACCTTTCTTTCGACAAATTGCACCCGCACTTTCTTTCGACGCGCTTCCGAAAAAATTTTCAGAAGACTGCCTTGCGGATTCTTTTCGAGCATTATCTTTTCTATATTTTTATCCGTTTTCAGAAGTTCCGAAACGGCGTTTCTGCCTTCGGTTTTCATAAATTATCCTTAAAATTCAGAAGTTCGTCTATTCTTTCGTATTTACCGGTCAGATAGAGATAGCCGAGCACCGCTTCGAAACCGGTTGAATTATTGTATTCCGCAACGGTCGCGTTTTTGCTCCTCGTCGGTTTTTTGGCGTTTCTTCCGCGCTTGAAAACCGCAATCTCCTCTTCGTCGAAAAGGGGCATAAGCCTTTCGAGCAAGGCGTTCTGACCGTGAGCGGAAACCTCGTTAGATGTGAGCTTCTGCAACGTTCCCGTGGAAAAGTCGGAACTGAGAACAAGTTTTTCACGAACGTACAGAGAATAAACGGCGTCGCCCACAAACGCAAGAGTTACGGGGCTGAGATTTTTCGCTTCTCTTTCCGTTATAGTAGTAAAAAAATTGAACATTTCCGATTTTCTCCGATAATCATTATAACACCGAAGCATAAAAAATGCAATAATTCCATAGTATATAGCGTGAAATTAATTGTAATGAAAAAGGGCTTTATAATAGCCCTGTCGGCAATTTTAATACTCGGCGCAACCGCCGGCATTTGCTGCGGCGTAGCCGCCTCCGTTTTCGGCTCGACAACAGAAAAAGTCATCGTCATTGATGCAGGTCACGGCGGAATAGACGCGGGCGTTCTGGGAATAACAACGAAAACCAAGGAAAGCGACATAAACCTTGCGATAGCGAAGCATCTTAAAAGTTATTTCGCGGACGCGGGCTTCAAAGCGATTTTGACGAGAACAAACAACGGCGGTTTGTACGGGACGTCGTCGAAAGGCTTCAAAATGCGCGACATGAAAGAGAGGAAGCGCATTATCGAGGAAAACAAAGCCGATATGGTAATATCCGTTCATCAGAATTTTTGTCCTTTGCCTTCGCGCAGAGGCGCGCAGGTCTTTTTCGATAAAAACAGCGGTCAGGGAAAATCGCTCGCCGACCTTATTCAAAACTCGTTGAACGAAATGGACGAATGCACAAAAAAAACTTCGGCACTCGTCGGCGACTATTATATGCTTAAATGCACCGACAATCCGTCCGTAATCGTGGAGTGCGGTTTTCTTTCGAATGCCGACGACGAAAAACTGCTTATTTCAGACGATTACAGAAAAAAAATAGCCTACGCCATATTCAAGGGTGCGGTAAGCTATTATTCCTGATAAATAAAAAGTTTCCCCGCTACGTTCGGAATGACATCTCCCCATACCCCTGAGATTGCGCTCGGAATGACATATCCATAACATTGATGCTGCGCTTAAAATAACATCTCTCATACCAAAATATACGCTCGGAATTCCCCCTTACCAAACGCTGCGATTGGAACGACGTTTGCCTTGGGATGACGCTTTCTTCTGTCACCCTGAGGCTTGCCGAAGGGTACCTCGCCTACGGCTCGGGATGACGAAAAACACTTGGAATGACGAGGAGCACTCGGGATGACTTTTATGTCATGTTGAGCGTAGCGAAACATTCATTCCATTATTATTGTCGTAATGACGGAAGCGTTCAAAATGACATTTTTTGTCGTTGCGTACTTTTTCCGTCATGTTGAGCAGCCGCCATGTTATGAGTGCCCCTCCTGTCATGTTGAGCGTAGCGAAACATCCGATTCCTCGGCAAGCCTCGAAATGACAGAGTGAACACAGAACGATAAAGTGGGCGAAGAATGACAAAAGCGCCCGGCATGACAAAGAGAACTCAATATGACGATGTGCACTCACGATGACGAAGCGCGCTCGTGAAAGAAATTAAATTAAAAAGCAAAATTCAAATTAAAAAAGAAAAAGCGGCGGATTTTCCGTAATTCCCACAGGGAATTTAATAAAACGCAAATAAAAAGGTTTAGGCATAGCGTTAGGCTATGCCTTTTCTGTACTTTTTTTCGTGGACGAATTAGGCTACTCGTAGCCTAGTGAGATATAGATATGTTTTATATTTCCCGCAAAATTCAATCGATTGCGTTCTTTCATTTTTCGTGATATAATGACGGTAAGATAAACGGTAATTTAGCGGAGAAATAATATGAAAAATGAATTAAAATGTAATGGTGAATTGATAACAATAAATAATCATAATATTCATA
>CATKEF010000039.1 GCA_949747905.1 uncultured Eubacteriales bacterium
AAAAGCGGCGGAGTCATAGTAAAGAAAGTTTAAGCGGACTTTCGGTTTTGAAAGTTTTTTAACAAAAGGTGAATTATGGGCAGATATTTCGGGACCGACGGTTTCCGCGGCGAAGCAAACGTCACTCTGACCGCCGAACACGCATATAAAGCGGGGCGTTTTCTGGGTTGGTATTTCGGAGAGCTCAAAAGACGCGAGGGCGATTATTCCGCGCCTAAAATCGTAATAGGAAAGGATCCCCGCCGTTCGAGCTATATGTTCGAATATACTCTGGTGGCGGGACTTACGGCGTCGGGTGCGGACGCGTATATGCTTCATGTAACGACGACCCCATCCGTTGCTTATGTGACGAGGACGGACGGTTTTGACTGCGGAATAATGATATCCGCGAGTCATAACCCGTATTACGACAACGGAATCAAACTGTTAAACGGACAGGGTGAAAAAATGGACGACGGTACTGTCGCCCTTATTGAGGACTTTTTCGACGGCAAACTCGTCGTTTTCGGACAGAGTTACAAAGAACTTCCCTATGCTACCCGCGGGAATATCGGTAAAACGTTCGACTACGCATCGGGTAGAAATCGCTACGTCGGTTACCTCATTTCGCTGGGTTTATATTCGTTCAGGGGCAAGAGGATAGGTTTGGACTGCGCCAACGGATGTTCCTGGAATATCGCAAAGTCGGTTTTCGAGGCTCTCGGCGCTACGACGTACGTAATCAACGCCGAACCGAACGGCGAGAATATAAACGAAAATTCGGGCTCGACGCATATCGAAGGACTTGTTTCCCTCGTAAAAGAAAAGAAACTTGACGCGGGGTTTGCATACGACGGCGATGCCGACAGATGCATTTGCGTGGATGAAAACGGAAACATCGTTACGGGCGACCATATTCTTTACATTTACGGGCTGTATATGAAGGAACGCGGCAAACTCGTAAACAATACGGTAGTTACCACGGTAATGTCTAATTTCGGACTTTACAAAGCTTTCGAGAAAGCGGGAATCGACTACGTAAAGACGGCGGTCGGAGATAGATTCGTATACGAATATATGGCGGCCAACGGTCATAAGCTGGGCGGAGAACAGTCCGGTCATATAATATTTTCAAAGTATGCGACGACGGGCGACGGTATACTCACGAGCCTGAAGATTATGGAAGTTATGTGTGCAAAGAAAAAACCGTTGTCCGAACTTGCGGCTCCCGTGAAAATTTATCCGCAGATACTTTTGAATATTAACGTTTGCGATAAGAACGCGGCTTTGAGCGATGAAGATTTGAAAAAGGCGATAAAGGATACGGAGGACAAGCTGGGCTACGGCGGAAGGATACTCGTGAGAGGGTCGGGAACCGAGCCGCTTATAAGAATAATGGTGGAAGCCGAGAGCGAAAGCCTTTGTCGCGAATACGCGGACGGCGTCGCCGCCGTGCTGCGCGGAAAAGGTTACGAACGGAATTAAAATTTATGTGTGGAATAGTCGGATATATCGGCGACAGACAAGCCGCCCCCGTGCTTTTGGACGGGCTTGAAAAACTCGAATACCGCGGTTACGATTCCGCTGGCGTTGCGGTTGCTGACGGCAACGGCAATATAACAATTGTCAGGGCTAAGGGAAGGCTCTCATCTCTTTCCGAAAAAACGGATGGAGGGAAAGCGCTTAAAGGTTGTTGCGGAATAGGTCATACCCGTTGGGCGACGCACGGCGAACCCTCGGAATGCAACGCGCATCCTCATTTCAACGACGAACAGACGCTCGCCGCCGTGCATAACGGGATAATAGAAAACTACACCGAACTCAAACAGAAACTTTTGCGCCGCGGTTATAATTTTTACTCTCAGACGGATACGGAAGTCGCGACGAAACTCGTCGATTATTATTATAAAAAACACAAAGACCCCGTAAAGGCTATTGCGAATTTCATACTCAGGGTAAAAGGGTCGTACGCGCTTGCCGTGCTGTTCAAGGAGCTGCCCGGCAGAATTTATGCCGTGCGCAAGGACAGTCCGATGATTGTGGGCGTATGCGGCAACGACGCGTTTATCGCTTCGGACGTGCCTGCGATTTTGAAATATACGAAATCGGTCTATTATACGGGAAACGCGGAAATTGTCTGCCTTTCCGTTGGAACGGCGTGTTTTTTTAATCTGGACGGGGAAACTATAGATAAGAGCCCTGTTGAAATAAAGTGGAGTGCGGAAGCTGCGGAAAAGGGCGGGTACGAGCATTTTATGCTCAAAGAGATGCACGAACAGCCCGAAGTCGTCAAAGATACGCTCGCCGCTTATCTTTTCGGTAGCGAAATAAAGTTTCCGAACACTTCTCTCGACGAAGAAATGCTCGGCAAAATCGGCAGTATAGTCGTAGTCGCCTGCGGTTCGGCGTATCACGCGGGACTTGCGGCGCAATATGTAATAGAAAATTTCGCGCGTTTGCCCGTCAGGGTGGAGCTCGCGTCGGAGTTCAGATACAGAGCGCCCGTGGCATATAAAAACTGTCTTGTAGTCGCAATAAGTCAATCGGGAGAAACGGCTGATACTCTGGCGGCGCTCAGAGAGGCGAAAAGGTTGGGAATGAGGACGCTTGCGATAGTCAACGTCGTCGGCTCTTCCATTGCGAGGGAAGCGGACGACGTGCTTTATACTCGCGCCGGTCCCGAAATAGCGGTCGCAACCACTAAAGCGTACAGTGCGCAGCTCATTGTGGGATATTTATTGGCGATAAAACTCGCCGCCGTCCGCGGAACAATGACGAAAGAAAGAAAGGACGAACTCGTAGCGGAGCTTTTGCTTATCCCGGATAAGATACGGAGCATCCTTTTAAACAAGGAGAATATTCAGCGCTTTGCTTCGGAAGCGGCAAATAAAAAGAATGTATTCTTTATAGGACGCGGCGTGGATTACGCCGTGAGCGTGGAGGGCAGCCTCAAACTTAAAGAGATAAGTTATATCCATTCGGAGGCTTATGCCGCAGGCGAGTTAAAGCACGGTACGATAAGCCTTATAGAGGACGGAACGCTTGTTCTCGGAATTATGATGCAGCGGCGCTTGCTTGAAAAAACGTTGAGCAACCTTGTGGAAACGAAAAGCCGCGGCGCGTTCGTAGCGGCGCTGACTTACGAGGGAAACGATAAGGCAGACCCGGACGCGGACGTGAAACTTGTCGTCCCGCCTACCGATGATATGTTCGCGGCAAGTCTCGCAGTCATTCCGTTACAGCTTTTCGCTTACTATTTGAGCGTTTTGAAGGGTAACGACGTCGATAAACCGCGCAATCTCGCAAAAAGCGTTACGGTGGAATAAATGAACTGTTCTAAAAAGAAAAACTACGCAAAATTCAAAGATATAGTTGTGGTAGCCGCGTGCGATTTCGCCGCGATTACCGTTTCTATGTTACTTTCGGTATTGGTGGTGCGGGGAACGGAATTTCCGGGAATCGAGCTTCTGTACTGGTACCTTGCGAATATAGCCACGGTATACGTGCTTTTCATCGTATTCAGGCTGTATTTCTTCGTGTTTACTTCCGTCGGAATAATGGACGCGTTGAAACTCGTCGCCGCCTGTATTCTGGTGTTGTGCGTGAATATCGCATACATCTTCTTGTTTGACGACGTTGCCGACCTGAGAACATGCGTTCTGTTCAGTGTGTTTCTCGGAGTGTTCGCTCTGTTTATCCGTTTTTCGAAGAGACTCTATTACGCATTGAAGTACTCGCTTTCGCGCAAAACGAAAGACAAAGTGAGAACGCTTATTGTTGGCGCGGGAAACGCGGGAACCGCTTTAATCAGAGAAATTCAGACTACCGATAAAATCGATTATCTTCCCCTTTGCATAATAGATGACGATGAAAATAAATTGGGGAAACGTATTCATAACGTAAAGATAGTGGGAACTACGGAAGAAATTCCGAAATATGCGGGCAAATACGCCATAGACGAAATTCTGATTACTATGCCGTCGGCGCCCAAAGCGCAGATTAACCGTATTTACGATATATGCAAGAAAACTGACTGCAAAGTAAAAATTCTGCCCGGAATATATCAATTTGTGAGCGGTGAAGCCAATGTTTCGGCGCTCCGAGAAGTGCGCATTACCGACCTTCTCGGCAGAGACCAGATTAACGTCAATTTAGACGAAATAATGGGATATATCGAGAACAAAGTTATCCTTGTAACGGGTGGCGGCGGTTCCATAGGCAGCGAACTCTGCCGTCAGATTGCTACGCATAATCCGCGCCAACTCATTATTTTGGATATATACGAAAACAATGCTTACGATATAGAGCAGGAGTTGAAGAGAAATTATCCCCGGCTCAATCTGCTGACTCTTATTGCCAGTATAAGGGACGAGGGGAAACTCGAGGACGTATTCAAAAAATATAAACCTGCAATCGTATTTAATGCGGCGGCCCATAAACATGTGCCTTTAATGGAAACAAGCCCCAACGAAGCCGTTAAAAACAATGTTTTCGGTACTCTGAATATGGCTAAATGCGCGGACAAGTACGGTGCGGAGACCTTTGTGCAGATTTCCACCGACAAAGCCGTAAACCCTACCAATATAATGGGTGCGACAAAGCGTATCTGCGAGATGATTATTCAGACCGTCGGAAAGCACAGCAAAAACACGAATTTCGTGGCGGTGCGATTCGGGAACGTTCTCGGCTCAAACGGTTCGGTTATTCCTCTGTTCGAAAAACAGATTGCCGAGGGTGGCCCGGTGACGGTTACGCATAAGGATATTATTCGTTATTTTATGACCATACCCGAAGCTGTTTCGCTCGTTTTGCAGGCTGGCGCTTACGCCAGGGGCGGTCAGATTTTCGTTCTCGATATGGGCGAGCCGGTAAAAATTTACGATTTGGCTTACAATCTTATAAAACTTTCGGGTTTAAAGCCCAATGAGGATATACAGATTGTCTGCACGGGCTTGCGACCTGGAGAAAAGTTGTACGAAGAACGCCTTATGGACGAAGAGGGAATGCAGAAGACTCCGAACGGACTTATTAATATAGCTAACCCGATTGAACTGGACGAGGCATATCTTTGGGATACTCTTGAAAAACTCCGCGAAGCGGCTAAGTCCGAAACTTTGGATATGAAGAATCTCGTTGCCGGTCTTGTTACGACTTATAAACCTCAGAACTGAACGAAGCTGCGGCATTATGCCGCGGCTTTTTATTTTGAATAAGATTCCTCGGCAAACCTCGGAATGACCTAAGCGGTTTATAACAACATAAAATCTCTGAATGACAAAGGAGGCGCACGCCGCGCCTCCTTTGTCATTCAGTGCGCCTTTCGCCCATAAGCGAAGGGTCCTCGCGTTGCTCGGTACGACAAAAGAGGTCGTGATGACATTTGTTCGGAATAATGACTGTTTGTCGTCCTGTTGCGTATTCTTTCCTGTCATCCTGAACGTAAGAGAGGGGGGGGTAAATTATGCAATAAAAAAAGCGGTTATAACCGCTTTTTTTATTTTATGTTTTCCGATTTGACGAGCATTGCAATCATCGAGCTGTACATTATCGTGGGGAAGATGTAGAACAGGTGATTGTCGAGAAGGTTTATAAGCAAAAGAGCCGATACGGTAATTGCAATAAATACCCTTTCCCGCGTGATGTTTTTGAAAAACGATACTATCGTCTGTATTCGGTGAATTACGTAAGCTATAAGACCTAATATGCCGCAGGAGGCAAGAAGCTGCAAAACGGTATCGTGGTACATGAGAGGTATGATATCGAGTCCCACCGTGTTGAGGCTCGGAGGAAGTTTTGCATAGAATCCCGTGCCGAAAAGCGGCGCAGATTCGAAATTGTTCCAGGCTTTAACCCAAAGACCTGTTCTGCCGCTTCCCGTTTTGAGGCTTATTAAAAGGGAATGGAAGAAATTGAACAGTTCCCTGTAATAAATTCCGACGAACACTATTCCTATAACAAGCGCTATGCCGCCTATAATTCTGTTTATAAGTTTATTTCTTCCTCTTATAAGCAAAATCGCAAAGCACAGAGGATAGACTATGACGGAGCATAACATAGCCTGACGGCTCATCGTGAAAATCGCTCCCGCGCCGACGACCATGGAATAGAGTAAAAAGAGGTATCCGAACTTGTGTTTGTGCGCCACATAGAATACGGCGGGGATGCACAACACCATAAAACAGCCAATCTGATTGTACGTTCCCCAACCGAATGTTATCTTGTTTCTTATAACGCAGCCGTCCTGAATAATTCCTTCAGTCGTGCAGTATACGACGAGAAGTTCCAAAAGAAGAGCCGCGCTGAACGCAACGAACGCATAGGCGACTTTTTCGAAACTTTCCTTGGTGCAGGAAACGTTGTCCTTCATAAGAGTGAAAATTCCGAGAAAACTGCCCGCCATAAACAGTCCGTAGACGATGTTCATCGGGTTGTAATCGGAACTGAAAAGACCGTTTGCGAGGAATGTAACCGAAAGTCCGCACAGACCGAAGAATACCGGCGACAGCCTGAATTCTTTTCGCATTGCCGCGCGGACTATCCTGTAAATCGCCGCCGCCGCAAAAATAACTATGAGTATTATCAGTTGGGCGAGTACCGCGGGACGGAAATAAAAGTCCGAGCCCATTGCGTTGGGCGACGGCGAATTTATTTTCGAGACGGCAATCGACATGAAAAGGAAATTCGAAAATATAGGAGTGGCGTCGTCGAGTAACAGCAAAACGGCTACTCCCGATATGACGATGTAATAATAAGTCAGTAAATCGAGCCCGAGATAGTAACAACCGACTGTTATTGCCGCGGTTACAAACGGTAAATATTTCGACGAAAGGATATTTCTCAGAATTTCCGCCGCTTTTCCAAAATTAAGTTTTTTCGTTGCAGATTTCATCAGGGCATCTTTCCGAAATGTACTTGTAAGAATACTTTAATACCGTTTAATTATAGACCTTTATACTTCAATTGTCAATATCAATTTTCCAAAAAATTCCGTATCGGAAAAGCAACTTTTGTCAATTGCGGTTAAAAAATAAATTTTTATCATATAATTTTATTACATACTTGACATTTTGTCATATACGTATTATACTGATACGGTAGACATTATATATAATGTGGAAAGTGCGGGCAAAAAAACCGTTCTTTTGAGGAATATAGATGATAAACAGGCAGAAAGCCGTAAAGGACGGACTTCGCGCGGAAGAAGGTCTTACGGTAGTGAAAGATGCGGGTTACACCGCTAAAAATCGCGATAAGAACGACGGCGGCATAAATAAGCGCGCCGGTCTTAACGATAAAAAAACCAGGATTGGCGAGGGGGAAAAGCGTATATATCGCCGCAAGCCTCTTGCGCTCAAACACAAACGCCGTCTGCGTAAAACAGCATTGGCGTTTTCCGTCATGTTCGCGCTTGCTCTCGCTTCGGTGGGATTCGGCTTTTTGATGGTGCCCGAAGTGCCCGACATCGTGGACTACGGATACAAAACGGTTTATTACGAACTGCCCTCGGGCGGCGAGCCCACCGACCATACGGCGCTTGAAGCCGTAGGTTATATGCACTACCGCTTCAAACAGCGCCGGTATTGGTATTCCGAATTCGAATCGACGGTTAACGCCGTTGCGCTCGGTATACCGGCGCAACAGAAAGTTTATACGTATAAACAGTACAAAGACGACGTGCTCGTATCCGCCGATATCACTACCGGTCTGGAAATCGTTTGCAGCGCAAGACAGTTCTGCACTGCGGCGGGCAGGGTTCTCTGGAGAAGCGCTGCGGGAAATTCGAGCACTTACAACGGAATGGATACCGAGTGGAAAAACTCTCTCGACGGAAATCTTCCCATAGAGGGCGAGGGTGGTTTCAAGGAAAAGCGCGGTTATCCTCCCACGGAGTTTTCCGTCTACGTAATAAACGAAAAAACGGTGCTCCCCGACGGTACGTCCGAAAAAGTCGTCGATAACGGCGACGGCACTTATTCGGTGGAATTGCATCTGAACGGCGATTACGATACGGAAAACCTCGGCGCCAACTCCGCGGTTTATTATTACGGCAAGCAAATGGCGACGACGGGCGGGCTTTCAGGGCTGCCCAAGTTCGACGATATAAAAGTGAAATATACTTTCGACGCCGACTGGACGGTACTCAGATGCGAGATACAAGACGCATATTTCGCCAAAGTCGCGGGACTCGATTCCAATTGTTCCTCCACAAGCGTTACCGTATATTCCTACGAAAAGGAAAAGTGCGACAACACTTATTACGAAGACTTTTTCAAACCTCTTCTCGGCGAGCAGGTTTCTCCCGAGGAAGAGAATAAAATAAACGCTTTCAATTGTATAATGAACGCATTCGGCGGAGTTATGGTAGACGGCGCGGTATTCAAGCTGAATGCCTCTCTCGGCGCAATGCCGTTAAACGGCGTGGTCGACCTGAAAATGAACAACGGAGCTTTGAGCGGACTGAGCTTCAAGTTGGGCGACATAACGGCGCATCTGGACAAAGAGAACGGCAAACAATACGTTTATTTGTCTCTCGGCGGCGCAAAATATAAACTCTGTACGGACGATTTGAATTTCGGCGGCGGTGCGGGGATGTCCGCGGCCGAAGGGACGGGACTTGACATAAACGCTCTTTTGTCTCAGCTTGCGGACGACAATGCCTTTTCTCTGAGCGAGGACGGGAAGTCTGCCGTTCTCAGCCCGGTACTCGATTTGTTCGGGTTGAAAATACCTTTGGAGTTCAATTTCCTGATTGACGGGGACAAAGTTACTCTCGGCGACGTAAACACGGCGCTCTCTTTGGGTGAAACGCCCTTGAAGGCAAAAATAGAATTCGGTACTCAGGCGGATGCTCCCGCGCTCCTTACGGAAGCGGATAAAGCGGCGTATTCCGATATGATGAACGAAGGGCTTGCTCTTAACGTCGCTCTCGGAATAGACGGATTCGGCATGGACGGTACCGTTTACATAGGACTCGAAGGAGGAAGTTTCGGCGGAATACGCGCAGGTTTCGGCGGTTTGAACGTCGTATACGACGGGGACGCGTTATATCTCGATTTGGGCAAAAACGCAAGATACAAAGTCGCAACGGGCAAAGTAAGCCTGCCCGGATTTGATTTCGGCGCGATTGATTCGGAAGATATTAAATCGCTCCTCGGAAAACTCGTCGGCGGAATAAAGACGGACGAAAACGGAATAACCGTTTCAACCGACCTCAACGTATTCGAGACTGTGTTGAATCTTGCGGTCACTTTGAAATTAAACGACGGTTTCGGACTGAATGTCAATCTGAACGCTTTCGATAAGGAAATATCCGTCGCCGTCGGTTTCGGAAACAAAGCCGACGCCCCCGCGGAGCTTACCGCGGAGGACAAGAGACAGTATGCCGACCTGATGAACGACGGCGTAACCTTAGCGGTAGGTCTCAATATAGACGGCGTCGAGTTCGACGGAAACGTACATATAGCTCTTGAGGGCGGAAAGTTCGTCGGGGTACGCGCAAATATTGCGGGAATCGACTTTATATTCTCGGGTAAAGAACTTTATCTCGATTGCGGCGGAAATGCAAAGTATATGCTTAGTCTGCCTTCCTCGGCGGCGTTTGCAGACGGCAACGCGGAAACGAGCATTGCGGAACTTATCGGTAAACTTCTCGACATTACGGACTTTACGGAGAACGGAATAACCGTAGAAACGCAGTTCGAAGTGCTGGGCGCTCTTGTTAATCTTGCCGCAAACGTAAATATTAACGGCGGTATCGGTATTGATGCCGAACTTGCGCTGTTCGGTAAACATATTTCCGCCTCGGTGGCTTTCGGGGACAAATCGCAAATTCCCGCGGCGCCGACCGAAGAGGACAAAAAAGATTATATATACCTGAACGAAGGTTTTTCGCTTTCGGGCACGATTAATCTTAATATCGACGACACGGAAATCAAAGCCGACGTGAAAAATCTTGCGTTGTCTTTCGTAAACGGCATAGAGTTCGCTCTTGACGCAACGCTTACGATTGGAGATACATATAACGATTTCTACGTTTCGTATGCGGGCGGAACTCTCGTAATCGCATACGGAGACGTAGGCTTTACCGTGGATACTATGGAAGGACTTCAAACCATAGGCGAGGCGTTCGTCGAAACGTATAACAGAATTGCCGCGGTAGTAAACGAAATAGCCGGCGAAAACAAACTTGTTCAGGCGGAGAGTTTCGATGATATTCTGAAACTGCTCAAAACGGGCGGTACGGCGTCTTTCGATTTGGCGGAAATTCTTAAAATTCTGAATATTACGACCGATGGCGACGGAAATATAGATATTGCCGAGCTTATAAAATCGGTTCAAATTTCTGCCGAAAACGGCAAATTGAACATAGCTTTGGGAAATAATTTTGCATTTTCCATTGGTTCCGACCTCACTGCGGGCGGTTCGCTTAATCTCGAAATAGGTAGCGCCGCCGTAGGTATAAAATTGGAAAACGCGAGAATTTCGCATTACGTTCTTCCCGTTTGTCCCGTAGAGGAAGGTAAACTCGTGAACTCCGCACAGATTGCCGAAATGCTCGGTTATCTCGGTTCGGCGGCTGAAATGCTCGTAGAACAGAGCGTGACCGCACGCGTTTCCGGTCAGCTTTCGGACGGCAGTTCGAAATATGCGCAAAACGGTTTCGTCAAATACGATTTCGAGGCTCTCCTCGAATATGACAGAGGCGAAAACGGTTTCCCCATACATTTCAACGGCGGCGAAGATTTGAATTTCTATATAGACAGTACCGCTTATGTGCATTTCAATCTGCAACTTACGGCAAGGAATTCCGCGGACGAAAGCCTGTATCTCGATTTCTATCTTCTCGACGCTACGCCGAACAGAACGGAAAACGGTCTGACGGCGGGAGGATATCATACCGACGGTATTCTGGACGTATATCTTTCGGTGTCCAAATTGTTGCCCTCTCAGGCGGGTTACGAACCGCTTTACGTCTATGCGCCCGCCGACGAGCTGATGACGCTTGTGTCTATGGCGGTTGCAATGCTCAATCTCGACGACGTGACCGTAGGTTCCGACGGTATAGATAAGGAGCTTTCCGATAAAGTAAACGGAGTGATTGCGGAAATTGCGGCGGGGCTTAACACGCTGTTGGTGGATAAGTATATTCCTTTCACCAAAGACCAGTTTGCGTCTCTCGGAGACAGTTTTATACCTCAGCTTTTGGGAGGGAACAGCATTTCGTCGATTCTGAATTCCCTTTTGGAAAACGCTATGCATATGTTCGACGGCGAAACTGATTCCGACGGAGAAGTGGTTGTAACCGAGGGCAATTTCATAAAGGATATTACCGTTTTGGAGAACAGCTTCTCCGTTACGCTCGATTCCGCCGCTATGAACGGAACAAACGAAAATGCCGACGATTTGACATTCACGGTCTCTAAGACTGTTTCGGACGGCAGAACGCGAATTTCCGGTATAAGTTTCGAAAATATAGTGTTCGGCGACAATACCGAAAACAAACTTAACCTTGCGCTCGGGCTCGATTATCAAAAAGTTTCCAAGCCAGCCGCAGAGCTTGGTTTGCAGGGATATAGAAATTTCGACGATTTGGATACGCTTTTGAAGACGTTCGTGAATTCCGCTACTCACAAGGCAACTGAGGAGGAAATTGCGGCGGGAGCTACTGCGGAATATCTTCTGAACCGAGAATACTTCATTGACGGCAGCGTAAAACTCAAATTGCATCTCGGGTCTCTCAAACTTATGGAGCCCGTCATCAACGTTGCGCTCGGAATTAACATTGCGGACGACAACAGCGTCGCCGTAAACGTAAAACTCAATTACGATAAGGTTTCTCTCGTAATTACCGAAGCCGCTCAGGTGGATATGACAATAGTCGGCGATATGATTTATATGAGAAAGACGTCGGGCGGGAAAGTTACATACCGTGTGATGACGCTTTCGGATTTCTCGGCAGACATATTCAAGCAGCTGGAATACATGTTCAATTTCTCGTCGCTCGTAATGAGTTTTATGAAATCGGACGGCAACGCTTCCATGCCCGAGGCGAAAGATTACGGCGCAATGCTATCCAACTATATTTCGCTTTACGAATACGACTCTTCTGCCGACGTGTGGACGGTAAAAATAAACGGCAAGACGGTCGGCGGGCTTATAGGCGTTAGTATGGACGACATTACCGTCAGACTCAATGCCGAACACAGGAACGACGGTACTTATATTCTCAAATCGCTTTCAATCGACGGCGAAATGATGGGAATTATAAATTTAAGCGGAACGCTTGTTTACGAGAATCCTCAGAATATCTGGGCTGACGGAAAGAGCAATACGACAATCAACGTTGCGACGACAGCCCTCGGCGAACTCGGCGGAAGGAGCTGGGAAGAGGTTCTCGGCGGATTCACGTACGATGAAATCTGCGCCCGTACGCATTACGAACAGCTTCTCCGCGACGCAAATACAAGATATATTGCGTTCGGTAACGGTTCCGATTTGAAAGTCGGCACGCTTGCTTTCGAATATGCGGCGGACGGCTACAATTCGGTGTTCGAAGAACACGGGACGAGACAGACCGTTATATATAATTCCGCGGCGCGCAGAATTTATACGGTTGTCGAAGCACCCGAACCCTCTTCGGTTATGTCGCCTATAGACGGACGTACAGCTGTTTGGCAGCCCGAATACATAGCCGACGAAAACGGAAATCTGATTTATCGCGCAATTTACGACAACACGTATTCGGTCACTATATTCAGCGATTACCGCACGGACGACAATTACGTATGGGATGAAAACAGCGGCTTGTGGCTGAGAACGGTGGAAAACGCGTATAAGCAAGTGCTTGTAAGAAAAGATTTGGTCGTTGCTGCCGAGGAGAACGGAGAAACGGTATATTACGGGCTTAAAGGTTATACGTATGCCGACGGAGGCGCTTGCGAATTCACCGATTCTGACGTCAATGCGGACGGCGTCGAGTGCTTTGTTCTCCACGTAAATTCAGATACCGAACTCAGGGCTGTATGGGAACGCGTGTACAAAGTAACTTTCGGCGATATCGAGAAATTTTATTATGCCGATACAGTGCTTACCGCCGACAATATGCCCGCAGTGCCCGAAAAAACGGGACATACGGGGACGTGGTATACTCCGTACGGAGAAATTGCCGAAAATACGGTTATTTCCGCCGACGGCGAATATGCATTCGTTGCAGTGTACACTATAAATACTTATACGGTAACTGTAGTCAGTTCTCAGAACGTTGTCGGGTCTGAGTGGAGCGACGCGTACAACGGGTATGTTACCGTTAAAGAATACGAATACTTTACGAACGTCGATTTGAACGACGTTTCGGGCGCAATCATATCCACTGCATATAATTTCGGCGGATATTACGAAAATGCGGAATTTTCCGGCGAGCCCGTCGCGGATACGGTAGTAAGAGGCGACGTTGTCTATTACGCGCAGTGGGTCGGCAAAATTATAGAAGTCGATTACCGCAGCGACGTGGCTTACGAGAATTGTAAAATAGTTTCCGACGGTTTATACGGCGATTCGGTACGCCTTCGTTTCGGACAGGAGGAAGAGCTTGCGAAGTTTGCTTCGTCGGACGGTCTGTTCCTCGGTTGGTTTATTCAGGAAGGTGAGGGATACCGTTTTGTGGAAAGCGGCGCAGCGCTTAAAGAGATGCTCGAAAACTACGGCATAGAGGGTGAAAGCACAACCGCCACGTTGTGGGCGGCGTGGGCTAAGGACCTGGTAACGATAAATCTCGACAGAGTTTCCGGAACGCAGTGGAAATACGAGGGAAGTTATTCGCTCGGATTTGCGGAGGGAATAAGTGAAACCCTTGCCGTTTCCGCGGGTGTAAGTGCGAACGTAAGCGTGACATATTATGCTCACGGCAAAGCCGGTCTTTTCGGGGGCTACAAAGAGTTCTCATACGACAATCTGGGCAACGCAATGTTTAGCGGGCTTTCCGGTTCCTTGTCAAAGGGCGGAATGAACTGCGGTAACGGTACCGCAGGCGCGAAAAATCTCAGAGGTTCGGTTACCGTTTCGGCGGTGTTTACGTTCGGCGGCGCCGAACTTGCGAGGACTTCGGAATTCGAGCAGTTCTGCAATTACGGTTGATAACAGGTTATCGGTGTTTTCGTTTTGACTGAAAGATTCCTCGCTGTCGCTCGGAATGACGTACATAGTCACCCTGAGGCTTGCCGAAGGGTTTGAAAACCTTAAATCAAATAAAAAAAGCGGGCGGCAACATTAGTTGCCGCCCGCTTGATTTTTTCAGTCCTTGAAAAGAGCTTTTATCATCGTGTTCACGTAAAGAACGGGAATCACGGTTATTTTATCCGTATACTTTGTCACCGATTTCATGTTTTTTGCGGGCACGAGAACTTTTCTGAAACCCATTTTCACGCATTCCGCAACCCGTTTTTCGCAATATGATACGGCGCGAACTTCGCCGGTAAGTCCCACTTCCCCGAAAACAGCGGTATATTTATCAATCGGCTTCGAATAGTAAGCGGAAGCAAGTGCGGCGCATACCGCAAGGTCGCAGGCAGGCTCATTCAATTTGATGCCGCCCATTGCGTTTACGTAGACGTCGCTGCCGCCGAGCGAAAGCCCGCAACGCTTTTCGAGCACGGCAATCAAAAGCACCAGTTTGTTGTAATCTATACCGAGCGGCATTCTTCGCGGAAGTCCGAATGACGTCTTGCTGACGAGCGTTTGAATTTCAACGTTCATACAGCGTGCTCCCGTTTGTGCGGGCGTTACCGCGGACCCGGGTTCTTCTCCGCGGCTTTCCGAAAGAAATACGCCCGAGTAATCGGTTACCGCGACGATTCCCTCGCCAGTCATTTCGAACACGCCTACTTCGGCTACGTTACCGAATCTGTTTTTTACGGCGCGCAGTATGCGGAAGTTTTCCTGGTTTTCCCCCTCGAAATAAAGTACGGTATCCATGATGTGTTCAAGAACTTTCGGACCGGCGAGTGCGCCCTCTTTGGTTACGTGACCTATAATGAAAAAGGTTATTCCGCGACTCTTGGCTATCCGCATGATTTTTGCGGCGCACTCTCTGACTTGTCCGACGGAGCCTGCCGAAGAGGACAGGTCGTCCGTGTATACCGCCTGTATGGAGTCGATTACGCAAAATTCCACGCCTTCGAGTTCGCTGTCAAGGCAGTCTATACAGGTTTCGTTAATAATAAGCAGATTTTCCGACCTGAGGTTGAGACGCTGTGCGCGCATTTTTACCTGCGAACAACTCTCTTCGGCGGAAAAATACAACACCTTTTTATTCTCGGAAAGATGTGCGGCAATTTGCGTGAGCAAAGTCGACTTACCTATACCCGGGTCGCCTCCCAGAAGGACGAGGGACCCCGATACGATGCCGCCGCCAAGCACATTGTCGAATTCTGAAATTCCTGACGGAGTGCGGTTGTGGCGTTCGTATGTAATTTCGGAAAGGGGTTTTGCTCTGCCTGCATATACGGCTTTTTTCTGAGATTGCGATGTTCTCTGTTCGGAAGATTTTATTATCTCCTCGGTCATCGTGTTGAATTTTCCGCAAGACGGGCAGCGCCCCAGCCATCTCGGACTGGAAGCCCCGCATTCACTGCATATAAATTCCGTGATTGTCTTTGCCATATGTACTCCGTTATTAAATTTCTTTGAGAAGAACCGTACAGTATGCGGCGATTCCCAGACGTTCGCCGACGAAACCGAGTCCTTCGCAAGTGCCCGCAGCCACTGCAATATCCGTTAATTTCAAGCCCGTGCGGCGGGCGATATTTGCTTTCATATCGTCTATGTAAGGTGCAAGGCGTGGGGATTCCGCCTGAACGCTGACGGATATATTGAGCGGTACATATGCCTCGTTTTCAAGCATTTTTACCACTTTTTCAAGCATTTCTCCGCTGTCCGCGCCTTTAAGAGCGGGGTTGCTGTCGGGAAAGTAAGTTCCTATATCTTTAAGCCCCGCCGCGGATAGCAGGGCGTCGCAGACTGCGTGGAGCACGACGTCGCCGTCGCTGTGTGCGATTAACCCCATAGTATGCGGTATTTTAACGCCCGCGAGGGTGACCGAGTTTCCCTTTCCGAATGCGTGAACGTCCACGCCGAATCCCGTTCTGTTTTTTTCAGAGCTATTTTGCGGCGCAGTTTCGCGCATGAAATCTTCTCTGTAAGTCAGTTTTGTATTCGTCGGTTCCCCGTCGATTATATGCGGTTGAGCGATAAATTTTCCGTAAACCGCGCTGTCGTCTGTGTATAGGCGCTTGTCTGCGAGTTCGTACGCTTTCTTTATGTCTTCCGTCAGAAAGCCCTGCGGAGTCTGCACGCAGTAAAGCCTGTCGCGGTCGAGGCGCTCGGTTATAAGTCCGTAATCGCAGAAAACCGCGGTGTCGGTGAATTTTACCGCGCAGACCGCGCTTCCGAATTTCTCCGTTTCCGCTATGCATTTTTCTATTAATGCCGTAGAGAGGAAGGGACGCGCGCCGTCGTGAATCAGCACGATATCCCCGTTGACTTTTTTAAGAGCTTTTTTTACGCTTTCCGTACGCGACGCCCCTCCCAATACCGCAACGTATCCGAAAGGCGCGCAGAGCGCGGATATTTCTTTTAAATCTTCGGGGGAAGAGGTAACTATTACTTCGTCAATAAGAGGCGATTGAAATTTTTTCAGCGTGTGATAAAGCGCGGGCGCACCGAAAAGCGGAGTCAGAAGTTTGTTTTTTCCGAATCCCGCGCGTTCGCCTTTGCCTGCCGCGCAGATAACCGCGCTTACTTTGATTTCATTCATTGTCGCCGTCTCCCTCGGAAATGATTTCATAGAGCTTTGCCGCTTCGTCTTTTTTTACGGTTTCTCTCACTTCGTTTATTCTGAATTTTACCGCCCCGCCCGTAAATTTCAGCTCGACGATATCGCCCGCTTTAATCTGATGGGCGGGTTTTACTTCTCTGCCGTTTACCGAAACTTTGCCTTTTTCGCAGGCTTGTTTGGACAGTGTGCGCCTTTTTAGTACGCGCGATACTTTTAAAAATTTATCTATTCTCATGATGATTTAACGACTCCGGATAGTGTTTTTCTGTCGCGCATTTTGATGCGCCGCGTTAAACGTTGGGGGGGGGTAAAGATTTCTCCCTACGCTCGGAATGACAGGGGGCGCTCGGAATGACAGGGGGAGCGCAGTATGGCAGTGAAGCTCAAAATGCGAAAACGCGGTGTAGCGAAAGAATTTTTAATGACAAATATCGCTCGAAGTGACAGTGTGGTGGTATGACGAATGTTGTGAGGAAGAATGTTTCCGTCATGTTGAGCGGCATTGTCATGTTGAGCGAAGCGAAATATCCGATTCCTCGCTATCGCTCGGAATGACAGGGGGCGCTCGGAATGACATAATAATGCCGAATGATAAAAAAAGTCGGAATGACGGTAAAATACAATATGACAAAAAATCAAATAAATTTGTATTTTTTTAAAATATTCCTTTAAAGCGAATAAAACGCTTGACTTTATTTTTTCTCTTCCATATAATAATACACTGAACTAAAATGCGATTTTCTGCGCTCATTGTAAATTTGAGACGTAAAATTCGTGCAAAATGCGACAAAAAACCTCTCAAAACGTTTACTTTTCGTCGTTAATTATACATTAAGAAAACGTGTTTGTAAAGAGTGTGTGAAAAAATTTTCGGATAATCGAAAATTTTTTAAGTCAATATCGATTTTTTCCGGTGAAAAGATATATACGGATAATCGCCTAAATATCAGGGCGAAAGCCAAAAAGGAGTTCTTCTTCAATGAATTTACCTGTTCAAAAGTATGGCAAAACCGAAAGGAGGAAGTTCGGAAAAATAAACGAAGTTATCGACATTCCCGACCTTGTCGAGATTCAGAAGTCGAGTTACAATTCGTTTATCAAAGACGGCATTACCGAAGTTTTCGAGGACTTTATGCCGATAACCGACTATTCCGACCATTACGAGCTCTATTTTCTCAATCACTGGTTTGACGAAAAACCCAAGTATGACGAGAAAGAGTGCCGTAACCGCGACGCGACGTACGCGTTGCCTATGCACGTTACCGTAAGGCTCGTCAATAAAGTCAAGGGCGAAATTCTCGACCAGACGGTATTTATGGGCGAGTTCCCGCTTATGACGGATTCGGGTTCGTTTATCATTAACGGCGCCGAGCGAGTTATAGTCTCTCAGCTCGTCCGTTCTCCCGGAGTTTACAACGCTTCTTCGCGTGACAAGACGGGCAAGGAGATTTTCGGCACCACCGTTATTCCCAACCGCGGCGCATGGTTGGAGCTCGAACAGAACGTGGACAATACCGGAAACGTTACATTGTGGGTTCACGTCGACAGAAAACGTAAAATCGCGGCGACAGTGCTTTTGCGTGCGCTCGGTTTCGGTTCGGACAGAGCGCTGACCGATTTGTTCGCCGGCGAAAAAATAATCGAAAATACCATTGCCAAGGATACGACCAAGTCGGAGTCGGCCGGGCTTATAGAGTTGTATCGCAGACTTCGTCCCGGCGAAGTTCCCACCGAGGCGTCCGTTAAACAGCATCTCAACAACCTGTTCTTCGACCCCCGCCGTTACGACGTCGTAAAAGTCGGACGTTATAAATTCAATAAAAAGCTCAATCTTGCGTACAGACTTCCCGGCTGCAAACTTGCCGAGGATGTATTTAATCCCGAAACGGGCGAAGTTCTCGGACACAAGGGCGACATCGTCTCCGAAGCTCAGGCAGTCGAAATGCAGGACTGCGGCGTCAACGAAGTTTTCGTGCTTGTATCCGACCCCGAACAGGGAGAAATCAAACACAAAATCATCGCGAACAACACCGTCAATTTCAGCGCCGTCAGCAATAAAAACCGCAAGGCGTTCGGACTGTTGCCCGCCATATATTACCCGAATTTCAAGTTTATGAAACAGCTTGCCGCGGAATGCGCGGAAGCTAAGATAGAGGAAGTGGCGGAAAAATATGCGGAAGAAATAAACGCGATTTATTACGCTGCGGAAGTTCCCGAAAGCGAGGACGAAAAGCCCGAGGACAAGCGTAACAGAGAAAAGCGTCGCGAGCAGCGCATCAAATTCGTCAACGCCTGCAAACTCTTCAACGAGCTCCTCGAAAGCGACAGAGAAGTGTTCGAAGAGGACGAAAAGAAGGCAATCAAGCCCGTCATCGAAAAGCTCAATCACAAACATATAACGGTAGACGATATCGTCGCCGCCATATCCACCAATATCGATTTACAGTACGGCATCGGCACGATAGACAATATCGACCACCTCGGCAACCGCCGCGTGCGTTCTGTCGGCGAACTCTTGCAGAATCAGCTCAGAATAGGTATTGCAAGACTGGAAAAACTCATAAAAGAGCGTATGGCTACGCAGGACGCCATGGACGTGACTCCTTCGGCTCTCGTAAACGTGCGCCCCGTATCCGCGGTAATACGCGAATTCTTCGGTTCTTCGCAGCTCTCTCAGTTCATGGACCAGACCAACCCCGCCGCGGAGCTTACACATAAGAGAAAACTTTCCGCTCTAGGTCCCGGAGGACTTAACCGCGACAGAGCCACTTTCGAAGTGCGCGACGTTCACCATTCGCATTACGGTAGATTGTGCCCCATAGAGACGCCCGAAGGTCAGAACATCGGTCTTATTTCCTCGCTCGCGACTTTCTCCAAAGTCAACGAGTTCGGCTTCATCATGAGCCCGTACAGAAAGGTGGAACATACTTTCGACGAAGAGGGCAGAGTTACCGATACTTTCGTTACTGAAAAAGTCGATTATCTCACAGCGGACGAAGAGGACAGATATATCGTTGCTCAGGCGAATGAACCGCTTGACGAGAACAACAGATTCGTCAACGCGCACATAGGTTGCCGTCACCGCGATTTGATTACCCAGTATACGCCCGACAAGATGGATTATATGGACGTTTCGCCCAAGCAGCTTGTTTCGGTTGCGACTGCGCTTATTCCTTTCCTCGAAAACGACGATACCAACCGTGCTTTGATGGGCTCCAACATGCAGCGACAGGCAGTTCCTCTCATGAAGACGGAATCCGCGATAGTCGCGACGGGTATAGAGGATGCTATAGCGCGCGACAGCGGAGTGCTTGTACGTGCAAAAAATGCGGGCGTTGCAGTGGGCGTAAGTTCGGACTGTATAAAAATTCAGGAAGAAAACGGACTTATTTCCGAATATCCGTTGAAGAAGTTCGAACGTTCCAACCAGGGCACATGTCTAAATCAGCGTCCCATAATAAATACGGGAGACAAAGTTGCGGCAGGCGAGATTATAGCCGACGGTCCCGCGACTAACAACGGCGAGCTTGCGCTCGGTAAAAACATACTCATTGCATATATGGAATGGGAAGGCTACAATTACGAAGACGCCATTCTCATTTCCGAAAAACTCGTACAGGACGACGTGTTCACATCCATTCATATCGAGGAACACGAAACCGAGGCGAGGGATACAAAACTCGGCGCGGAAGAAATTACGCGCGACATACCCAACGTATCCGAAGACGCGCTCAAAGATTTGGACGCGGACGGAATTATCAGAGTGGGTGCCGAAGTTCAGCCCGGCGACATACTGGTCGGTAAAGTTACCCCCAAGGGCGAGACCGAGCTTACTCCCGAAGAGAGACTTCTTCGTGCGATATTCGGCGAAAAGGCGAGAGAAGTGCGCGACACCTCCCTTAAAGTCCCTCACGGCGAAGGTGGTATAGTAGTCGACGTCAAAGTATTCACGCGCGAGAACAAGGACGAACTTTCGCCGGGCGTAAGCAAATTGGTTCGCGTATATATAGCGCAGAAACGTAAAATTCAGGTCGGCGACAAGATGGCGGGACGTCACGGAAACAAGGGCGTTATCTCTCGTGTGCTTCCTCAGGCGGATATGCCTTTCCTTGCGGACGGAACTCCTTTACAGATAGTTCTTAACCCTCTCGGCGTTCCTTCGCGTATGAACATCGGACAGGTGCTCGAAGTTCACCTCGGTCTTGTGTGTAAACAGCTCGGCTGGAAGATAGCGACGCCCGTTTTCGACGGCGCTACCGAGCAGGACATCAAGCATTTGTTCCAGGAAAACAACATACTCAATCCCGAGGGCAAAGTTGACGGCAAAATACAGGTTTACGACGGCAGAACGGGCGAGCCTTTCGAAAACAGGGTCACGGTGGGCGTGCAGTATATGATTAAGCTCATTCACCTTGTTGACGACAAGATTCACGCGCGTTCAATCGGACCTTACAGTCTCGTCACGCAGCAGCCGCTCGGCGGTAAAGCGCAGTTCGGCGGTCAGCGTTTCGGCGAAATGGAAGTCTGGGCGCTCGAAGCCTACGGCGCGGCGCATATTTTGCAGGAAATTCTTACAGTAAAATCGGACGACATCGTCGGAAGAGTAAAAACATACGAAAGTATCGTTAAAGGCAACAACATATCCGAGCCCGGAATTCCCGAAGCGTTCAAAGTGCTTTTAAAAGAGTTGCAGTCGCTTGCGCTCGACGTAAAGGTTCTCACGGAGAGCGGGGAAGAACTCATCATCCGCGAACTCGACGACGAGGACGACCAGATTCCTTCCGCACGCCAGCGCGAAGAACGTGAACGCGAGGATAAAATACCCGAAGAGGAGCTCGATATCGTCGGACAGGAAGACGAAGAAGACGACATCGACATCGGGTCGATTTCCATTTTCGACAACGACGAGGACGACTTTGCGAGCAAGGAACTCTTCACCGACGACGATATGGACGACCTCGAGGACGAGGATTTGGACAAATTCACTCTCTTTGACGAAGACGAGGACGACGATACGTCCAATCTTTTCGACGAAGACGAAAAAGACGGCGGCGACGAAGAGTAAGGGAGGTATATAATGTTCGAATTAAACGATTTCAATTCAATTAAAATCAGCGTGGCGTCTCCCGAAAAAATAAGGGAACTTTCCAAGGGTGAGGTGACAAAACCCGAAACGATAAATTACAGAACGCAGAAGCCCGAAAAGGACGGACTTTTCTGCGAACGCATTTTCGGACCGATGAAGGACTGGGAATGCCACTGCGGAAAATACAAGCGTATACGCTATAAGGGTATAACCTGCGAAAAGTGCGGAGTTGAAGTAACCCGCGCGAAAGTCAGACGCGAGAGAATGGGACACATAGAGCTTGCCGCTCCCGTATCCCATATCTGGTATTTCCGCGGCGTACCTTCAAGAATAGGTCTCATGCTCGATATGAGCCCCAAAGCGCTCGAACAGGTAATATATTTCGCGGCGTACGTGGTAATCGACCCGGGCAATATCCCCATTCTCGAATACAAACAGGTAATAAACGATAAAGAACTCCGTGAAATTGAGGAAAAATACGGCGACAGCGAGCATACGGGACTTAAAGTCGGTATGGGCGCGGAAGCCATAAGAGAGCTTCTTATGGCGGTGGACCTCGACAAGGAGTGCGAAGAGACCAAACAGATTATAGAGACCGGCACGGCGGCGCAGAAGCGCGTCAAGGCGGTTAAGAGAATAGAGATTCTCGAATCTTTCAGAAAGAGCGGCAACCGCCCCGAATGGATGATTCTGACCGTGCTTCCCGTACTTCCTCCCGACCTCCGTCCCATGGTTCAGCTCGACGGCGGAAGATTTGCTTCCTCCGACCTGAACGACCTGTACAGAAGAGTAATAAACCGCAACAACCGTCTTAAACGTATGATAGAACTCGGCGCGCCCGATATGATTGTCAAGAACGAAAAGAGAATGTTGCAGGAAGCTGTAGATGCACTCATTGACAACGGCAGACGCGGCAAGGCGCTTTCCGGACCTTCGAACAGAGAATTAAAATCTCTTTCCGGGATGCTTCGCGGTAAACAGGGACGTTTCCGTCAAAACCTTCTCGGTAAACGTGTCGACTATTCCGGTCGTTCGGTTATCGTCGTAGGACCCGAATTAAAACTCTATCAGTGCGGACTTCCCAAGGAAATGGCGATTGAGCTTTTCAAGCCGTTCGTAATGAAGAAGCTCGTGGAAAGCGGTCAGTGCCACAATATCAAGAGCGCAAAGCGCACGGTGGAAAAGGCAAAACCGCTCGTATGGGACGTACTAGAAGATGTTATAAAGGAACATCCCGTTCTTTTGAACCGTGCTCCCACGTTGCACAGACTTTCCATACAGGCTTTCGAACCCGTGCTCATCGAGGGCAGAGCAATCAAAATTCACCCGCTTGTCTGTACGGCGTTCAATGCCGACTTCGACGGCGACCAGATGGCGGTACACGTACCCCTCTCCGTAGAAGCGCAGGCGGAAGCAAGATTTTTGATGCTTTCATCCAACAATATATTGAAACTTTCGGACGGTAAACCGGTAATGCAGCCGGCGCAGGATATGGTTCTCGGCGCTTATTATCTCACGATTATAAGACGCGAAGAGGGCAAGTATTACCGTTGGGGCGGAGACAGATATTACGAGTGCGAGGAAGGCGAGGACGGAGCGGAGATTTACACTCCCAACGCCTACATTTCCGAGGATGAAGCGATGGTTGCGTACCAGCTCAAACTCGTGCATATGCAGGACGAAATCAAAGTTCGCAGAACAGTCGTTATCGACGACCCGAAATCTCCTTACGACGGCGAGACGGTGACGGGTATCGTCAAGACGACGGTCGGCAGAATAATATTCAACAACGAAATGCCGCAGGATTTGGGCTTTGTAAAACGTGCGGATAAGGACGATTATCTTAAATTCGAAATCTCCTACGAGTTCCTCGGCAAGTCCGTAGCCGTCGGCAAGAAACAGCTCGGTAGAATAGTAGAGCGCTGTTTCCACACGGGCGGCGCTGCGAGAGCTGCCGACGTGCTCGATAAAATCAAATCGCTCGGATATAAATATTCGACTATCGGCGCCGTTACCACTTCGGTTTTCGATATGCATATTCCCGACGCGAAGAAGCAGATTGTCGAAGAAACGGAAAACAAAGTTTTAAGTATAGAGAAAAAGTTCCAGAGAGGACTTTTGAGAGAGGAAGAGCGTTACAACGCGGTAATCAACGCCTGGGACGAAGCGACGGACAAAGTTACCGACGCGCTCAAAGGCTCGCTCGATAAGTTCAATCCAATATGGATGATGGCGGATTCGGGCGCCCGCGGTTCCATCGACCAGATGAAACAGCTTTCCGGTATGCGCGGACTGATGGTTAACCCTCAGGGTAAGAAAATAGAAGTACCCGTTAAGTCGTGTTTCAGACAGGGACTTTCCGTTTTGGAATACTTCATTTCATCGCACGGCGGACGTAAAGGTCTCGCCGATACGGCGCTTAAAACGGCGGACTCCGGTTACCTTACCAGACGTCTTGTAGACGTTTCCCAGGACGTAATCGTCCGTGAGGACGACTGTATGGCGGGAAGCAAAAAGCCCCGCGGAATGATTGTCAAAGCGATTATCGGTTCCAACGGAGAAATAATTGAGGGACTCGAGGACAGAATTCAGGGAAGATTTGTTGCCGAGGACGTAAAGGACAAAGAGGGCAACCTTATTGTCGCTCAGAACTGTTTCGTTGACGATGCGATTGCAAAGAAAATAATTGCAGCAGGCATAGAACAGGTTGCTATCCGTTCGGTATTCACCTGTAATTCGCGTTACGGCGTATGTGCAAAGTGCTACGGCAAGAACATGGCGACCAACACCCCCGTTCAGGCGGGCGAAGCGGTCGGCGTTATTGCCGCTCAGTCTATCGGCGAACCCGGTACGCAGCTTACCATGCGTACGTTCCATACGGGCGGTATCGCTGCGACGGGAGACATTACTCAGGGTCTTCCCCGTGTAGAAGAGCTTTTCGAAGCGCGTAAACCCAAGGGTTGTTCCACCCTCTGCGAAGTTTCGGGCGTCGTTACGGTGGACGACAAGGATAATCTCAAACACGTAATTGTTCGCGACCCTTCCACTAACGAAATCAAAAAGGAATATTCCCTTCCTTTCAATGCGGAATTGCATGTAAAGACGGGCGACAACGTAGAGCCCGGCACCGTATTGAACACCGGTTCGGTTTACCCTCAGGATATTCTGAGAATTTCGGGCGTAAAGGGAGTTCAGGACTATATTCTCGAACAGGTTCAGTCCGTTTACCGTTCGCAGGGCGTTGACATTAACGATAAACACATCGAAATAATCGTACGTCAGATGCTCAGAAAAGTAAGAATAGAGAGCGCCGGTTCAACCGACCTTCTCCCGGGAGAAACCGTCGATATGTTCGGCGTGGAAGAGGAGAACAGAAAGGCAATCGAAAACGGCGGTACACCCGCTCTTCAAAAGCGCGTATTGCTCGGAATTACCAAAGCAGCGCTTTCAACCGATTCCTTCCTTTCCGCAGCTTCGTTCCAGGAAACGGCGAGAGTGCTTACCGACGCCGCAATCAAGAACAAGGTCGACCCGCTTATCGGTCTCAAAGAGAACGTTATAATCGGTAAACTTATTCCCGCGGGCACGGGCGTGAAAGAGTATAAGAGCATGTCTCCCGTAATAAATTCTTCTTTTAACAGCATTGTGGCTTTGGAAGCGGAGACAGAGTAATTTTCAGACCCTTCGGCAAGCCTCAGAGTGACAGAAACGTCATTCCGAGCAAGGCGAGGAATCCAATAGTTTAAAAACGGCGCGGTTAATACCGCGCCGTTTTAATTTATGTTAAGTTGCTTTATATCATAAATCCGCGGTGCAGCTTTGATGCACCGCGGATTTATTAAAATTATTCCGATTTATCCGTATCTGTTTCCAAAGGCATATGTTCCGTCTTTGATTTGCGCGATTCGGCATACGAAGTAAGCGCAAAAGTCGCAATGGCTCCCGCAACGCAGAGGAGGACGCCTATACCTATGTGCAAGGGGGTGCATGTTTCATAGGGAGGGAAGTTCGAGGGATACGTTATAAATATTGCCGGTATCGACCCTATAACAAAACCTATAATCGCCCAGTACGTCGCCCTCGGGAATTTCATAAAAAAGAATTTCATTAATCTTGCGATACTGAAGAATCCCGCAATAAGTCCTGCGGCAAACAGAAACAGAACCAAAAACGAATGTCCGAACGCCGATGTAAAAAGCGCCTTAATTGTGTTTAAAACGGGTTGATAGTAGCCGCAAATCAGAAGGAGCATCGACCCGCTTATTCCGGGCACTACCAATGCGCACGAGGCGAGCGCGCCCATAACGATAAGCAAGAAATAACCGTAAACAGGCATATCGTTGCCGAGGTTGACGTCGCCGAGAGAGGGTATGAAACATATCCCTATTACGACCGCAAGCGGTATAACTACCGAGATAACGTCGGTTTTTTTAAAACCCTGTTTAATTCCGTCTTTGAAGAGTTTGGGGAACGACCCGAGCATCAGTCCCGCAAAAAGCAGGACGGTGGGGAGAGGCGCGGCTTCTAAAAGTATGGTAAGCGGAATATAGATTGCCGCGAATGCCAGTACTGCGCCTAAAAGAATGGGTAGCAGAAATGAAATACTGTTTTTAAAGTCTCGCCGCAAACCGCTAATCGAAGAAATGAGGCGGTCGTATTTATTAAAAAGTACGGCTACGGTGCCGCCGCTGACGCCCGGTATAATCATTGCAACGCCTATCGCCGCGCCGCAACCGAGATTTATAAAAAAATTTTTAATGTTCATATAGCTCTTGAAGTATTGAAATGACTATATTATTATAATATAGTTATACGTTTAAGTCAATTCGATAATTCTTAAAAAACGGCATAGGCTTTATAAAACCTATGCCGTAATTCTTATTTCGATTGTTTTTTGGAGTTTACATATTCTTCACTGCGTTCAGAATGACGTGTGACATTAGAATGACTGTGATGTTCGGAATGACGAAACTAGTCACTATGACGAACCTGGTCACTATAACGCTGTCACCCTGAGCGAAGCGATGGGGTCTTATAAATAATCTTTCACGTCGATTCCCGCTTCCGCAAGTCTTTTGTCGCATTCGTTATAGTATTTTTTATATAGCTTGTAAATTCCTTTTGCATGTATCGGAACGTAAGGGAAAAGCAGACTGTCGTCGGCTTTCAGCTCGTTGAGTCTGTAACTTCCGTTTACTTTCCAGAACTTGAAAACTCCAACGTTGATTGCGTCCTTAGGACAGCCGAACGAACAGCCCATGCACAGGACGCAGTCGTGTCCGAATTTATATTTTCCGTCTTCGATTTTTATGTTGTTCTGAGGGCACACGTTGACGCATTTACCGCAGTTGATGCATTTTTTCGGGTTCACCTTAAATGCGGGACCGTGCAGATGAGCGAAATGCTGCTCTATCCAGCGGATGGGAGGGCAGTAGAAAGTCTTTATGAACGGTTGACGTACTTTTTCGCGCTTTCCGTCCAGAATTTCGCGGCAATGCAAATCGGCGAGCGCGTGCGCGTATATCCACATCTGTTTCGCCATTTCGTCATTGTGTCGGTAAATCATATTGTACGGCATAACAATATGCCGCTCGGTCTCCACGTTGTAGCCTTTTTTTGTCAGGATATTTATGCATTCCTGGGAAGAGCAGTCGTTGACGTGTAAACCTTCTCCCGAAGTTTTGAATATGAACGTGCGCTTATTTTCGACGACGGGCAAGCCTTTACAGAATTTTAATGTCGGCTCGGGCGCGCTGAAAGCGTGAATGGGGTAACCTATTCCCACCAAGTCATATTCGTCGGGAGAGGGCGCTTCGCCGCTTTTTTCGGAAATGCGGTATATGTCAACCGAGTTTTCACCGCCTAAATATTGTTTATACAGATTCGCTACGGCAAGGGTGTTTCCCGTGCCGGAAAATACGTATAATATTACTTTCATCTTTTAATAAAATCGTCCTCGTGCTCGGAAAGCGGATAGACGTCGTAAACTTCGTTTTTATCGTGTGAATTGAAATATACTTGACCGAAATACGGGATATCGGCAAGCGAGCCGTATTTCCACGGTTTCGGCTCGCTGCAATGAGGGCACCAGTATCCGCCTTTCAAAACAGTGTAGGGAGTAAGTGCGAATTCGTGTCCTTCGCGACATTTCCAGAGCGCTTTTTCGTGCAAAGCGCCATCGAAAGTTTTTTGCAAGCATTTTCCCCCGCGGAATTCGGCGGCGCTTTGAAGGTCGTCGAGGGTGATTTCTGCGAGGGGTTTTTTGTCGTCGTATCCGTGGTTCAGTAGAACGGGTGCGGCGTTTTCCTTCTTTTTCAGCGATTCGTAGTCGACTTCGTCGCCGTTTTCGAGTTTGCCTTCGCAAAGAAGAGGATAATTTTCCCATTTGTCGGGTATTTTAGAATATTGTTCTTTACCGCCGAAAAAGGCTTTGATTCTTCCGTTTTTACCGTGTTTCAGCCAGTATGCGGGCGAATTCGTGTTTTTGAAAAGCCGCTTTATCGCAAAAGCGGAAATAAGCCCGGACGGAACGATTTTAGCGAGTTTGAAATATCCGTATTTTTTGCCCAACCTTTTCCAGAAATCTTCGCATGTTTCAGTGCGGAATTCCAGAAAATCGTTTAATTCATCGCTGTCGTAAAACCATACGCCGTGGAAGTTTCGCGATATATTCCAGTTGGGTCTGAAATATTTTTTTACGCCCCGTCCCGTCAGGCGGAAGCAGTCTTCGAATGTTTCGAAACCCGTTACGCGGCAGGCTTCGCCGCCGCCGATATTGTAAACTCTGTTCCAGAAATTTTCGAGTTTTCCTTCGTTGTCGCGTTCGACGAGGTGTCTTATAAGTATTCCGCTGTCGACGTCGGTCACCCATTCCAAAGCTCCGTTCCAGACGGTGTGGAACATAAGTCCGTCGGACAGATTGTTTTTCAGCATATACTTATGGAGAACGGCGGTCTGACGAAGGGATACGAAGCGTTTGAGCCCGCTTTCCAGCACGTATTTTTCGGCTTTTAGCTTATAAAGCGAATAACAGTCGTATTCGCTTGAAATCATCGGGTCGCCCACGCGTCCCCAGATAAGGGGCATCGCGCGATGCCCGTACATTGCGACCGTCGCAATGTGGACGTAAGCAATGCTATCCGCTCTGCTGCTTGCCATAATGGCGTCAACAATATTTTTTGTGCCCAGAAAGTTACTATGATAAGTCCCGTCGGGGTCGTGGTCTGATTTGGGAGGAATCAGCGAAGCGCAGTTTACAACGTAGTCCGCGCCTTCTATTAGATGTTCGCAGTCCTCGTAGCGAGCTATATCGCCTTTGAAAGCGTATACGCGTCCGCTATGTTTTTTTATTGTTTTTTTAAAAAAAGCCGGCAGACGTTTTTCTTTTTCGAACAGAATGCATCTGACTTCTATATCGAGACCGGACTGCAAAAGCGAAGAAAGAACTTCTCCTCCCATAGCGCCGGACGCGCCTGTAAGAGCAACGGTTATTTTCATGGTTTTCTCTCGAAATGTAATAGTTTCTATATACAATTCTAACATATATATGACAATTCTGTCAATTATATTGACAATTAAATCTTAACGGCAGTTCAATGACATATGTTCGGCGGAAATTATTTTCTGTTTAAATGTTGCCAAAATGTAAATGATTTGTTATACTTACGTTATCCCTATACACGAAGGTAAAAAATGGATATTGAGAATACGAAAAATTTTAAATACTCCTTTATGATTATTCCTTATCGCATAAAATTTTTATTTTTTGAATTTTTTGAAAGGAACAAATCGCCGCAGGCTGAAAGCCTGCGGCGATTTGTGGATTTCAGATATCTTTTCCGTTAATGAATTTGGCAAACTTTCTGCCGACGCGGCGGGATAAAAGGCGGGACGCGATATTACCCAGTTTGGTTACATAGGAGTGGTAGACCAGAGGTTTGCCCTTTTGCATTGCGCGGTAACTTCGTTTTGCGACGGATTTCGCGCTTGCAGGGCGGAAAAACGTGAACATTCTGGAATTTTTCATTTCCGCTCTTTTTTCGAAGTCGGTCACGGTCGGCCCCGGGCATACGCAAGTTACCGTCACGCCCGTTTTAAGGAGTTCCTCGTGGACGGCCTGGGAGAAAGAAACCACGAAACTTTTTGACGCGTAATAAAGCGACATATACGGACCCGCGCAGAACGCAGCGACAGACGCAATGTTGAGGATGCGACCCGTTCCCGCCGCTTTCATAGCCCTGCCGTAAAGGTATGTAAGACGAACGAGATTTTCCGAGTTCAGAGTCATAAGTTTCTGCTGTTTGTCCCAGTCGGAGCTCAGAAAGGCTCCCCAGTTTGCAAAGCCCGCATTGTTTACGAGATTGTCTATCTTGAAACCGCTTTCTTCCGTCAGTTTGAAGAGCTCGTCGGCTGCTCCCTTTTCGGATAAATCCATTACTGCCGTTTGTGCGCTGATGCCATAAGTCCTTTCGAGTTCGTCTTTTATGCGCGCGAGTTTGTCGCCGCTTCGCGCAACTAAAATAAGGTTGTGACCGTCTTTTGCGAATAGATAGGCTAATTCCAGACCTATGCCGCCGGATGCGCCCGTAATAAGAGTATAGTTCATTTTTTTACCGTATTTATATGAATTTGATTTAAAACCGATAATATTATATAAAATTTTGCGTGCTTTTGCAATAAAAAAGCCGGTAAAATAATAATCGCGGTTTATTTCGTAAGCTAAAAAGCAGTATTTAAAAAAATATAAGCCGAAGGTTATTTTCGGCTTACGTTTTACTGGTGCTGACAACAGGACTTGAACCTGCACCCTTGCGGACGGGATTCTAAGTCCCGCGCGTCTGCCAATTCCGCCATGTCAGCAAAAGAAATTAGGTTTTTTGTTTATAAGGATAATTTTAATTCAAAAGCTGTAATTTGTCAACTTTGTTTCAAGAAAAATACGCCAAAGTATATACAAATGTTGAAATCTGTGTTAAAATATGAGCGGGAGGAGAATATGGTTACGGAGAAGGGGACTATAAAAATAAGGACGGTATATGACGAGGAGTTTTTTCGCCGTACGACAAGGTTTACGGTTATTACGTTCGGTATTTTACTGGCGGTATCGGTTATCGGGTTGATAATCGAAATCGTAAGCATATCTTTGGAAAAAGACGCCGTAGATATAGCTTTATTGTGCGGTGAAGTTCTGATAATCGCCGGGTCTGTGATTATGCTTTGCGTTTTGCGCTCCGGTGCGAAAAAGGTGATAAAACTGAAAAAAGTTCTCGAATTCGAACTATTTTCCGACGCCGTCTGCGTTACCGAATACCAGAACGGGGAAAAGTGCGGCGCGGTGCTTATGTTTTACGGCGATTTTATAAAGAAGCTCGAAAATAAATATTATTTTCAGTTTTACAGAAATTCCGCTGAAATGTTTGCATTATCCAAAGAGGGCTTGTCTCTTGCGGAAGCGGATACCGTAAAGTCGCTTTTGCAGTTGCCGCTGAAAAGAGGAGAAGTAAGGCAAACATTGCCTTTGCCCGCATATGGCGGTAACCCTGTCACTTGCGATACGAACACGTCGGACGTATTCGGTGAACTGACGGAAAGAGAGGGGGAGCAATAAAATGGTATCGGAAAAGGGTTGCATTGTTAGCGAATGCGTGATGAGCGAGGAAATACAAAAGAAGTTTTCGCATAAGCTGTATATAGCTTCGGTTATTTCTCTTGTTATAGGGTCCGTAGGGCTTGCCGCCTATCTTGTGACGAGCGTAAGCTATGATTTTATTTACGATTTTATACCTGAATGGTGCAATGCTTTTCTTGTGTTTGCCGTTCCTTTCGGTTTCGGACTCGTTTTTTTGCTTACGTTAAAAAGTCAGATAAAGAATTCCCGGAAACTGGAAGGAATAAAAAACGTTTACGAATTTTATTCCGACTGTATACTCGCGCGTGAGTTTCGCGGAGGTTTGCAGACGGGCGTAGTACGGTTTGCGTACGATAATATAGTCAAGACGAAAGACGACGAAGATATGTTATATTTTTATTATCAGGTTAAAACCTTGGCGTATCCTTTGGAAAAAAACTCGTTGACTCCCGCTGAATTGAATACAGTAAAAAAACTGCTGGGAATGCCTGTCGGCGCGGATGCGGAATTGTTGGAGCTTGCGCCCTGCAAAGAGTGGAACGGCGGAGCATAATTTGCGGTTACCCCTCTGATATGCTTGAAATAACGCGAAAAAAACGGCAGTTTTATCATTTAACGCCGTTTTCACATTGATTTTATTTATAATACACTTGATTTTGATATGGTTATGTCGGAGGCGGATATGAGTTATCTTTCATTGAACGGAGTGGGAAAAGAATACAAAACGGGCGCCGTAAGCGTAAACGCTCTTTCCGACGTTACATTCGGGCTCGAGGACGGCGAGTTTGCCGTCGTGCTCGGCAGTTCCGGCGCGGGAAAAACCACGCTTTTGAATCTGCTCGGCGGCATGGATAACGCCACGAGCGGAGAAATCGTACTTGACGGTAAAACCGTTACCGCGCTCGATAAACGCGGACTCACGGAATACCGCAGAAACGACGTGGGGTTTATATTTCAGTTCTATAATCTGATGCCAAATCTCACCGCGCTCGAGAATGTTGAAATTGCCGTGGAAATTTGTAAAGACCATCTCGACCCCAAAGAAATTCTTACGGAAGTAGGATTGGAAGAGAGATTGAATAATTTCCCCGCACAACTTTCAGGCGGGGAGCAGCAGCGTGTATCGATAGCGCGGGCAATGGCGAAGAATCCCAAACTTCTTCTTTGCGACGAGCCTACGGGCGCGCTCGATTACAACACGGGCAAAAAAATTCTCAAACTTTTATACGAAGTTTCAAAACAGCGCAATCGCCTTGTCATAGTCGTGACGCACAATTCGGCGCTCAAGGATATGGCGGACAAAGTAATTTACATAAAGAGCGGGAAAATAGAGAAGATAGTCGAAAACGAGCATCCTCTGCCGATAGACGAAATAGAGTGGTGAAATGAAGACTTATTTAAAAACTATTCCGCGGATGTTGAAAAAACACGTTACGCGCTTTTTATCGATAATATTCATGGTTCTTATATCCGTCGGGTTCATCTCGGGTATAGGTTCTTCCACGGACAAAATAAATTACTCTATGTCCGACTATTACCGTGCGCAGAACGTGGGTGATTTTATTCTGAAAAGTAAAAAATCGGACGGCTTCACCGAAGAGGAAATTGCAGCCGTACGCGAAATTTACGGTGAGGACAACGTTGCGACCGGTATGTCGTTTGACGTAAAACTGAATGTCGGCGGCGGCGAGCAACTGACAAGACTGTATTTTCTCGACGGATATTCAAAGGAAGAGTGGACCGTCAACGTGCCCGAATTACGGGAGGGCGAGTACCCTGCCGATTTCGGCACGCAGGCGCTTTGCGAGATGGCGGACAACAATCTGAAAGGATACGCCGTCGGTACGGAAATCGAGCTTGATTTTAAGAATATTTTAGAACAGCTTGCCGAACAGGGCGGACAGGAAATGCCTTCCGGCTCTCAGATGCTCGACAGGCTCGAAAAAGTCAAACTTACGGTAAGCGGTGTTTTAAAGTCCCCTCTTTTGTTTGCAAACGACGGCGAACCGAGTTACACCAATCCCGAGGACTTCGAAATGCCGAGCGATATCACGTCGGTAAACAATCTTATCACGCTCGATAACGTATTGTATCTGTCCTCGGATATAATTCCTACATACAAAGATATAATGTCTTTTCTGCCCGATACTCCGCTTTTGGGAATGGGGGATATATTCATCGCCGTAAAGCATGAAGACAGGGATATTTTCAATGCTTTCGACAAGAGATACGAAACTTTCATAGAAGAACAGAAAACGCTAATCAAGAAGGCGCTTGACGGCGCCGCGACGAGCGAAGAAACGGACAAAAATGACGTGCGCATATTGACGCTTTACGACAATTACAGCTTTGTTTCTTTAAATGCTTACGGCGAGAAGGTTAAGGGAATCGGAATAATTCTGATGGTGGCGTTCCTGTTCGTTACGGCGCTTGTCGTTCTGTCCAATATGACGAGATTGATGGAAGAGGAGCGCGGACAGACGGCATGTCTCAGAACGCTGGGCTATTCTTCGTTTAAAATCATTTTCAAATACATACTTTTTGCTATGGTTGCGACGGGTATTGGCGGAGGCGGTGCATATTTCGTCGGATTGGGGCTTGCGCACCTTATATATTACGTGTTCAATTACAGTTTCACTATGCCCGCGGTATCGTCGCACGTTGCCCTTGTGTTTTTCCTTATCACGTTTACCGTCATAGTCGTCACAACGCTTTCGGCTACGCTTATAGCGGGCGGGAAAATGATGCGGGAGGCGCCCGCAAATCTTTTGAGACCAAAACCTCCCAAGGCGGGCAAGAAAGTATTTCTGGAAAAAATTCCGCTTATATGGAACAGATTGTCCTTCAAATACAAATCGACGATGCGTAACGTTCTCAGGTATTTGAACAGGTTTGTAATGACGGTGGTGGCGGTTGCCGTCTCCACGGCGCTTGTGCTTGCAGGGTTTGCGCTTTTGGATGTCTGTCTGTTCGGCGGCATAAATTCACCGTCTGTAATGGGGGTAGCCGTTATCGTTGTGGTGTTTGCGGGGCTTTTGACCACTGTCGTTATATATACGCTTACCAATATAAACGTCAGCGAAAGAAACCGCGAGCTTGCAACTCTTATGGTTCTGGGCTATCACGGTAAGGAAGTTTCGGGATACATTTTCAGGGAAGTTTATATAGACACTATTGTCGGAATTATTTTCGGCTATCCATTGTCGCTCGGTATTATGTATATTCTCTTCGATATTATGGCTGTCGGAAGTATCGCCGCCGTTTCATGGTTCTGGTGGCTTGCCGCGCCTTTCGTAGTATTATTGTTTACTTTTATAGTTACGCTTGCTTTGAGAAGAAAAATAGTAAAAATCGATATGAACGAAAGTCTGAAGGCCATAGAATAAATTTGCATACACTTTCTCCTTTGTGGTGTGGTAATGGTTCCGCGCGGATATTTAAATCCGTGTCGAACTCCTTATTTTTTGTAAAATTTATAGGCACGTTTTTTTCTTCCGTTTTTACCGTAAAATTTACCTCGCCTCCGTTTTGTTTTCCGTATGCGGGTTATATTGAAATAAACATATGTTTTATTTTAAACAAGGAGGTGTGAAATGGAAGAATTTGTCGGTCTTATCGCCAAATACGGACTGGATACTGTTGTTATTGCGCTTATAACGGTAGTGTTGACGGGCGTTGCCAAAATACCAGTGAAAGCGCTTGCGGCAAGATTGAAACGCGGCGTCATTTTGAGGAAAATCATTGTGTTTATGCCGTTGGCGTTCAGTTTTGCGGCGACTGCGGTTTATTCTCTTGCTACGTGCGGCGGAGTGTGCTTTGAAAAGCCGTTCTTTACGCTCTGGCTTTCGGCGGCGAGTGCAAGTCTCGCTTTGTATGCTGTCTGGGAAAAGCTCTTTCCGTCAAAAAAGAAACCGATTTCCGAGAAAGCCGTTGCGGAAAATCTGAACGCTATAGAAAAACTCGGAGAAGCGTTCGGCGTAGACGTCTCGGACTTGAACGGTTCCGCAGAAGACGAAAACGTACGTAAATAAAGAAGCGGCGGACGCTTATGCGTCCGCCGCCTGTTTTTATTTGTGTTACGTCTGTTTTTCGTTTTCCGCTGTTTCGGCGGCGGGAGCGGGTGTTTCAGAGGATAACCCCACAACGTCGTCTACGGCAACGGAAAAAGCAATGCCTTGACCAGCGGTCTTAAGTCCGGCGGATTTATATACGGCGTGCAGTATGGCGTCTTTTATGTCCGTCGGTGCGAGAATCACGACGATTTCTTTATCCGGCTGTATTGTTATATGAAAAAACTTTTCGGCTTCCTTGTTGGCTGTGCCTCTTGCGTGTATAACCGTACCTCCGCGCGCGCCGACTTCTTTGGCGGCGTCCATAACAGTGTCGGAAAACCCCGTGTTTACTATGCAGAAAATCATTTCGTAATTCATGTTCGGTTCTCCTTTACCGCCATTTTGTTGTTGCTTAAAAATCCGTAGATTAGCGTGCCGATTACGCTTGACAGGGCAACGGTGCAGGCAACGCCTTTGCCGCCTTTTATAGATTTGAATTTTTCTTCCAGAGCGCTGAGCGCGTCGGGTATTTTTCTTTCCTGAATAACACTGAAAATTACCGATTTTTCAGTGTCCGCAATACCGAGGATATCGAGCATTTTCGCGTTTGCCGTTCCGTTGGCGAGCGCTACGAATTGAGTATTCACCTCAAAGGACTGAATCAAATCGAGGAAATATTCGGTTTTGTTTCTGTTGACTATGGTAATAAGAAGTTTCAGCTTGTTTTCCGTAACGGTGTTGGGTGCGGGTTTGAGTTTTTGTACCGCTCGCTGTTTTATTTCTTTTGCCACGGCGTTCAGTTTTTCTTTACGGACTTTCCGCGCGGATGACTTTTCTGTCATATTTTACTCCGTTATTTTAATTCGAAAGATTCTTTGATTTTTTAGTACGTCTTTATATTTGTCGGGTTCCTCGCTATGCTCGGAATGACGTAAACCGGCTCGGAATTACATGGTGGTTTGTAATGATTAGATAGCTTGGATTGCGCTCATTGTCATGTTGGGCGCCGGCGAAACATCGGTTCCCTCGCGTTGCTCGGGATGACAAGGGGGGGACGGGATGACAAGAGCGAAGGGGACGACAAAGAAAATTTTATTTGAAATAAATAATCTGTTCGTCGTCCGCGGACAAAATGCGCTTCATGGTAATATTATTGCGCACTTTTGCGGACGTCACGGCTTTGAAACCGAGTGCCTGTATTGTTATAAGCGGTGTCATTGCGACCATTGCGACAACTCCGAATGCGTTTGTGAGTATGCTTTCAACGCCCCCGGGAAGCGCCACGCAGGCGCCTATCGCAAGTGGCAGAATAAAACTGGAAGTAAGCGGACCGCTGGCGACTCCGCCCGAGTCGAATGCGATAGCGGTATAAATTCTTGGTACAAAAAACGACAGCCCGAGAGATATTGCGTATCCGGGAATAAGATAGTATAAAAGGGAGAAGCCGTAAATCATCCTTATAAGAGAAAGACATATTGAAACACCCACCGCAAGAGACAGCGCAATCAGCATCTCCGTTTTCTTTACGCCGCCGCCCGTAATCTCTTCAACTTGTTTGTTAAGAACGTGAACCGCGGGCTCGGCAAGAACGACGACCATACCGAGCGCAAAGCCGAACGCCGCGAGCAGCGCGGGATGATGCTCGGCAAATTGTTGACCCAGTTTAAAGCCTATCGGCATAAAACCGACGACGACGGCGACGAGAAATATAACAAGTCCTAAAAACGTATAGATAAGACCTATCCCGATTTGCAACAATTTCTTTTTTGGGAGTTTCAAAACCGTGAACTGTAAAATTGCAAAGAAAAGAACAATAAGACCGAGCGCTTTGAGAACGTCCAGGGAATGTTCCAGAACTATATGCCCGAAATTGGCGAGACCGGATTCGACCGAATAGTCCGCAAGCTTGTATACGATTTCCCCTTCTGACGTCATTGCAAGCGCCATTACGGCAAGCATAGGACCGATGGAACAGAGCGCGATAAGACCGAAACTGTTTTCGTTTGAATTCTTGCCGCCTATAGTCGTTGCGATGCCAACGCCGAGCGCCATAATGAACGGAACGGTGATGGGACCCGTGGTTACTCCGCCCGAATCGAACGCAAGCGCGAGAAAGCCGCCTTTGCCGCATTCTATAAGTATTGCGCAAAGTGCAAAAAGCAGCATATAGAAGAACATTAAAAGCAGAGAAAGGTCTTTACGGAACACTATTTTCAAAATGGCTATTACAAGGAAGAGCCCCACACCCGCGCCGACGGTAATTATGAGAACGGTTCCGTCGATTACCGCGCTTACCTGGCTTGCAAGCACCGATAAATCGGGTTCGGCGACGGTAATCAATACGCCCATTACAAAACAGACGGAAATAAGTATTATAAGTTTTTTCGATTTTGTAAGTCCCGCGCCGACATGCCCGCCCATAGGCGTCATCGCAAGGTCGGCGCCAAGATTGAAGAGCCCTATACCAAAAATAAGAAAAACGGCGGATACGGCAAATGCCGCCGTCTCCGTCGACGTCAGATTTACGAGGGGCGTGAAAGACAATGTCAGTACTATAACCGTTACGGGCAATACCGATATTAACGCTTCTTTAAGTTTGAACAGTAAAGATTTGAGCATTGTTACTATTATCCGTATAATTACGAATATATATTATCATATAATCGACCGTATTGCAACGGTAACAAACGGAAGAATTGAAAAATCGGGTCTTTTATTTGACTTTTCAAAATAGTTTTTATATTATATATTCAGTCCGACTATATTAATACACGTTTTTTAAGGAGATATGTTTTGAATAAATCGGTAAGCGAGACGATTAAAAAGAAATTGAACAAAAAAATTATCGCGGCAGTTTCAGCCGTGGCCGCCGTTCTGATTGTTCTGGCAATAGTTTTGCCTATTGTGCTGGGAGCAAACCCCGAAAAACCTTTTGCGGTTCCCGAAAACAGGCTTCCCACTGAAGAAAAGTATGCGTTGAAAAAATATGACTATGATGATTTGGACGAGGTGCAGACTACTTTGCGTGCGGACGTTCTCAACGTTACGAAACGCGACCTGCCCCGTCAGACGCCGCAGATACTCGAAGACATTTTTACGCTTGTCTACAATACGGACACTAAAACTCTCGGCGCGGCTTACGGTCAGTATAACGCTTCGTCAGTCGAACGTGTTTCGCAGATTACGTTCACCCAATATCCCGCGCCGAATCATACGATTAGTTCGGCTATGTTTCAGAATGAAGCCGCAGCTGCGTCCGTGACCGAGGCACAGTATTTTACATATTACAAGTATATGCTTATGACCCAGGGTCAGCATCTTGCTCACGAATCTGCGCGCAGGTCCAGGAGTTCTTACCGCGCGTTCGGGGATTCCACGCCCAGAACGGCAGAAGATTCTCTTACGGGTTGGCTTAAAAAACACCCCGCCGCGGACGCGCAGTACGGCGCGGTCAAGGGTGAAAACAACGCGGTTGAAAAAGTGATTACGTTAGACCCGTTGTACCGTGGTTATCACGCCGCCGGGCTTTATCTTCCCGCGGGCGAGGTTGTGACCGTGAAGGTGGAAGGGCTTGCCGCGGGCGAAAGAATCTCAATCAATATCGGAGAACAGAATACTTTGGCTTGGAGAGGGTCTGTTCCCGGCGCGGCCCTGACCGAGGTAAACAACGAGACGGGCGGCATCAACACGGTGACGTTCAAGGACAGTACTTCGGATAATTTCTTCAAGCAGGCGGATATGGTTACCGTGCTCGGGAAATTTTACGATTATAACTCGACGTCTACCCCGTTTTTACAGAGTCAATGGAATAGACAGAACAGTCGTACGCCATGGCTTTCCGCGTCGTTTACTTTTGATAAAAACGGAGAATACGAGATAGGTTTTCCTTTCGGCGGGGTAATGCACATTGCTCCCAATAACTGCTATTCGGCAGTCAAAACGACTATAACGGGCGCGGTGGAAACTCCGCATTACATACTCGGCGTTACGACTCCTGAATACTTTGACGAGTATCTCAAAGACGCTCCCGGCGTTGTCGCCGTGCTCGATACGGAAAACGGACAGCTTATTGGCCCTACCGGCGAAATGGGAACAAAAGGCTATATGCGCGGGGTAAAGAAAGATGAAATAGATAAACTTGCTATGCTATGGCATTCTTTCTTTTCCGTAAACGAATCTTTCACGGGCGGAGTATATAACCGCTATAATAAAGTTATGTTCGACTGGCACGTTCCTGCGGGCGCGGCGGTTGCCCTCGGCGGTCATACGTACGCCTGTCCCACCAGTTGGTTCGGTAACGCTATGAGTTACCGCGGACTTCTTTCTTACGGACAATGGGGTATTCTGCACGAAGTGGGACACAATCACGGCAGCGTATACGGCTCTATTTGGGGTTTTGCCACGGGAAGAGAGGGCGAGGTCAGAAATAATGCTCTTACGTTATTGTCGTACATAATGTTCTGCGACGTGGGTACTACAATTAGAATGGGAGGTACAGCCGAACACGGCGGTTATGCCAACCCTTACAGCGTTTTGACGGAAACCTTGAAATTCAAAGATAAGGGCGAGGATTTCAACGACGGTACTTACGGATATTTTCAATGTCTCGGTATGTATGCGAACATAATGCATTCTTTCGGGGCGGAAAAATACTACGAGTTGTTATATACATATAAATCGGTTCCCTCTTATGCTTCCAATAAGCGTGCCGATTTCGCATATCGTTGCTCGCTTATTTACGGAATGAATTTTATTAAATATTTCAATACGTTTTATTCGGCGAATATTACCGAAACAATGTTTACCGAAGAACAGCTTGCGATGATGAACGGATTGCCCGATTATCAGCCCGTGACGAATTTCTATGCGGGTACTATTGACGGCGTAAAGACTTCGGGCGACTATATCGTAACTTTCGGCGATGATTTGATTTTCGATTTGAAGGGAAAAACAATCAGTACGCTCGACGACGGAGACAATAAAGGTTTTGAGATAATATCGGTGGAAAAACCTGCGCACGGAAATATCGAAAAGCAGGAAGACGGTACATGGAAATATTCGTTCGATAAGACATATATAGGGGTCTTCGACGAATTTTCGTTCAGCGTTAAACTCAAAGACGGCGTGATTCACAGATTTACGGTGACTCTCAGAATAAACTATAACGGCGGAGAACTCGGTTTTTACGACGAGCTCCCGTCGACCGCCTGGGACGCCGCGGAAGAGCATATAAAGACTGCGGAACCGCAGGTTTCGTCTCTTGCTCATTCCTATATTCCCTCTTATAATTCCGGAAGAATAAAACAGGCTCGCGTACTGAAATATTACTGGAAAGCTCCCGTGAGCGGAGAGGTTTCGCTTTCTGCGCAGAGCGACGACGGCATAAGGCTTTATTTCGGTAAAGATTTCGAAGATATGGAGTTGCTTTTGCAGTTGGATACGTATAACACGGGATACAGCGACGAAAAAAGCGCCAAGGTTACCGTCGAAAAAGACAAGATGTACGCGGTGAAAATATTAAACGTGAACGCCGGCGGACCGGGGTCTGCTTCGGTGGCGTATAAAAACGAAGACGGAACATACGTCATTATTCCGGACAGTCAGGTATTCAATCCGTCGCTCCCGCTCGACAGGGAACTGCCGGTGTATGTGTTCGAACCGCAGTTTATGGTATCCAAGAAGGATAATATCAAAATATCCAATTCGGGTACCGATAAAAGCGAGTGGTCGGTTGTGGAAGCTCCCGACGGCAACCGCGTAAGCGACGGAAGATTTATAATCGAACATATGACGGACGAAGAGACGGGCGAAGTCACCGAGTTTAAAACGGACAAATGGGATTGGCTGGTTGACGGTCAGACAAACACGATTTTCCACACCGCATGGAAGGGTGCCGGCGTGAAGGCTCCCACTCCCGAATCGCCCGATGTGTTTATTTTCGATACGGCGAGGGAGCAGACTTTCAACTATTTCACGATTACGACGCGACTCACCCATAACGACGATGCAAGAATAACCAAATACAGGCTTTCGATATCCTCGGACGGCGTGAATTATAAGACCGTTTCGGCGGCGTTGCCGGAAAATACGGACGATATACTGTCCTATGTAAACACCAACGGTACAAAAGTCGCGCAACTTAAGTTCAACGGTGTTCAGGGAAGGTACTGGAAACTGGAAGTTATGGCTACGTCGGGCAGAAATTTCACGATAATTTCCGAGTTGGATGCGGGTATAATTTCAAATACTCAGAGAGTTGTGCCTTCCACTACCAAACAGTTCTTTACAACGGGTGGCTGGAAGAATTCTTCGGAGTTAGAGGACGAGCCGAGCGGTTATATGATTGCCGATAAGGCAAACGAAAAAATGGTTGTAAGATTCCGCGGCGAAAGTTTTGCGATGTATGCCGCGGTGGGCTCGGGATACGGCTCTGCGGACGTTTATCTCGACGGCAGGAAATACGAAACTTTCAGTACGGCGAGCGAACACCCCGAACTGAGAAAACTCGTTCTTAATATTGAAAATCTCGAAGATAAGGAGCACACTGTGGAAATCATCACCAATTCGGCAGCTAAACTGATGGTTAATGTTATCGGCATACCCTATACGGCAAGTCTTGTCAACGCGCCCAATATTTATCTGGAACGCGCGCTTACGATTTCTCTGGTTGTATTCGTGCTGTTGTTTGTCGCGGTTGCGGCGTTTATTGCCGTTCTCGTATTCGTACCCAAATTCCGTACAATGGTTTTCGGTAACAAGTTAATGCAAAAGCTCGATAACCGCGAGAAAAAACCTAAACGGGAAAAACCCTCAAAACCCGCCGCTAAAAAGTCAGCGGAGTCCGAGTCGAGAACGGACAGAGTGAATGCGGCTCTCGCCGAATTGCGGACGTCGAAAAAAACCGAGAATAAAGCGGCGGAGCCTGCGGCTGCGCCCGTTAAACAGAAAACGGCGGAAAAAACTGTTGTGAAAGCGACGGTCAAGACGCCCGAAACAAAGACAACAGCTGCAAAAAGCACCGTAAAACAGGCGGAAAAGAAGGAAGCGAAGCCTGCGGCAAAATCAGTTAATAAAGAATCCGAGGCAAAAGCGGCTAAAACACCCGCCAAGCCTGCGGACGGAAAAACAAATTCCGGTAAAAAATAATAAACTTTAAAAAAGCTCTCCCTATGGGAGAGTTTTTTTATGCCAATGAGATTTGAAAAAACAAAAATCGGCTATTGACAAACCGAAATTTCGGTGCGATAATTGAATTAATTAAGGGGTACCCCTTAATCCTTTGCCTCGGCAAAGGATTAATAAATTTAACGGCATTCCCGTTACGGAGGGGAAATGAAATTCAGAGTATGCGTTGTGGAGGACAATGACGAAGCAAGCAAACTGCTTTGCGGGTATATCGGAGAATACGGAAAGAGCAAGAATATAGATTTCGGCGTCACCCGTTATGCCGACGCGCTTGATTTTCTTGAAGAATTCCGCGGAAATTTCGATATGATTTTTATGGACATAGAGCTGCCGCATATGGACGGAATGGAGGCCGTGCGCCGCATACGCGAGACGGATAAACACGTTATTGTGATTTTCGTTACCAATATGGCGCAATATGCCGTTAAGGGCTACGAGGTCAGCGCTCTGGATTTCATAGTAAAACCCGTTTCTTATTCGGCTTTCGCAATAAAGATGGACAGGGCTATCGAGCGCTTCAAATCCGTTCAGGACAGGGAAATATGGATAACCGAGAGGAACAACAAGCGCAGATTGAGAACTTCCGAGATAAAATACGTGGAGGTCGTGCATCATAGCGTGGTTTTTCATACGACGGGCGGAGATTATACGACTTACGGTCAGTTGAACGTCGTTTGCGAGGAACTTGCGGACGCTCCTTTCGCGCTTTGCAATCGCTGTTTTCTTGTCAACCTGCATTACGTCACCGCGATTGACGATTTTTCGGTGACGGTAGCCGGGGAGAAATTACAGATTTCCCGAAACAGGAAAAAAAGTTTTCTTAAAAGTCTAAACGAGTATCTCGGAGGCAAATGGTAGAATGCCCACGCTCAACCTTTACCGCCTTCTGTTTATGGCGGAAATCTTTACCGCTGAATTTCTGTTTATGTTCCGTATGGAAAAGCGCAAGCTGTTCGTTTTGCGGTTTTTGGGCTGTATACTCGTCGGATGCGCGTTCACATTTGCGCTTCCTTTGCATTACAACGCTTTTTACACTTCGTTTACTTTTTTGTTGTTCTTTTCGGTTACCGTCCCGATGATGAAATTCTGTTGCGACATATCCTGGAGCAATGCTTTCTTCTGCGGAATTGCCGCTTATACCATACAGCATTTCGCTTACGGGCTTGCGAACCTGCTGATGACTCTGATAAGTTGGGGAACAAGTCCTATTCTTGGAGTTTATTTCGAGGGTATATTCAGTTTTTCCTCTTTCGACTGGGGTTCGCTTTTTATCGCGCTCGTTTATGTGCTTGCTTATTACGTCACGTATTCGCTGATGTATATGATATTCCTGCGCAAAATAAAGCGCGGCGAGAATTTCAAAATACGCAGTACTTCCATAATGGCGCTTGTCGGAGTGGGACTTGTCGTCGATATTTTCTTCAATGCCGTGGTGGTCTATTATGGCGATAACGACAACGTCGTGACCTCCGTTCTGAATATACTCTATGAAAACACTTGCTGTTTCTTTCTTTTGTACGTTCAGTTCGGACTTATCAGAGCGGGGGAACTCAAAAGCGAACTTACAACCGCGCAAATTCTTTTGCGCGAAAAGGAGAGACAGTATAACCTGTCTAAAGAGAGTATCGAACTCATAAATCTCAAATGCCACGATTTGAAGCATCAGATTCGCGCCATAGGCGAGGGCAACAGGCTGCCCGCAAAGACGGTGCGCGAAATCGAGAGCGCAATTTCCATTTACGACGCGGAAGTGCGAACGGATAATGAGGTCCTGGACATTATTCTGACGGAAAAAAGCCTGAAATGCGCGGCGGAGGGGATAGCGCTTACTTGCGTCGCGGACGGAAAATCTTTGGAATTTATGGACAAGACGGACGTCTACTCGCTTTTCGGTAACGCTTTGGATAATGCTATCGAGGCGGTTTTGCGATTGGAGGAGAAAAAACGAAACGTCGGCGTGGTTGTGCGAAGCAAGGGAGATATGGTCTCTGTCAACGTGCACAATTCGTACGACGGACAAGCGGTGATTGGCGCCGACGGTTTTCCCGTCACTACAAAGGAGAATAAGAATTTTCACGGTATAGGACTGAAATCGATACGTCAGATTGCCGAAAAATATCACGGAATATGTACAGTGTCTACGAACGAGGATACTTTTATTCTGAACGTACTTTTGGCGAGAAAATGACAGAAAAGGACGAAATTCCGCTCGTTCGGGCTGAATGCGTTGAAAAAACAAACAATTCATTATAGAATTCGCTTGGGAGCGGGAAGTGCGCAGTCCCGAACCTTAATCCGCGCCGAAAGCTGCGCGGAGGAAATTTTAAGGAGGAATTCTATGATGGATTCAATGAAGAAATTACCATGGGGTATATTCGCGGGGATATGCGGAATAGTCGTTTTCTTTTCGACTGTCGGCGTAATCGCCGCTTTTATTATCCTGAGTGCAATCGCGGGTGCGACTTCGGACGGTACGACTCTCTTTGCTACCTGGTATCAGAAAACTTTGTTTGCCGCGGACATAATTTTCGGGGTCGGCTTGATTCTGTCCGTAAGTATGTTCGTTATAAAGAAGCTCGACAAGAAAAGAGAGAGGGAGGAACTGACAAATGAAGTCCAAAGTGTTTAAAACAATATTCATGCGTTCGGTATGGGCGCTTATTACGGTGTTTTTTGCAATTGTTTTCGTTATTCTCGCTGTGGCGAAGGAAGCTGTCAAACCGCACGAAAGATGGATTGACCGTTATTTCGGAGTAAGGCGTACCTTCCTTGTGGACGACGAACCGGAAGAGGGCGAGGAACCCGTGGATACCAACTATTATCCGTCGGTATACGATATTTTTACGGGCGAATATGACGGAGACGACCCCGTCAGAAATCTTGATGAATTAATCAAAATGCAGAAGGACGCTCTGGATATTTCCAAAAAAGTCAACGACGAAGGTATGACTCTTCTCTGGAACAATAATAACGCCCTTCCCCTCAGCAAGACGGCGGAAAAGAACGTAAGCACTTTTGGAGTGCATTCTCTTGCGCATTTTGACGGAAAAAACTGGGTTGACAACTGGATTTATCACGGCACGGGCAGCGCGAATATCGACCTGCGTAAAAACGTCGGAATGGTTGAGGAAAACGGGTTGAATATCGGACCGAGACTTCCGTTGTCCCTTGAAAACCGCAACATCGATTACAATCAGAAACTCTTGGATTCCACGTGGAAATTCCTCGAAAACAAAGAGACTCCCAACGGTTACGACGCCGTTCAGTCGGGACAGAAGAAAGACAGAAAGGAAGTTACCTGGGAACAGCTTTCTGGCGATACCGAAAACGACCCTATCGGAACGATGAAAAGTTCTTATAACGACGCGGCAATCTATACGATAGGCAGATACGAGGGCGAAGGCAAGGACGTCAAGGATAAACTCAGTCTTACAGCCGAAGAGAAATCGGTTCTTGCGGGACTCAGCGAGCTCAGAGCAAGCAATCAGGTTAAAAAACTCATCGTCGTACTGATTTTTCCCAACCCCATGAATATGAAGGAGTTCGAGGGATACAATATAGACGCGTGCCTCTGGGCGGGTTACGGCGGCAACACCGCGACCGAAGCCGTATGCGACGTGCTCTGGGGCGACGTTAACCCCTCGGGTCATCTTGTGGATACATGGGCGTACGATTCCTCTTCCGCTCCCGCGAGCGTGAACTACGGCGACAAGGCGTATGCGAACAATTCTCAGATTGACACTAACTACGACGAGGGCGAACATAACGACGCATACGTGGTTTATCAGGAAGGAATATACGTCGGATATCGTTACTACGAGACCCGCTATGAAGATAAGGTGCTCAATCGCGGCAACGCGGACGCGGAGAAAGGCGTTGTCGCGGGTAGCGGCAAATGGAATTACGGTTCGGAAGTTGCTTATCCTTTCGGCTACGGCAACGGCTATACCTCGTTCGAATACAGCAATTATCAGGTTAACAGAACAAGCGACGAAGACGGCAAGACCGTCTACGAAGTTTCAATGACCATAACGAATAAGGGAAGCGTTGCGGGCAAGGACGTAATGCAGGTTTATCTGCAAAAGCCCTATACCGAATACGACAAAAAGAACGGCATAGAGAAAGCCGCGGTCGAGCTTGTGGGCTATGCCAAGACCGAAGTGCTTGCTCCGTCCGGTCAGGAGGGCAGCAGCCAGAGACTGACCGTAACCGTTCCCGAATACGAATTCAAGACTTACGATATGTACGGAAATAAGACGTACATTCTCGAAAAGGGCGATTATTATCTTGCGGCGGGCTCTGACGCGCATTCCGCTTTGAACAACATACTTGCAATGAAAGGCAAGACCGTTGCGGACGGTATGGATGCGGCGGGCAGCGCGTCGCTCGTTTACAAAACACATTACGGCAGCGACGACATTCACACATATTCAAAAGCGATTGCCGATGACGACGTTAAAGTTACCAATCAGTTTGACGACGCGGACCTCAATCTTTACGAGGGAACTTCCAATCAGAAGATAAAATATCTGTCTCGAAACAACTGGAACGAAACCTACCCTGCGGCAATGGTTGAACTCACGGCAACCGAGAAAATTATAAACGACCTCAAATACGAACAGACGGTTCCCAATAACCCGAACGACAAAATGCCCAAAGAAGGCACGGGCAAACTCGAAGACGTAAAAATCAAACTCATACAGATGAGGGGAGTTCCTTTCGACGACCCGCTCTGGGACGACTTCCTTGACCAGTTCTCGTATGCAAACCTTGTGGAACTTCTGAGAACGTGCGCAAGACCTCTTGAAAACTTTGCGATACCCGAGGGTGACGTATACGACGGTCCCTGCGGACTTAGAGACGGTTTTATCGACCACGGCGCACGCGTCGCATATCCCTGCGCTCCCATAGTCGCGGCAACTTTCAACGATAAGCTGATAGAGGAAATGGCTGAAAACTACGGCGAAGTATTGCGCGCGCACGGCACGCAGGGCGTATGGGGAATAAGCACAAATATTCACCGTCTTCCTTATAACGGAAGAAACTGGGAATATTTTGCGGAAGACGGTTTCCTTGCGGGCAAAATGAACGCCGCGGAAACGAGAGGACTCACCGCCAAGGGAATTATCGTTTACACCAAGCATTTTGCAGTAAACAATATTGAAATCAACCGTAACGGCATAAACACGTGGGCTAACGAGCAGACTATTCGTGAAATTTACCTGAAAGCGTTCGAAGCGGGCGTTACCGAAGCTCCCGCAAACGGTATGATGACCTCTTATAATCGTCTCGGCTGCGAATGGACGGGAACTCACAAAGGGCTTATCACAAACGTTCTCAAAAACGAATGGGGATTTATCGGCGTAATAGCGACCGACTATCCCGAACGCCAGTATATGGGTCAGGGTCATCCCAGTATCGTTGCCCGCTCGGTAATTGCCGGTCAGGATGAATGGCTTAAAGACGTTGTAGGCAACGGTCTCGACGGCGACGAGTACAAGAATAACGCTACGTTGCGCATCGCGCTCCGCGATTCGGCAAGAAGAAATCTTTATACCCGCGTAAACAGCTGCATAGTGAACGGCGTAAGCTCTTCGACGCGCGTCGTGATAGTGACTCCCGCTTGGCAACAGGCGATTTCCACGGCGGAAATAGTGTTCGGCGTCATTATGGGCGTGTGCGCGCTTATGACGGCGGCGTGCTGGGTGTTCTGGTATCTCGGTAAACGCGAAGCGGCGAACGAGTAAGTTATAACGAAAAACACATTTCATTTTTCTCCATTATTTTAAGCCCGCAGGCGTGGCCTGCGGGCTTATATTATAATATGGAAAATAATGGTTGTCGTCCCGCGCCGTCATTGTCATCCCGAGCGGCTTCCTTTTATCATACTGAGTAGTTTCTTGTCATTCCTCGCGTTTTTGTCATCCCGAGCAACGCGAGGGACCTTTCGCTTCGCTCAGGGTGACAGGAAATGTGTCATCCAGAGCAGATTCCCTTTGTCACCCCGAGCAACGCGAGGGGAGCGGATGTTTCGCTACGCTCAACATGACTGTAGGGAGAGCGCTCAACATGACAAAAATAATGTCATCATGAGCGAAGCGAGGAACCCTTCGGCTAGCCTCAGGGTGACGCTCCTGTCTGTCATTCCGAACGAAGTGAAGAAGCAGACCCTTCGGCGAGCCTCAGGGTGACATAGGGTACTCAGGGTGACAAAGGGACAGGGTGACACATCGGGCTTTGTGAAAAGTTATTTGATAATTCGGTAGCTATTTGTAAGAGAATAACAATTTTGATAAATTTTGTAATTTTTTGTGGGATACTTGCATATTATGTCGAATGGTGTTAATATAGATTAGTAAATGACAAAAGATATCAACATTTTGCCGTTAAATTTGACTGATTTACGCAAAAAAATGATTGCAGATAAAACTTAATATGGCCTGAAAATAATATGCTCAATAGCCCCTCCCCCGATGTTTGTCGGGGGGGGGGGTATTGTTTTTTTGTTTGAGAAAAGGTAAAAAAGTCCGCAAGGCGGACGTGGGGGACATTACGTGACATAGTCACGTTTCAGCTTTGGATGACAGATTCCTCGCTACCGCTCGGAATGACAACGGGCGGAATGACAAAGGGAATCTGCTCTGGATGACACATTTCCTGTCACCCTGAGCGAAGCGAAAGGTCCCTCGCGTTGCTCGGGATGACAAAAACGCCCGGGATGACAAAAACGCTCGGGATGACAAGAGTGCTGGACGATAAGGGTAATCGTTCGGGACGAGAAAAAGGGTGTCTGAACGACAAAAATTAAAAAGTAACGCTTTTGTGTATGGCGTCACTATAAGTCCGTACGGTGAACGGACGAAAATAAAATCAGGAGGAAAAATGCACATGAGTAAAAAGAACAGGTTAAAACCGGCGTTGCTTGTATTGCTTTCGGTTGCTTTTGCGGTTTCTTTGTGCCTTTTCGGCGGTTGCGTTAACAACGACCCGAAGGAACCCGAACTTACTTCGATAGCAATTACCAAACAGCCCGATAAAACCGAGTATGTTGCCGGAGAATCGTTCGATAAGACGGGAATGGTGGTGGAAGCCACGTATGACAACGATGAAAAAGAAACGGTTACGGACTATACCGTCGCTCCGGGCGGAGCGCTTAAACTTACGGATACGTTCGTTACCGTTACTTATAAAGGCAAGACCGCGCGGCAGGATATAACCGTTTCGGAAGCTCCCAAAGCGGTGAGCATCGCCGTGACGAAGATGCCGGATAAAATAAATTATTTTACGGGAGACACGTTCGATAAAACCGGAATGGAGGTTACGGCTACATACGACGACGGCAGCTCCGCCGCGGTTACCGATTTTGCGGTCAACGTTAAAAAATTCGACAGCGCCGGCGATGTCAAGGTCATCATTATTTACGATGGACTTACAGCGCAGTTTGCCGTGACGGTAACGGACCCCGCCCTTACGGCTCTCGAGATAACTAAAGAGCCCGATTGTACGTTATATGACATAGGCGAGAATTTCGATGCGACGGGCATAATGCTCATTGCGCGCTATGCAAACGGAGTCACGAAACCCGTATCGGTTGACGATTGCCTGATTTCGCACGCGGGCGAAGCGCTCGAAGAGAGTATAACCGAGATAGAGTTCTCCTTCACCGACGGAGAGGTGACAAAGACGGTTGCTCAGCCTATACGCGTAATAAGACTCACTTTAACTGGTATTATTGTATCGGAAGGCACTGTATGCACCGAATACGGGGTCGGAGATAAATTCGATAAGAGCGGTATGGTTGTCCTCGGTATATATAACAACGACGACGGAATAACCAGAATTATTACCGAATGGGAAGTTCTCGATGCAGACAAAACGCTCACGGTCGGGGACGAGGCAATGACGGTTCGGCACGGCGACTTCGAATACTCGTTGAAAATAACAGTGTTACCTAAATATATATTCGAGGCGGAAGCACTCGGTTATGAGGTGAAAGAGGGTACGGACGCAAAACTGCGCCGAGGCTTCGAATACGGCAGCGTCGGTTCGGGAGGAACACCCGAAAACGTTGACTGGAACTTTGTGAGCGGTACCGGTATTCTCATAAATATGCATACGGTAAACGCGCTTACGCTCGACGTTACCGCCGCGGACGCTGCGGAAGTAACGCTGATTATGAACTTCACAAGCCACGCCGCCAATGCGGGCGACAAACAGTATATCAGCGGAATATTAAGCACGATAGAAGTCAACGGAACGGAATATGCGCCCCTTCCCGACGCGGCTACGGTGAGAAGCGAAAATTCGCTGAGATACAACGATTATCAGGAAGTCATCGTACTTAAAAAACTTCCGCTTATTAAGGGCGCAAACACATTGAAATTCATATTTACGGCGTCATATAACTTCGACTACGTTGCTATACGTTCCGATAAAGTGATTACTTTGACCGCGGAAAAAGAGAGCGGGCACGGTTGGACGGATTGGCAGGTCGTAAAGGCTCCCACAGCGACCGAAGCGGGCGAAATGGGAAGATATTGCCCCGTATGCGCGGCGAAAGAGATAGTTGTTCTTCCCGCAAATCTTGCGGACGGTTCCGTTTATACTCTAGTAAGCACCGAGGAGGCGACTTACGCAGAGGCGGGATATAAAACATATACTTACGACGGCAAAACGTTTAAAGTAAAAACGGCGGAAGCGCTCGGAGAAGCGACGGAAGTTCTTTACGATTTCGAGGACGCGCGATTGGATACGTCTTTCAACGAGGCGTACGGTATATTCGATTCCGGTCTAGATACGACTGCTAACCGCGGAAGTCACGGCAAGGGCGCACAGAAATTCAATGACGGCGGCGGAAGATTTATCTGGACGGTATATGCCAATACGGACGCAACCGTAAAAATGCAGGTGCGCCTCGGCAGAAACGCTACGAGATACTGCAACCCCACGTTCAATATGCGCCTCAACGTTAACGGAAAATACATTCTTACCGATTACACGAAATATGCGGGACTCAACGGTATGAGTACTACAAGCTACTTCGACTGGGTATACGTCGATTTCGCGGAATTCGAAGTGAAAGCGGGTGAAAACGTCATTTATGTGGACGCGCTTGCTTCGTCTTTTACCAACGTGGACGACGTGAAGTTCATTTCCGTTTCGGATATAGCGAATTCGGCGGACAAGATGATTGACAAAGTGGAAATTACAAAAGCTCCCGACAAGACAGAATATTTCACGACCGAAAGATTCGATGCGACGGGTATGATTGTTACCGCTACATACAAGGACGGCACCTCTGCACCCGTCACCGATTACTATGTGGATTCTATCGGTCTGCTTTCGGCGGATACCGAAGTAATCGCAATATATTATCAGGGCAAAGTAGTAAATCAGCCTGTAACGGTCACGATTCACACGGCTACTCTCCTTTCCATAGAAGTGACCAAAGCTCCCGATAAAACAGAATACGTTGCGGGAGAAAGTTTCGACGCTACCGGTATGATTGTCACTGCGATTTACGACGACGAAAGCACGGCGACCGTAAGCTATGAGGACCTTAAAGTAACCGTTGCCGACCCTCTTACCGGTGCAACGACCGTCGTTACTCTGGAATACGAGGGCAAGACTGCCGTAGTCGATATTACCGTTCTGTACAAATCGAGACTGGAAGCTGAAGGCGGCGACTGGAGCGAGACGGGCGCGACCGTTAAGATGTTCAACGAAAACGGAACTCAGTCGGGTATCGCGCGCGTTTCCGGTTGGAATAACGCGGCAAACAAAGTCAGCTTCGACGTTTATGCCGAAGAAGAGACGACAGTTAAAATTTATGCGGCTGTTCAGGCGACTCCTGCGGCTACGATTACCGGCGCTTATGCCTTCGGTAAACTGGAAATCAACGGAGTTGCGGCAACAATCAAGAGCGACGGCGGAGTAAAAGCCGAGCAGTGGGCGTTGTGGCACGTTATAGAAGTTGCTACGGTGAAACTTGAAAAGGGCGCGAATACCATAAGTTTATGGGCTTCGACCAACAATACCAACTTCGACTTTATAGAGATAGTTTCCGACGCGGTCGTTCGCTGGGCAGACGAGACGAACGGCAAAATGTGGAGCGACTGGACGATTGATGTTGTTCCCGCCGCGGCTGCGGAAGGCAGCATGCATCGCGTGAGCAGTCACGGCGACGTCGAGACCGTAACGCTTCCCGCAAATCTCGAAGGCGGGGCGTATTCGGTCGTACGTACGGTGGAAAGTACGGCATATCTGGCGGGCTACACCGAGTATTCCTACAACGGATATACCTTTAAAGTCACCACAGCGGCGGTCGGCGAAGCAAAAGACAACGTTTTCGAATACGAGTATGCCAAGCATTCGCAAGTTCTCGGCGGAACCGTATATACCGCGGAGAACCGCGGTGAAGCGGTTTCCTTGGGTGCGAGCAGTAAAAATCTTTCTTCCGTATTTAAAATCCGTTCGGGCGCGGCGGCAACCGTAAAACTTTATATAAACGGCGGCGCTTGCGGTTCGGCGATAAATTACTCTCAAAGACTCATGATTACGATAAACGGCAAGCCGTTTGCGATAAGAACGGACGCTATACTTGCGCCGAGAGCTTCGTCTGCGGTCAACGCAAATTATTTCGACTGGCACTATACTTTCATCGGCGAATTCGAAGTAAGCGAGGGAATAAACGAAATAGTCATAACGAATTACGGCGGCACTTTGACTAATCTTGATAATATAAAACTCGTTTCGGCGGCGGACATAGCGTGGGAAACTACGGAAATCGCGCTTAAAACGGCTCCCGATAAAACCGAATATTCCGTCGGGGAAATGTTTGACTCAAACGGTATGGTTGTAGAGGCGCGGTATGTCGTCAACGACAAGGTGTTCGGCTATGTCAACGAGATAGCTTATTCATTCGTTGCGGAAGGATGGACCGTAGACGACGGCGATACGCCTTTCGAACTCGGCACGACTTTCGTAACCGTTCGCTACGGAACGTTTACGCTCGAAGTACCCGTTATCGTTAAAACCGACGATATCGTAAGCATCGTTATAAAAAACAAACCCGAAATTCTTCATTACATGCCCGAACAGCAGTTTTCGGCGCAGGGCATGGACATTTACGGCATAGGTTCCGACTCTTCGGAATTCGAACTTTCTGCCGAACAGTACGAAGTTACCTTGTCCGAATGGGTTGAAGGCGCTGTCACCGTGACGGTGACTTATAAGGATAAAACCGACCTTACAGCCGAATTTACGATTGTCGTCGCGAGCAATACCGTAAGACTTGAAGCTGAGGGCGCTGAATTTGCCGAAGTTTACAGTGATTTTCAGGTGGCAAGCGAAAACGGCAACCAGTCGGGATTTGCGCGTATTGCGAACTGGAACAACGTTAAAAACAAGATTGTGTTCGGCGTGTATTCCGATGAAGCGGTAAATGCCGATATTTACGCCGCTGCCCAGGCGACGCCTGCGGCGAACCTCACCGCCTCTTACTTCATAAGCAAACTGGAAGTCAACGGGAAAATTTATACCGTCAATTCGCAGAACGGTGTGACTGCGGGCGCATGGACTACCTGGCATGAATTGTTTGTGGCGACGGTTGCTCTTCGAAAGGGCGAAAATACAATCGCTATTTACGGTATGTCGAACAAAGCGAATTTCGACTATCTCGATTTGCGTTCGGCTACCGACGTTCGTTGGACGGATGAAACCGACGGTAAAATGTGGGGAGAATGGATACTCTCTGCGGCTCCCGAGAAAGAGACGGACGGCAAACTTTACCGTGTAAGCAGCCACGGCGACGTGGAGACTTTGATACTTCCCGCCGACCTTGAAAGCGGAGCTTATACATTAGTCGAAACCGTTGAAGCTACGGCATATGTGGCGGGGTACAAGGTTTATTCGGTTACTCTTGACGACAAAACTTACTCTTTCAAAGCAGAGAACGGTTCCGCTTCCGGAGAGGTTGCCGACCATATATTCAGTGCGAGAATTGCGGACGGCGAGGGTACTGTAAGCGGGTACAAAAACGCAACCAACCCTCCCAAAGCGGACGGAACGGGTGACAATCTCGGACTTGCGGTTTCCAAATTCGGAACGCTGAGCTACAACCTTACGGTTTCTGCGGACGCTACCGTGGATTTATCGTTCAACCTTGCGCCCACTAAAGGAGCCAACTGTTACATTTCCGGTTCGGTGTTTATTTTCATTGACGGTGAACTTTACCTCTATTCAGATAACGTTTACACGAACAGCAATACTCCGAATTACTTCACTTATTCCGATTATGCGGTTACGTCTTTTGACTTAACAGGTGGAGAGCACACCGTAACGTTTATGTTCGGCGGCTGCAATGTCGGAGTACTAAAAAGCGTCAACTTCAAATCCGTAGCGGATATTTCTCTCACATCTTCCGAACCGTATGTTCCTGAAGCGACTTTTGCGGAAACGGCTGTTGCCGATGAAAAGCGTTTATACGCGGCGTAATTAAAAATAACTTTTTCTGCGGCGGACGGGACGCCTGTCCGCCGTACGGAAAAATATGACCGTTGCTGCGTACCCGGATGCATTTTGTGCTTGAGCGGGTGTCGTTATGAGTGTTTTATTTTGTCGCCCTGAGCGAAGCGAAGGGTCCCTAGCTTTGCTCGGGATGACAAGGTGTGACGTTCGAAATTGTAAAGTACTCTCTGAATGACGTTTTCTCCGTTATGTTGAACACTCAAATTTTTTGTCATGTTGAACGACACCTTTGCGTCTTGTTGAGCGTAGCGAAACATCCGATTTCTCGGCAAGCCTTGAAATGACAAGGTATGCACGGTGAAGTAAATACAAATTACCGAAAAAATAAAATTATAAATTCATAAGGAATTAATCGATGAACATTTTTTATAAAACTCTGAAAAGGGGACTGTGGACAGCGCTCACGTCGATATTTGCCGTACTTATGGTCGGCTTTATTGTGGGCGGTGTTATTGCGGACGGTTTTAAAAGAACCATAAACGACTATTTCGGTCTGGAAAATTACCGTACCGAAGTTGACGAAAACGCCGAAAAAGTGCATTACGAGTCGGAATTTCAGAAAGCCGACGGCACTTACGACGACGCGGCTCTCTGGAACGAGGGCGTCAAGGTTTCCGACCGGATTCAACGCGAGGGAACTACCATTTTGTGGAATAAGGATAAGAACGGAAACGTCGGTCTGCCGCTCGGCGAGGGGACGAAAGTCAGTTTGTTTTCGCATTCGGTGGTTGACTTCGTGTATTCGGGCGTAGGTTCGGGAGGCGTGCTTACGAGAAATGTCGCAAACCTCAAAACGGCGTTTGAAAACGCGGGGCTGAAAGTTAACGATACGCTCTGGAATTTTTACAAGAGCGGTCCCGGCAGCGACGATAAGTATAAGAGGGCTACATACAGTAAAGTCAGCGAAGTGCCCTGGTCGCTTGTGAACGATAACTGCAAATCGAGTTTCAACGGAACGGCGGGCGTGTTCGTTATTTCGCGTCAGGCGGGAGAGAGCGGAGAAACCGACGCAAGCATGTCTACCGCGGATACCATTACCAAGGACTATTTTTCCCTTCACAAGAATGAAAAAGAATCGATAGAGGGGATGATTCAATCAAAGAAGAACGGCGCTTTAAGTAAAGTAATTATAATGCTTAATACAGCCGCAGGCATCAATTTCGACCTTTTGGCGGAATACAAAGACGACATTGACTGCTGTATCTGGGTTTGTCAGCCAGGGTGGGAAGGCATCAACGAGATAGGCAGGATTTTTTCCGGCAAGTCTGTTCCTTCGGGGCATATCGTCGATACGTTTTTATACAATAACTTTTCCGCTCCCGCTTCCGTAAACGCGGAATTTATGTCCTATTCCAACGCTCATACCGCTGGTCTCAAAGATATGCAGTTTCAGGCAAACTACATAATTTATGCGGAAAACATCTACGTCGGATATAAATATTTCGAAACGCGTTACGAAGACGCGGTAATGAATCAGGGCAACGCTTCTTCTAAAACGGGTGCGAAAAATTCTTCGGGAAACTGGAAATACGGCGAGGAAGTCGCGTTCCCGTTCGGTTACGGCGTGACTTATACCGATTTTGACTATTCGGGTTTTTCCGTGACCAAAAACGATAACGGCGATTACGACGTATCTTTGACAGTTACGAATACGGGTTCGGCGGCAGGAATGGACGCGGTTCAGATTTACATTCAGAAACCGTACACGGCTTACGATAAGCAGCACGGACTGGAACAGTCTGCGGTCAATCTCTGCGGCTATAAAAAGACCGGGCTTATAGCGGCGGGCGGCAGCGAAGAAGTTACGGTTACAGTATCCAAAGACGCGTTCAAGACTTATGATGACGACGGTTATAAAACTTACATAATGGAGGACGGCGTTTATTATATAACCGCCGCCAAGGACGCGCACGACGCGACGAACAATATTCTCTCCAAGAAAGGATACACACCGACGAACACTTCGGGCGTGATGGACGCGGAGGGCAAATCTTCGCTCGTGTGGGAGTGGGAGAATAAAAAACTCGATACCTCGACTTTTGCCAAATCTTCCACGAACTACGATATCACAAACCGTTTCGAGGATACGGACTGGAATAAGTACGAACATAAGACGGACGGCGAAGTGACATATCTTTCGCGAAGTGATTGGAGCGGAACGTGGCCCAGACCGCTCAGCCTGTCGCTGAATGCGGAAATGGTGAAAGACCTTGACTGGGATAAAGAAATACTCGCAAATCCCAACGACAAATTCCCCAAGTACGAGCAAGAGCATCTTTTCGATATCGTCGATATGAGAGGCTTGGAGTACAGGGCCGCGGCGTGGGATACTCTGCTCGACCAGACAAGTCTGGAAGAACAAATTACTTTCCTCGGTAAAGCGTATCACGGTTGCCCCGCGATACTGTCCATAAATTTCGTGGGCGAAAAGACTGCGGACGGTCCTATGGGACTGAGACAGCGGTACAAGACCGACGCAAATGCAGGCGGAGCGGGCGGATACTGTATGTCTTTCCCTTGCGAACCTCTGCTTGCGGCGAGCTTTAACGACGAACTCGCTTATCGTGCGGGACAGTTGAAAGGCGAGGATATGCTGCACGTAGGATATACCGGAATATACGGCACAGCGCCCAACTTACATAGAACAATCTGGGGCGGACGCGCATACGAATATTATTCCGAAGACGGTTTCATTTCGGGAATTATGGCGAAATGGGAGACCATGGGGATTCAGGAGAGGGGCAACTATGTCAACCTCAAACATTTCGCGCTGAACGACCAGGAGAGCAACCGCCACGGGGTAAATATTTGGAGCAACGAACAGGCGATACGCGAAATATATCTGCTCGCTTTCCAGCCTTCCGTGGAGGAGGCGAAAGCCAAGGGTATAATGTCTTCGTTTACGCGTTTCGGTACTCTCTGGAGCGGCGCTCACCGCGGTCTTTGCACCGAAGTGTTGCGCAACGAATGGGGATTTGACGGCTTTGTGATTTCCGACTGCGCATGGCGTAAGTATATGGGCGTTGTGGACGGACTTGCTGCCGGCAACGACAATATTCTTTACGAAAGCACCGATTTGACTGCATACTATGATGCGAGAACAAATCCTACGGTTGCCAAATTAATAAGAGAATCGACGCATAGAGTTCTGTACGTTCTTGCAAACAGCAACGCGATGGAAGGCTATGCTCCGGGGATGAAGATAATACCCGTCACCAACTGGTGGCAGGGGGCGCTCATCGCGGCTCAGGCGGTGTTCGGCGTTCTTACCGTTGCGAGCGCGGCGTTTATGGTTATGAGCTATGTGTTCGTAAACAGAAGAAAAGAAGTGCTTATAGCCGAAGGAAAGATGAACTCCGAAGGCAGGTATCTCGATAAAAACGGCGGAATAAAGAGTTTCAAGGTGCGCAATATCGCGCTCATCACTTCCGCGACTGCCGTGTTGCTTGCCATAGTGCTCGTCGTTTCGCTTGTAATCGTTCCGATGATACAGAGCATCTTTGCCGGCGAAGATTACGAGGCGAATATAGGCGGCGGAGGCGGCGCCGTGCATGTTTGCGCGCACGTATGCGCTGTCTGCGGCAAGTGTAAGGACGAAACGTGCGAAAACGCCGTATGCTCGTCTAAGTGCGGAGGGCATCTTGTGGAAACGCTGCCCGAGGGATACACAACTTATACGTTCGAAGCCGAGTGCAGCAAGCTGGTGACAAGCGACCCCGCGTCCTGTAAGGCGGGCAACGAGGGCAAACAGACAAACAACCCCGGCGGCGGACAATATATAATGAATATGTCCAAAGTTTCTCAGGCTTCGTGTACGTTCAACATAACTTCCGACAAAGCGGAGAAAGCCGTGTTGTTCCTCAGAATGGGGCACCGCGAAGCGGAATATGCTTGGAATAAAATGTTCACGATGACGGTGAACGGCGCGACAGTTTCCTCCGATTACGTGTTTCCCGTTATGCGGTCGGGAGGAAGACAGTATTTCGACTGGCAGGACAACGAAATCGCGATAATCGACCTGAAAGAGGGCAATAACGTAATAGTATTGAATAAAGTTACGAACGGACTTAACTTCGATTCGCTTAAACTTGCCACGGTTGCGGAATTGGAATGGACTTCGGAAGCGGGCAAGGGTCATACTTACGGAGACTGGGAACTCGTTACCGCTCCCACCGAAACGGAAAGAGGGCTTGTGGGAAGCTATTGCGTAACCTGCCGCGACTACAAGGAAGCCAAACTCCCTGCAATTTCCGAAGATAACGGATATACCAAGAAGGTTATCAAAGAAGCGGGACCCGATACGTTCGGCGAAGCGGAATGGAGTTATATGTTCGAAGGTTGCAAGTTCGGTTTCCGTTCTCTTTTGTATCCTACTTCGGGCGAAACGAGTTTGAAGAGATTTGAGTGCGAAGATATGAGAATGACCGGAACGGCAAAAGTAAACAGAGAGGGTGGTTCCAATAACCCCAGCGGAGGTTACTATGTCGCGGGCTTCTCTTCCAACGACGCAAGCATAATTTTCGAGTTCGAATCGGATAAGGAGACGGACGTAGTGTTCTACATAGGTTTCGGTTGCCGCAACGACAGAACAATTAATTTCAACAACGCGTTCATCCTTTCGTTGAACGGTTCTCGCGTTACGGTCGGAAAAGACGTCGAATTCACGGGCGCTGACAGTACGTTCAACTACTTCAACTGGCAGAGATTCATGATAGTTACTTTGCACGTGACCGAAGGTGTGAACAGGCTTGTTCTCGAGGACAACAACAAAGCGGTCAGCAGTAACCTGGACTACTTCGAGTTCCTGGGTACGGCGACGCTTACCGCAATAAAAGACGAATAATCGCCTGTACCTAAACATATACCCGCAAAAGCCGCAAGGCTTTTGCGGGCTTTTTGTCCCCGACAAGAACGAGGGGGTTGACATATCGTGCTCTTTGAAGTAAAATTAAAAAGTACAGAAATATATTTTTAAGGATATGCCGAATGCGTTTTTATGCAAACGCACGGGGTTTAACTTGAAAGGGGAGAATATTTTGAAAATAGCTGTTTTTACCGACAGTTTCCTGCCCGGCGTAGGAGGAACGGAAAACGCGCTCATCAATCTCTGCCGTGAACTTATTTCATTGGGGCATGAGATAATTCTGTTTGCACCCGATTATCATAGGGAACAAAAGTTCGACGAATTCATGGTTTACAGGGTGAAGAGCATAAAAATCACGCCGAACGATATGGCGGCTCTGGCGACGCTCGAATATAAAAGAGTGCTTAAAATAACAAAGGCTTTCGCGCCCGATATCATCTATTACTGTACTGCAATGGGTATGCCGAAACTTGCTCTTAAAGTAGGAAAAAAATTAGGCGTGCCCGTCGTTGCGACGATACACACTAAATTCAAAGATGCGTATTATTCGTCTACGAAAAGCAGATTTATAACATTTTGCGTTATAAAATCGCTCGTTTCCAAGCTCAACCGCTCGGCCGCCGTGACAACGGTTTCCGAAGATATGAAGAGAGAGCTTTTCAATTACGGGTACAGAGGGGAAGTCAGAGTAATAAAAAACGGCACGCCCGCTCGCAAAATCGGGAAAATCGAGGCTAAAAAAATAGGCGGCGTTCCGAAATTTATTTTCTGCGGCAGATTGGAACAAGTAAAAAATATTCAGTTTTCCTTGAAATGTCTGGGAAGACTGAAAAGAGAGAAAAAACTCGGCGATTTCGTTTTTACCGTAATAGGAAGCGGCAGCTACCGCGGAAAACTCGAAAAAATCGTTAAAAAAGAGGGGCTTGCGGAAAACGTAATATTTACCGGTCTAGTTTCCGACAGAAGCAAGCTGAACGAATATTATTCGGACGCCAATTTGCTGCTTTTCCCGTCTACTTTCGATAACGACGGACTTGTGGCGTTGGAGGCGGCGGCAAACGGCGTGCCCGCTTTGGCTTTCGGAGACTGCGGCGCGGGAGAGAGATTGACGGACGGAGAAAACGGTTTCCTTTCAGTAAGAAGCGAAAGCGCTTTCTGTGATAAAATTCTCGAAATTATCGGCAACGAAGAGCTTTACGCGCACGTCTGCGAGAACATGCACACAATACCTACCCAAACATGGCGGGAGATTGCGGAAATATATGCCGATTTGTTTGCGGAAGTCGCAAACGTAAAGTGATTTATTATAAATGACATTGCCGATTTTACGGCGGTTAAGAAAAACGGGGACACAAATGGAAAATTTAAGGAACAGAGTTGCAGAAAAAATAAACAAATGTTTAAATTTTTGTTTGAAATATGAGGGGGAATACAAATATTCCGTTCTCGGAACGACGTTCGATTTGCCGGAGAGTATAGACAAAATGGAGCTCGATTCGTTGCTTTCGGATTATATAAATATAGATTACGGTTATAAAATCGAGTTTCTCATAAGAACGGACGGCGAATCATTCTTTCATGAGAGGGAATTCAGCGACGAAAGATGCGCAGTTTCGATAAGTGAGATATCGGACGATATGTGTATTAAAATATTATTGTTATTGCCCGATAAACAGCTCAGAATTCCTATTCCGACAAGGATGTTGGTGTCCCGTCTGGAAAAAAAGAGCTTTTTTGATTTGCTGAGGATGTTTTACAGACATCTGTATTCGGTTACGGTGGAAGAAAAGGGAAAGTGCGGCTTTGTATTTAATAACGTTATGCAGATTGCAAAAGCGTCTCTGTTTAACGTCTCGATGCTGTGCGGGGAAAATTACAGTCTTGTTAAAGACATCGAAGAGGGGGAAAGAATAAGTCGTAATATCAGACTGAACCGAAGAGGTTCACCCGACGTTCCGCATCGTGTATATAATGACGAAATGGTGCAGTACTATATGGCGGGAAGTTCTGCGCGAATTCCGAAAGTACAATTTTTATCGTACTATAACGTTTTGGAATTCTGGTTCGATAAGACGTACAACGACGAAAAGTGCGCGGCAATTCAGAAGATTATAACAAGTCCCAAATTCAATCACAATAATCTGAACCATTATAAAAAGATAACGGAGATTTTTCGTTTTGGTAAAAATAAGGCTTCCGAGAACGAACTTTTGCAATCTTTGCTTGAAAAATATCTGGATATTAACGATTTTAAAAATTTTCTCGGACAGAACGATTATTACTTGAATAACAACGCACATAAAATTTCCGATACGAAATTCAGCTTGACGGACTCAGACGCTTTGTTGATAAGAAAACTTGCAAAGAGAATATACAGGGTCAGAAACGCAATTGTCCACAGCAAAGAGAGCGAAGAAGAGAGGTATTTTCCTCAGGACGAAAAGTTTATTTCGCAGGAAGTCAATCTTGTTAAATATGTGTCTGAACAGGTAATTATAGAATCGGCGAAAGTTATATAAAATTTTATTCGTATGTCGAATTCATCAGTTTATCTGAGTACAATTCAAAGACGGCAGAGCATACGGCTCTGTCGTCTTTTTATCTGTATTATATTGAAATATACCAACGCGAAGTTTGAAAAGTGTGCCTATACGGTAATAAAGACGCAACAAACAGAGCGTTTGGGTAATGCAAAAGAAAAAGAAACCGAAAATTCGGTTTCTTTCTCGGGTGTACGTATGCGCCCGTAGTGGTGCACCATTTAAAACCTAAGTCGAACACCTATTGTTCGGGTTAGGTTTTTTATTATACTTTGCAATCTTTCAAACGGCTACTTTATGCCGCAAAA
>CATKEF010000040.1 GCA_949747905.1 uncultured Eubacteriales bacterium
AATGACTTGGGTTGACGGAATAGGTCGGAATGACTGACATACAGGATGACGGTAGCGTTCGGCATTACAGTGTGAAGGTCGTTCTAAAACAAAATACGGTTACAAACACAAATAAAACCACTGTTAATAAAAGAGGTGTTCTGTTATGAATAATTATACGCTTAAAAAGTTCAGGCTCACTGCCATTTTTACTTTGCTTGTGAGTTTTTTGTGCTGTTTTATAATAGCGTTGACAGGGCTTAATTTTTCCGCGAACGCGACCTCCGTGGGCGGCACGCAGCTCAATCTGGGCACGACGGGCTTAACCCGCGACAATGCGTCTGACGTTACGACGCTTATGCGCCGTATTGCGAATAACAATACCGTTGCTACATATGAACAGTTGAGCTCCGCAATGGGCACTACTACTCGTAAGGCGGCATATTTCGCTTCGGGCGCAAATCAAACGAATATCTCGCTCGGAGGACTTACCTGGAATATCGCGTACGTATCCCGCGACAGAAACAACGATATCATCGTAACTCTCTGGCTTGCGGATACTATAACGACCGACGGACAGAATTCGGTCAAGTGGAGTGTGTGGTCTTCCGGTCAAAATACGTCTGCGGCATATCCTTCCAATATGTATTCTTCGAGCTATGTGAGAAGTCAGCTTATGGGCACTCCTTACAGCGCAGAGGAGAACTGCACCTCTCTTACTTTCGGCGCAGCCGCGCCCGTATGGGACACGTTGCGCGAAAATTACGGAAATTATATTGTAACTCCCGCAGACGTCGCTTATCAGGAGACGGAATCGGGTGTAACATATTCAGGCTTTGGATATCCTTCTCCAAATGAATGCTACGGGACGCCTTCCGAAGGCAATGTCCCCCGAGACTACGATTATCTTAACGGTAACGCAAAAGAGGGATATACCGACTGGAAGTACGACCAGTTGTGGATACCTTCGGCTTCCGAAGTGGGCGGAGTAAACTCTCAAGAGGGTATATGGGGAGCAACGGTGGGAATGCGTAAGGGGACCACGCATTCCTGGACGAGAACGGGCAGAACGGTAACTACCTCGGGAATGCATTTTTGCGACGGTTCCACGGGTGTGACCGACGTCGGCGGCGGTGTAGACTATGTAAGCAGTTTGCGCGCGGTCCGTCCCGCGTTCCACCTCAATTTAAGGAGCGTATACAATACCGTCAACACTCTCGGCGAAATCGTCGACCATGATACCAAAGAAGTCAACGAAACTGCATTAAACGCGCTATATTCCGCGGTCAACGCAGGTACGGCGGGCAATTCGTACGAAGCGTTGAAAGAAACTTTGAATAATACCGAAGGCGGAGCTCTTACTTCTGCCGACATCCGCGCGAATAACGGCGGAAACAACCCGACAGTGTCCCTGGGCGGGCTTGTATGGAACGTTACCTATATATCGAAAGACAAGACGGGCAATCTTATTGCCACGCTCTGGCTTTCGGGCGTTACCGGTGCGTACAATCAGACTTCTGTTCAGTGGAATAAATGGACTGCGAACAATACGGACTTCACTTATCCGTCCAATATGTATTCTTCGAGCTACATAAGAAGCGTTATCGCCGGTTCGGACTATGCGGCGACTCAGGAGGCGACTTTCCTTACGAGCGGTTCACCCGCATATATATGGCGTCAACTGAGCACCGACTACGGTAATTTCTTCGTCGCGCCAGCAGACGTCGCATGGCAGGAAACGCAAAGCGCTCCGGCTTTGGGAGTGTTCAGCAATTTGGGCGTAAATGACGCGTGGGGCGTTCCCGCCGAAGGCAACTATCCTTCAAACAATTTCGACTATCTCGTTGCGAACCCCAAGAAAGGATATGCCGACTGGAAATACGATAAAATATGGCTTCCGAGCGTAGCCGAAGTCGGATATAACACTCCCGAAAAAATCGGACTTTGGGAACTCGACGCGGCTACCAGAACGAGTACGGTTAATTACTGGGCAAGAACGGGACGCGGCATAGATGCGGGTCAATCGTTTCTTTGGAATCCCACATCTGCCTCTGCGGTCGCAACGCCTGTGGACGGTTCGTACGCGGTCCGTCCCGCAGTGCACTTCAACCTGACGAGAGCGGAGGGCGAGAAACCCGAGCTCGATTTGGCGGAACTCTGGAATTCCACCGTTCAGCAAAGTATAGATAACGGCGGGGCGACTCCCGTGGAGTTCATTCTCCCCGAAAACTGGTTTGCTCAGCCGCACGAAACTTTGGGTACTTCTTTCGGTGAGGGCGTAGGTTTCGACAACGGCAGACTTCTCGTCCCCGAAAAAGCAAACATCATTTTAAGATTAAACGGCCGCAATATAGACCGTAATTTAACCGCGCCCCAATCTTACGGCAACGTCATTGTAATCGACGGCGGAAAGTTGGAAATCGTCGACAAAACGTCGGCGGGAGCAGGCTGTATAACGGGCGGTTACAATAAGGGTGCGGGCGGCGGCGTCCGAGTAGAAAGAGGGGGCGAACTCGTCCTTTCGGGCGGCAGAATTACGGGAAATATCGCGGTAGACAGTCAGCATGACAGCACGATAAACTATTCCGGCGGCGGCGGCATTTTCGTAACCGGTCAGCGTTCTTTCGATACTGTCGTTAAATCCGACACAATTGAGGCGACGCCTCCCGGGGAAGCGCTCTCTTCGAAACTTACGATAAACGGAGGCTATATTTCCGATAACCAATCTACCGTAAGAGGAGGCGGAATAAATGCGCTTTACAACTCCGTGATTACGATAAACGGAGGTAAAATATCAAACAACCGTCTTAATTTCAACAAAAATCTCGAACAACATTACGGTGGCGGACTGTATGTAATAGGCGTGCAAATAAATATGTATTCGGGCTCGGTTACGGGCGGATATGCTTACAGCGGCGGCGGTATTTATGTAAATACCGGTACGACTTTCAATTTCTACGGCGGAGAATTTGCGGGAAACGAGGCGATAAGTTCGGGCGGCGGCGTATATATATGGCAAGCCGATTTCAATTTTTACGGCGGGTCCGTTATAGAGAACACTTCCGATTTACAGGGTGGCGGTATTTATATGAGCGGCGGGTCCGCCATATCTACGACCACTTCCACAAGCGGAGCGAGCTTTTACATGGGAGGCGGTATTATTTCCCGCAATTATGCCGCACAGAATGGCGCCGGTCTGTATTTTTATAACCTTGCGGGTATAAACAATGGCGTCGCAAACGGAGACGGCAAAGCCGAATTAGCGGGCGGTGTTATAAGCAATAACGAGAGCGGAGTGCGCGGCGGCGGCATTTACAGCAGTACGTATTCCAAATTGGAAATCAACGACGTCGAGATGACGGGCAACGTTGCGGCTACGAACGGTGCAGGCATTTACATTTATCATGGCGAACTTACGATAAACGGCGGTAAATTCAACAATAACGAAGCGGGTACAAGCGGCGGCGCAATGTACATAAACAACGGCTTGGTTGAAATTAACGGCGGTGAATTCGGCAACAATACTGCAGGCGTAACCGGCGGTGCTTTATACGCTATTTTCGCCACAGTCGAAAATATGTACAGAAACGACTGCAAAGTCAAAATCAACGATGGTAAAATTCACGGCAATTCGGCGGGCGCGTACGGCGGTGCTATACATATTTACAATACTGTTGAATTATCTGTCAACGGTGGAGAAATTTCAGGCAATACCGCGGTCAATGGCGGCGGCGGTATATCCGTTTCGAACAACGGCACGTTTGAAATGCGCGGAGGTAAAATCAGCGGAAACTCTTCGGGCAACGGCGGCGCTATATTTGTAAAGGACTCCACCGCTACAATGTGGAACGGAACTATAAGCAATAACAGCGTTTCCGGATATGTGGATGGCGCAGCGATGGAGTTCGGTCTCGGCGGAGGCGTATACGTAGGTTCCAATGCTTTGTTCACTTTTAACGGCGGTCTGATTACGGGCAACAAAACGGATAACGCAGGCGCCGGCATAAACATTGACAAAGGCGGAAATTGCGTTATGAACGGCGGTACGGTTACCGGCAACACCGCAAAAAGATGGGCGGGCGGAGTAAATAACACCGGTGATTTTACGATGAACGGCGGCACGATTTCCGATAACGTCGCTACCGACCACGGCGGCGCCGGAGTAAACGTCGACGGTACTTTCACAATGTACAACGGCAGAATCATAGAGAATAAATCCGGCGCCTCAAACGGCGCGGGTTTGCGCGTTGCCAATGCAGGAACGTTCAATCTTGCGGGCGGAATAATCGCGCGCAACACCACGCTCAACGGCGTGGCAAACAACGTCTACTTGGGATTCCCCATTAATATAATCGGGAAGCTTAGGGGAGACGGTTTTACTTCCTATATCGGTATCTCTTATATGGCCGGTTGGGTATTACCGAGAGTACTGACTTCGGACTACAAAACTCATAATCCCAACGTGGACCCCATGACTTACTTCTTCTCGGACGCGCCCGAATACAGAATAGGGCAGAACGCTTCGGGAGAAATGGTCATCGAGTCTGCGGGAAGCGTGGAGCGCAGGTCGCTTGTCTGGGAATACTCCTCGGATAACGGCGCAACCTGGCACGACATAGATACAACTTATTTCGGAGTTTATTTCACGGGTTCCAATTACACCGTACGCGCTACTTACAACGGCACCACGGTTATAAGCGCGCCCACTTCTTCGAGCGTAAGCGACGCGGCAAGCCTTCCTTCGGCTTTCTCTGCCGTGGGCAGTTACGGATATACGGTAAACAACCCTGCGGGCAGCACGGCGATATACGTCAACCCCACGCTCATATTCGAAATTATGCGCGTTTCCGTGGAATGGCAGTATTCGAACGACAACGGCGCAACCTGGCACGGCGTGACGGAAAATACAATATATTACACGGGCAAAGATTATAAATTCCGTGCATGGAACTCCGTTTCCGGCGCGGCGTTGGCGCTTAAAGAGGATATTACCGCAAAGGCGGTCGGCGAATACGAAATTACTCTCGCCGATTCGGTTATCGCGGATTACGACAACACGACGCTTACTTTCGTCATAAAAACGAGAACACTTTCCTTCGTGTGGGATTATAGCGGTTCGGCGGGCTCGAAAGACGGCGCGTACTACTGGGAGTATGACGGCGTAAGCCATTCTCCCGTATTCGTAGTAAACGGAATCGACGACAACGAACTCATCGGAAACATAGGTCTGGAAGCGTATTATACCGTTGCGGGCACACAGCAGATACTTGCGGGTGCTCCCGTAAATGCGGGAAGATACACCGTGCGCGTGAGATTTACGGACGACAGTCCTTTCGCGGGCGACAGCGGAATCGTTTTCGTGAACGGCGAGCAGACATATCTCGTCAACCCCATTAAAATAACCGCGGGCTGGCGCGACGAGGCAGACGCACCCTGCGAAGAAGCCAACTATGTGTTCAACGGCGAAAACCGCTCGGTCAATGCAAGACTTTACGGTCTGCGTGCTGGAGATACGGTCGAACCCGTCGTAGAATATCTCCTTGCGGGCAAGAAAATCAACGGCGAACCCGTGAACGTGGGCGTTTACACTGCGCGCGTTTCTCTTCCTGCGGACTGCGTGAATTACGTGCTCGGCGACAACTATGCTTGTCAGCTTGCAATCACGCCTATGGGCGTTCAGCCCGTATTCGCGGGCAACGCGGACAATAACAATCAGTTCATATGGGTTTACAACGGTCAGTCCCAGGCGCCTACGGTAACTTTGAAGGGCGCGGGCGGCGTGGAGATTCCGTTCACATTCAAGTATGCGACGGTTGCGGCAAACGGCACTTTCGGCGCATGGACGGATACCGTACCCAAGGATGCGGACAGCTACGTGCTGCGCATTTCCATTACCGATACAAACTACACGCTTACGGGTTACGACAGGCAGTTTAAAATTTCTCCTATGGGCGTTAACGTAAGTTGGAGCGGAAGAACGGACGGCGTGACGGGAGTTACGGGCGTGCGTGACGAGAGCGGCAGAATCGTTTGGACTTACGACGGACTCGGACACTATCTCACCGCTACCGCAAGACCGGTAACGCAGATTATCATCGGGGGAAGCGTTGTTTCTCTCGACCTCAACGTTGCGGGCGGTTCCGTTACGGACGCTTCGTTCAAGTCGGCGACGGCTTCCTTAAAAGCGGAGAACGCGCAAAATTATTACTTCGTTGACGAGAAACAGTGCAGTCAGATTTTCGGAGTCAACAGATTCACGATTACGTCTGTAAGATGGTCGAGAACGGCGGACGGCAACACCGTAGTCAACAATCCCAACGATAAACCTCATTATGTTTACGGCACTATTAAGGGTGTGAACGGTCCCGGCTACACCGCCGAGGCGACGGGCATAAACGGAACTGTTATAAATCTCGGCGAGGTATATTATTCCGTTCAGTACGACGGCGAGACTTTATGGGCGGCTGACACGGTCAAAGGATACGAGGCATATGCGGATCTGCCTGCCGAGTACTCCAAGAACTATCAGTTCTCGGATACCATTTCCAAGGAGAACAACACCTCTCAGACGTACTTCGTGTTCTTCATCGACCCCATCTCGGGCGACAAGACTGCGGTCACTCCTACCTGGATAATTTACAACGACGACAGTCACACGAGTTATACGACCCTTGCCGACTTCACCGCGGCTTCGGGCGGAGATAAATTCACATTCACCTATGACGGAACGGTGCACGGAATTTACGCCGTATACATCAACGAGGGGGCTATCGTCGAAGAACTTCAGATAGTCACCGACGGCGACGGCGTGAACGCGGGCGTTTATACCGCAAGACTTCTGCCTTCGGATAAGTACGATTACAGCGGAAGAAGAGAATGCTCGTTCGAAGTATTCAAACGCGGGCTAGTTCTTACCTGGGCTGAGGACGCCGACGGATATTTCTACGATAAAACGGAAAAGAAGCCCGAAGTTACGGTACATTACGACACCGAAACGGGCGAAACGGTTTCCTCGTCGGTTGTAGGACTCTCGGTACAGGGCGCTATAAACGCGGGACCGCACACAGCGATTGCGACGGTCGGCTCCAACTACGAAATTCTTGCGGGCGACACTTACAACTTCAATATAGGCAGAGTAAGTTTCAGCGCGCACGACATCGTGTGGTACGACGCGGACGGCAACGAATGGGACGAAAACAACGGCAAGAAGATTTCTTTCGTATACGACGGTAAAATGCACGCGCCGCGCGCTACGTTCACTTCGGCATACAACGACAAGCTCGAGCTGGTCGTTATCGGCGCTTCGGCGGTCGGCACCCATTGGGCTATTGCGGCGCTCGACAGCTCCGACCTTATGCACAATAACTACTATATATCCAACCCCGACGACGCGACCTGCTCATTCCTAATAACGCGCGTCACCGTTACCGACGTCAAGTGGGCGATTTCGGACGGCGGAGACGATATTTCGGATAACAACCCTGCGGTTTATACCTATAACGGCAACGTTCAGGGACCCGTCGCATACTTCACCGACGGTGACGGCGTGAAGCATGCGTTGGAAGTCAGCGGCAGAATGACGAATGCGGGCAGCTATGTGGTTTACGTTATCGCCGATTATGATTTCGGCGGAGCGGCTCCTTCGATGTCGTATGTAATCAATCCGAGACAGCTTTCCGTGGTATGGGGCAACACCGAGGTAAATTACAACGGTGAAGCTCAGTCGCCTACGGTTGCTTTCAACGACGTTATTACGGGCGACCCCGTAACGGACGATTTCAAGGGCAAATACACGCTTACGAACTATACCAACGCGGGAACTTATTCCGCTCAGCTGTATCTTACGGACGGAAACTACACGTTTGTGGAGGACGGCAAAGTCAAAGGCAATACGCTTTTCAAGAATTTCGTAATAAATAAACTCGTTGTTTCGGCGAATTCCGGTCTCGGCTGGAGCACGCAGACCGAATGGGTTTACGACGGCGCCGTACATAATCCCACGCTTGCAATGCGCGAAGGCTATTCGTTCACTCTCGGCGAACACGATGTTGTATTCACGTTCGGTTACACGGGCGCAACGTCGCACGCAGGCAGCCATACCGTCAGGGCGCACATAGCTTCCGCGGTCTGGAACGGCAAAGACATTTCCGAAAACTTCACCCTTACAGACGCGATAGCGTCGCTCGCATATACCATTACCGCTCGTTCCGTTACGGTTGATTGGGACTGGACGGGTGCGGAGACGGAGGGTACCTTGCATTTCTGGTACTATAACGGAAAGGAACAGGGACCTGCGGCTTATATGCTCGACGAAGACGGCAACCGCATTAAGGACGGCGAAAAGGACTTCGCGCTTACCGTATTCGGCAAGGGCGTCAACGTAATCGCGGGTAACTATGTGGTCACTGTAACCGCTCCCGAGAATTATGTGTTCACGGTTGACGGCGGACAGACGACTACGGCTACGGCGGAATACGCAATCAGAAAGGCGAATATAAACATCGTCTGGGATGCGGACGGCGTAGAGGGCGAAGATTACACGATAGAGAACGGCGTGTTCGTTTGGTTGTACGACGGAAACGAGCATGCGCCCAAAGCATATATCTACGACGATACACAGCCCGACAACAAGGGCGCGCAGCTTATGGTTACGGGCGGCGCGGTCAACGCGCAGGCTTCGGCTTACACCGCATACGCGGCGCAGAACAACGGCAACTATACGATAATAGGCAACGGAAGCCAGGAATTCATCATTCGTAAACTTCCCGTATACATACTCTGGTACGGCGTAAACGGAACGGATAAATTCGACTGGGAGTACGACGCGAGCAATACCGCGGGCTTCAAGCCCGACGCATATCTCGCCGTCAAGGACGCGAACGGCGAACTGGTTCGTCTCAAAGTCGACGGACAGTACGTCAAAGTAACGGTTACGGGCGCGATGAGTCAGGTTTGCCAGGGCAATGAAACTTATACGGCAACCGCTTCCGACACCATACCCAACTACACGTTCGCGGCGGACGCGCAGATTGAGCAGGAATTCAGGGTAGTTCCCAAGGTTCTTTCGGGCGACTTCGCGTTCTCATGGAACGCCAACGGCGGCACGGAAGAACAAGTTGACGATGTATGGGTATATACATACACATATAACGGCGGAGTTCAGGCTCCCGTACCGCAGACGTCGCCTTATCCGATGAATTTCGTAACCACGATACGCGAACTCGGTACGGACGGCACTGTCGGCGATATTATTCCGGCGATAACAGAAGCGGGTACTTACCTTATGGAAACCATGCCCGCGGACGGCAACTACGCCGTTCCCGAGGGACTGGAATCTGTCAAGGTAGTTATATCTCCCTGCGAAGTACAGGTTAAGTGGAGCAAGGAAGCGCTTGTCTACGACGGCACGCCCAAGGCGCCTACGGCTTATTACGAGGACGTAAAGGGCGAAAAAATCGCGCTCGAAGTAACCGTAGACGGCGCGCACACCGACGCGGGTGAGAAGTACGAAGCCAAGGCGGCGTTCGTCGAAGACGACGTTGTCAACTACGTTCTTACTTCTGAAAAGCATACCTTTGCAATCGCAAAACGCGAAATTTCGGTAAACTGGACCTGGGGTTCGGAGTGGACGGACAAAGCGACGGTATACGACGGCAACGAGCATGCGCCCGTTCCCGTTCCCGCGCTCAATAACGCCAACGCGGACGACGTTGCTGGCGGCAATCTTACAATAACTTACGGAATAACCTCGAACGGCACCGCCGTTTCTGGACTCACCGTTAAGAATGCGGGCACTTACACCGTGACCAACGTGCTCGGCGGCAAAAAAGCGGGCAACTATACGCTCAAAGGCGGCGTCGAAACGTTCACAATCACGCGTAAACCGCTGACCGTTACTTCGGATGCAAAAACAATACCTTACGGTTCGCCCGTACCCGTTTACACGGCTACATTCACGGGCTTTGTGGACGGCGAGGAAGAAATATTCAACCTCAACGACCCTGCCGTATCGGCAAACTGGATAAGCTGCGTATATACGAGCCGCAGCGTACCCGGCACCTATCCCATAAAACTCAATAAACAGTGGCTCGAGAAAACTCTCTCCAACTACTCGCTCACCCTCAACGAAGTTCTTCTTACGGTAACGGCGGCTGACCGTGTGGTTGTATGGCAGGGCAAACTCGACGACTTCGGCGCTGAATACGACGGCGCGGCGTATATCCCCACTGCGTTCTATTACAACGGCACAAGCTCCGTTCCCATTCCGCTCACGGTCGTATATGCGACTTACGATGCGGCGACGGATACTTACACACGTATAACGGATACGAGTTACGCGGCAATCGACGCGGGCACGTATTACGCAATGGCAATCGACCCCAACGGCACCGTAAATCTTCAAAACTCCGGTACCAGCTTCGTTATTCATAAGCGCTCGATGACCGTAAACATCAGTTCGGTCAAGAAAGATGTGTTCGGCGACGTTTACACTATGACGGACGCCAACGGCGACCCGATGACGATAAGCAAGCACCTTGTATGGAACTATGTTGACAAACAGCCTGCTTTAAGACACGATTTGGGCATTGAACTCACCTGCGAATTCACGTTCGACGATTACGGTTTCGCGGTTGTGGGCGAATACTCTATAAGCGGAAGCTGGAATTCGGATGAGTACGGACATAACTATGAAGTCACGTTTGTCGGCGAAGCCGAGGACGACGACGGCAACAAGACTCTCGGAATATACGAAATCGTTGCCGCGGAGATTTCCATTCTGAAGCGCGACGACATAATGACCGAGGACGAATTCAAGTACCACGTGGGTCACGTAGGCGGCGGTCAGCCTTGGGTAATTCGTCTTGGCGACAAAACCACGGTTGACGGTCAGGAACGCTATTCCTTCATCGGTCACAAGGGCTATCTCGGCGCGGATATTGTAAGCATCTATTACAGCGACTTTATATATAACCTCAATATCGAGACTGCACCCGACCCCGAGGACGAAGAGGCAAACGGCTATCAGCCGATAGCCCGTCCCATACGTACGGTAGGCAAGTACGCAATCAACTTCAAGGTTGAAATACCCAATCACAAGACGTTGTACGGTACATGGCGCGTGCTCATACTTCCCGAAAATCAGGTTGCGCGTATTATCTTCGAAAAGGACTTCGAAATCGAGTACGGTTCCAAAGTTCCCGATAATCTCGCGAAACTTCTGTATGACGGCGGCTATATAAAACTCGACAACATCGACGTTCCCACTTACACCAACTATGCAACCGCGTATGTTTCCAACGGTACGGGCGGCAGAGTGGGCGCAATGACGAGGGTAGGCAAGTACACAATCGAATTCGAACTCAATCTTCCCGAGGGAAGCATGACCGAATACCACATTGCGTACCACGCCGCAAACGAACTGCACGACACCAACGTCGGCAGATACGTAATAACTCCCAAGAAACTTGCGATAGCCTGGGGCATCGAGTCCAGCTACGACTACGTCGAGGGCAAAATCAATATGCCTTCGCCTACGGTAAGCGGTTGGCTTACGGCTGACCCGCTGAATATCTACGGCGAGCAGATAAAGACCCGTCCTTCGGGCAGCGAATACGAGTATTCGGCGTTCCGCGTGGTGGATAACGGACAGGAAGTCACCATTCTCATCGCGGCAAGCGGCAACTTTACGGATGCGGGCGGACATACGCTGAGAATGTACGTTGAGAACTCCAACTACTCTATCGAAGCGGGCAACGACGTTGCGACTGTTTCCATTATAAATAAGAACCCGACGCCGCCCCAAGTCGGGGAAAAAGAAGTACTTCCCGAATGGGTATTGTATGCGGGCATAAGCGCGGGCGCACTGCTTCTGTTGCTGGTGATAATAATTATCATAGTAGCTTCCCGTCGTAAGACGGTAGTAGGAGGCGGCGGCTTCGACGACGGCGGCTTCTTCGACGATTATAACGACGACGATTTCGGCGAGGAATAAGCCCCTCGCTGCGCTCGGGGTGACAAACCTTGTCATCCCGACGCGCCCAACGTCGTTGTGAAGCGACTTAAAGTCATTTCGACCCGTTATGTCATTCCGACCCGTTATGTCATCCCGAGCAACGCGAGGGACCCTTCGGCAAGCCTCAGGGTGACGGAATGCGCTCAGGGTGACGGAATGCGCTCAACATGACACCAATGTCATTCCGAGCAACGCGAGGAACCATTCGGCAAGCCTCAGGGTGACAATTAGTAATAAAAATAACAAACCACATTTGTAAAAAGTGAGGTAAAAATTATGAAACAAACAAGAACGAAAATCGTAAACAACGTGAGACTCAGCTTTATTCTGGCGCTTTGTCTCGCTTTTGTGAGCTGTCTCAGCGTTGCGTTTACGGGTTTATTCGGTTTAAATTCCGGAAACGATATGGCTAACGCCGAGAAATACGGACATTACATTGACCTCGACACCGAAAACGGCGGTATAAGTCTTAAAGAATACGGGAAAATGTTGAGTCTTGTCTATGGAGGCAACACCACGAGATACGACGACCTCAAAGAAGCCGTCACGTATTCCCGCGGCGAACAATATCTTAATATGACCGTAAAGCTCGGCGGACTTGAATGGCAGGCGGTTTCGCTTATACCCATTTCGTCCGGTGACTCGCAGGGTGATATTGCTTTGACGTTGTGGCTTGCGGACGCCATAGAGACGGACGGACAGAACGCCGTTCAGTTCAACAAGTGGTCGGCTAACAACACGTCTTACGCCTACCCTTCGAATATGTACTCTTCGAGCTATTTGAGAAGTCAGCTTGTCGGCACGCCTTACGTCGCTACCGCGGGTGCGACCTCACTCACCCCCGGCACGGCGGCTCCCGTATGGAGTGATTTTTTAAACGGTTACGGCAAATATATCGAAACTCCCGAGTGTTTTGAATATCAGAGCAACCAATCTGCTGTTGATTATCTTGCTTACTCTTATCTCAGTCCCAACGAAGCATACGGAACACCTAAGAAAGGTACGTGGTATTCTTCGGGCGATATAAACATGGACTATTCCTCAAAGACCGGATACACCGACTGGAAGAGCGATAAACTCTGGATACCGAGCTCTACCGAAGCGGGCAGAAACGAAGATTACCGCGGCTACTGGACGACGTTGTCCCGCGTTCGCGGTTCGGCTTCGGGTGCGGATACCTGGTACCGTTCGGGCGCGAACGGCGCTTCTGGTACAAATTACACTGCGAGCACGGCATATTATGCCCGTGCCAACGGCGAACTGAACGGAAGGGCGGTTACCAATTCGAACGCAGTCCGTCCCGCTTTCCATCTCAACCTCAAAAAGGTGTGGGACGCAGCCGAAGCTCAGACAATCGAGCTCGGCGATAACGGTAAATTCGACGAGGAAGGTCTCAAAGCTCTGTATACAGCGATAGGCGGTCAGGGCGTGACTTCATATTCCGATTTATCGAGAATTATCGGTAAAATCGGAGCAGTGAATTCTTCCGTCATCGGTACGAAAGTAGTTTTGAACGGACTGGAATGGAACGTAGTTTACGGTTCCAAAACCAAGGACGGCAGGGTGATTGCAACTCTCTGGCTTGACGAGGTATGTTATACGGACGGACAGAACTCCGTTCAGTTTAACAAATGGATGGCAAACAACTCTTCTTACAGCTATCCCTCCAATATGTATTCCTCCAGTTATCTGAGAAGTCAGTTAATGGGCACGTCCTACGTCGCCACCATGGGAGCTACCACTCTCACGGCGGGAGCGGCGGCGCCCGTATGGAAAAATTTGCGCGACAACTACGGCAGTTATATGGTCACGCCGTCGAACGTAGCCTGGCAGCAGGATATGGGTGAAAGGGAAGTAAGCGAGTCGGGATATTATTTCCCCAACAACATTTACGGCACTTCCTCCGGCGAAGGTACATGGTACTCTTCGGGCAGTATAAACATGAATTATACCAGCAAGGCGGGATATACAAGCTGGCAGAACGATACCCTCTGGATACCGTCCATTATAGAAGCCGGAATGACAAATTCTGTTACTTTATGGAATACGAATAAAACTCAGAAAAAACTTTCAAGCGATATATGTACCTGGACGCGTGCGGGTAAAACCGTTCGTGCCGATTGTGCTTACAATATCACGTCGGACGGCAGATTCGACGCCGATAACGAAACCGCACAGAATGTAACCAACTCTTATGCGGTCCGTCCTGCCTTCCACCTCGATTTGGCGGCGGCTTCGGGCGAGGTCGGTATAAATACCGGCAACGGCAATTTGGGCGAAATTTACAACGACGCGCAAGACGCTCCCAATGCGGCAACGTTAAACGCGTTTTACTCCGCGGTGACGGCAAACGGCAGTTCTTATGCCGACCTTTACGAGTATCTGAGGAGCAACGGCGCGGTATCTTCCAAAAACATCCGCGACAACAACGGCGGCGCAAACGTATTTTTAAACCTCGGCGGAAAGGAATGGAACGTTACCTATCTTTCCAGAACCCGTTCGGGCGAGGTAATTGCTACCCTCTGGGCGGACGAGGTCGCTCACCGCGACAGTTTCGGTGCGTTTTCCTCCAGCTCAACGACTATGCCTTATCCCGGCAGTATGTATTCCACCAGTAAACTGCGCGCCTATCTGAACGGCACGCCCTATATCGGCGCCGTCGACGCAACTTCGCTTACGGACGGCGCGGACCTTCAGCTTGCCGATTGGAAAACGCTTATTGAAAAATACTCCGAATATATGGTCGCGCCTGTAAACGTCGGGTGGCAGGCAACCGAGAGCGCTGTGGAGGAGTACAATTTCCCGTACAACTTCACTAACGACGCATACGGCACTCCCTCCAAGGGCGGGTATTTCAAGGGCGATAGAAGCATAGACCTCGATTACACGTTCAAGAATGGTTATAACGACTGGGCGAACGACCTTTTGTGGGTGCCTTCCATTACCGAAACGGGCATTGGTACGGAAGCGACTTCCGGTATCTGGCACACCAACGTTCAGCAGCGCTCGTTCGAGGCTCCCGACGGTGAACTGATAATGTCGCGTTCCGCAAGACTGTGGAACGGAAACGGTATGTTCGTTATTTCCAATACGGGAGATTTGAACGTATCCAATACCGACCTTGTTTACTATTATCGTCCCGCAATGCACCTTAATATCACAAAACTCGCGCAGGCGGCAAACGACGAATACTTTACAAACACCAATAAAGAGCTCATAGACAAATGGAACAACGCCGTTCAGCAGAGCCTTACAAACCGCGGCGCGGAAGTGACTTTCAAGCTCACGCGCGACTGGCTTGCCCTGCCCGACGAAACTTATACGACTTCTTTCGGCTCGGGCGCGGGCTTCTACTTTGGTTCGCTCCTCGTTCCCAAGGGCGCGAATATAAAGCTCGATTTGAACGGATACCGCATAGACCGCGACCTTTTCAACGTTGAAGGCGGAATTCCCGAAGGTCGTTGTATAACCGTATACGGCAATCTCACTATGGAGGACAGCTTCGGCGGCGGCGCGGTTACGGGCGGACACGCGTCAGCAGAAGTGGTTGATGGATATCTGGACACTTCTCGTCACGGAGGCGGAGTATTTATTGCGGGCGGCGCGAAGTTCACAATGAACGGCGGCGCAATAGCCAACAACAAGTCGTTCAACGGGGCGGTATTCGCAAACGGCGGCGCGTTTATAATGAACGGCGGCACGTTGGCAAACAACGAATGCTATCAGAACGGTTCCGCGTTTTTCGCAAACAAAGGCGGATACGGCGAAATTAACGGCGGCGAAATTGCGTTCAATATAGCGGACGACTCGTCTGCCGTGATTGCTTATACGAATTCAAGTATTGTAATGAACGACGGTGCGGTTTCCTATAACGTAAGCCTCATGGGCGGATACGGCAGCGGCGTGCGTGCCGATAATTATTCATACTTTACAATGAACGGCGGCGAGATTTCCTATAACAACGGTGTCAAAGGCGGAGGATTGATGACAGACCGTTCTTATGCAATAATCAACGGCGGACGTATCTATCATAATTCAGCCACGGGTCATGGCGGCGGCGTATATGGTACACAGTCAAGCTCGCTTACAATGAACGGCGGTTCGATTGAGAATAATATCGCGCAAGGTGAAGGCGGCGGCATTTACTATGTTAGTGCATCGGTAATTTTAAACGGCGGTACTATTTCAAACAACAGTTCAAAAACATACGGCGGCGGAATTTCGGCTCATGGCGGTACGTTAACTATCGACGGCGCTGAAATTTCCGGCAACAAAGGTACAACCTCCGGCGGTATTTACGGCTATAAAGTAGATTTAACTTTGAATAGCGGTTTAATTTCCTCCAACGTCGGTGAATCGCATGTCGGCGGAGTGTATGTTTACCAAGGCACGTTCACAATGAACGGCGGTTCTATCGAGGGTAACACAAGTGCCGGAAATGCCGGCGGCGTTGCCGTCAATACCGGCACGTTCAATATGAACGGCGGTATAATTACCAATAATACATGCACAACGCTTTACGGCGGAGGAGTTCACGGCGCAGAGGGAATAGTATTAAATATCAACGGCGGCGTAATTATCCGCAACTACCGCGTTTACACCCCTTCGGGCGGCAGTAAGACTACGGAAAATAACGATGTCTATCTTAACTCCAACGGAAAAATCACTATTTCCAGGGTGCTGCCCGCGTCCACGAGAGTGGGCATCGGCGCGGCTAACGGACAGGTGGTTACCACGGGATATGCCGGCAAACATACTTTCGAGGAAGTTAATAAATACTTCACCTGTAACTACGGTTCGTTCGTAAAGGATACAACGGGCGAAATTAAGATTAGCGGCAGCACGAACCCTACAAGAGGACGTCTTACCTGGACGATAAACGACGGAACGAAGGACCACTTCTTCGAAACCGCCTATGCTTCTTTCACGCATGCGGAGGGACAGAGTTTTAAAGTTATCTCTTCCGCCGGCGTTGTTGAAAAAATCGTCGATTCGACGGGCAGACCGGTAACGGAAATCAGCAAAGTGGGCAAGTACTACATCTCGGCAGTAAACGCGCATAATTACTGCAACGGCGATTTCGTACTGGAAATCTTGCCGGAGGATATAGAGAACGCAAAAATAGACGTTTCGGAAACTATTTACAACGGCACGGCTCAGATACCGGGCGTGACGGTTACAATAGGCGGAGCGACTCTGACGGAGGGCAAAGATTACACGCTTTCCGCGACCAACAACGTGAACGCGGGCACCGCCAAATTATACGTTTACGGTATCGGCAATTACACGGGCGTTGCGTTCGGCGAATTCGTTATAACGACGAGAAATCTCAACGTGCGCTGGGGCGACCTTGCGGTTGAGTTCAACGGCGACGCTCAGGGAGTAATAGTGCTTCCCGAAGGACTTCTCGGCAGCGACAGAGTAGAGGTTATTCTTACCTACACCGACGCGGACGACAACTACGTTGCCGCACCCGTCAACGCGGGAGTTTACAACGTTTACGTAACACTTGCGGGCAATATGAACTATCAGCTTGCAACGGGCAGCGGCGTAATCGCTTCCGAACAGTTCACAATTCTTCCCAAGACGGTTGACGCGTATCTTAACGCGACTTCGGGCGTGTTCGACGGCGAAGCGCACACGCTTACGACCTACTACAACGACGTGAACGGCGACAAACAGTCGGTTGTTTACACTATTTCTTCAACAGGGCTTGTGGACGGAAACGTCGTCAAACCCGGAATTTATCATCTTTCCGTTTCGGAATTGTCCGAGGACGGCAATTACCGCATTTCGGCGGCGACGCGCACTCTTACTTATACCGTAAACCGTGCGGCTGCCGCATGGGATTGGGATGCGAATTCGCTCACCGCTATTTACGACGGAACGGACAAAGCGCCCGTTCTCAACGTTACGGGAGCGGACGGAAACGTAGTATTCACCTATTATAAGGGTGACGAGCGCGTAACGAGCGTGAGAAACGCGGGTGTTTATACCGTTTACGCGCGTCTCAACAGTACCAACTACATTCTGGACGGCGCGGACGAAGAGGGACGCGTAAGCGCGACTTTCACCGTCGACAAAGCGGTTTTAAGCGTAACGGTCGAGCCTTCGCTTGTCTATAACGGCGAGGCGAGATCGCCCGTCACAACTACGCTTGCGCCCAACTTTACCGTAACTTTCGCGGCGGTTACGGGCGGAGCTTCGAGAGATTATTCGGCTACGATACCCGTCAATGCGGGCAACTACGCGGTTAAAATCGTGGACACCGACGGCAACTACGATGAGTTCAACGCAACGTTCACCATCGAACGCGCCTCCGTAAGAGCGGTATGGAGCGGCGATGAAAACTCTATGGAAGCGGACGGCGAATTCATATGGCTGTACGACGGCAAGCCTCACGCACCGTCGGCAGTCGTTATGGGGCTCAACCGTGCCGAACTCGAAGTAATAATAACGGGCGAGCAGACCGCCAACAGCGGCGCGAACTTCTACACGGCGCGCGCGGTTGTGGCAGACCCCAACTACGTTCTTTCCAACGATACTCAGAATTTCAGAATATGGCAGAGCCGCGTCAAGGAAATCGCATGGTTTGAATACGACGGAACTCCCGTCGAGGGCGAGCCGAGCTATCAGTATATATCCGTATACGGCGCGGATGGTCCCAAACTTTCGGCTTACGGCGTACTCGAATCGAGAAACACAGCCAACGTATGGACGGGCAGCGAAAGGGTGCTTATAGCGCTCAACGTGGGATATTCCACGGCAAGCGGCACAATTCCCTCCTCCGGATACTGGGATTACAGCGAGGAAGGCGTTCAATACAAAGCCACGGCAAGTCTTCGTTCGGCGGATAAGGCGAATACCAACTGTATTTTCGCAAACGCTCTCACGGGCGACGCGGTGACCCTCAACTTCAAGGTCACGGGGCTTGTAATTGTCAACGATACAGCCACCGTCTACTGGGTAACCGAGAATGCGGACGGCACGCACACGATACACAACGGCGAAACGGCTGTTCCCGTCAGCTTTGTGTACAACGGCGAAGTTCAGGCGCCTATGGCGATAATACCCGGTAAAGATTACGACCCGACCAATCCCGTTGCGGGCACCTATACCGTGCTCAACGTCAGCGGCGGAAGAGTGGACGTGGGTGTTTACAGCGCGTTCATCACCTCGACCGAATACAATATAGCGCAGAGCGACGGTTCGTTCTCTTACGCTATTACCGCGCTCGAGCTTGACAGTATCGAATGGACGGGCAACACGGCGGACGGAAAATTTGCCTGGGAATACAACGGCACTATGCAGGGACCCTCGGCGGCGGGCGTTTCAGCGGACGGAAAGAAGTGGAATCTCGCCGTTTCGGGCGCGATAAACGCGGGCACTTACACGGCTACCGCGTTTGCGGATAAAAACTTCACTTTCGGCTCGGGCTGCGAAAAGACGCAGGCTTACACCATAAATAAACTGGATATAAGCGACGACGTCGTTTGGGCGGCTAACGGCGCTACCGTAAAGACGGACGGCGACGGCAACACTTATTACGAATATACAATTTCCGAGAGCAACCCCAACGCCAAATTCGGACCTTCGGCAAGTTTCTCGGTTACCGTGAACGGCGAAGTCGTGAGCGGAGACATGACCGTGCTCGGCAAGGCCTCGCAGGAGGGCACGTACCGCGCTTATGCGTTTATGCCCACCGATTTCGAATTTGCAAACTTCTCGGTCAAAGACGTTTACGCGGTATTCAAAATCGTGCGTAGCGAACTTCCCGAAGTATTCTGGGCGACAAGCGAAAACGGCGAAGCGGAGACGGGAGAACTCGTTTACGCTTACACCGGCGACGTTTTCTGTCCCGTTGCATACTTCTTTAACGAGGACGGAGAAAAGGTTCTTCTGAACGTTCTCGGAAAGGGTCAGAACGCAGGCGTTTACGAGGCGGTTATCAGCGACGACGAACATCAGTTCGCAAACGGTACGGTAAGAAAATTCACCGTTCAGCCCCGCAAGGTAAGCGTTGCGCTCGATGAAAAAGTAACTCTTACGTACGACGGCGAACTCAAAGTTCCCACCGTCGTGTTCACGGCGACGGCAGGCGGCGAGCTTGTTCCCGTAGCGGGCGACTATGCGGTTTCGGGAGCTATATTCGCGGGCACGCATACGGCTACCGTAAAAATTCTCAATAACAACTTCGTGCTTGTCGGCGCGGATACCCTGGAATTCGTAATCGAAAAACAGGAGATAGTGATAACCTGGTCTACGGACGCAAGCTGGACTTACGACGAAGACCCTCACGTTCCCGCGATTACCAGAGCGACGCTTGACGGCGCGACAATAGTTCTCGCCGATTACGGCATTACCGTGACGGGCGCCGAGACGGGCGTCGGCAAATACACCGCGCACGCGGTAATAGCGAATTCCAACTATAAGCTCACGGGCGCGGATAAGGAATTCGAAATAAAGAAATACGAAATAACCGTTGACTGGACGGGCAACGCGGACAGAGACGGCGCGTTCGAATGGAGTTATGACGGCGTGACCGCGTTCAAACCTTCGGCAACCTTTACCGACTGGAACAATGAAAAACGCGACCTCCTCGTCGTCGGCGGAGCAATCGACGCGGGCACTTACACGGCTACCGCCATAGCGCCCGAAAATTGCGTGTTCAAATTCACTTCGGGCGAAAACGCGGGAACGCACTCGTTCAGCGTCGTTCAGAGCGAAATTAGCGAAATCGAGTGGGAAATCAACGGATACGTTTCCGAAGAGAACGGCGTTTACACGTTCGAGTACAGCGGCGAAGTGCCTGTAATCAAGGCTTACGCCGTCAGCGGCGAGGGCGAGAACAAAGTGCGCATTTCCGAACTTTCCGTAACCGGAGTGGGCAGCGAAGCGGGCACGTATACCGCTACTGCGGCGCCTGTAAATGCGGCTAACAGCGCGTTTGCTCCCGATGTCGTTCCCACTGTCTCCGTAGTTATAAGCCCGCTTGACGTAACCGTAGAGTGGACGGCGGACGACGGAAAGGTTCCCGTCGGAATGACGTATACCTGGGATTACGACGGCAAAGCGCATAGTCTTACCGCGAAATTCACGGGAATTAACGGAGTTGTGTTCGAAGTTCCCGTCAACGGCGGAACGGTAACAGCGGTAAGCGACGCGGCTTACACCGTTACCGCGGAGGACGTATTCAACAACTATAATTTCACGAGTTCGAGATATATCGTAATCAAACCCGCAAGCCTTACAATCGAATGGACGGGTGGCACGGTCAATGCCGACGGCGCGTACGAGTTCGAGTATAACGGCAAGGCTCAGATGCCGGTTGCGAGCGTAGAGGCGGGAGTTATGTTCTCGTATGCTATTACCGATAAGGACGGCAAACCCGTCAACGCTATCATCGGCGTGGGCGAATATACCGTTACGGCAACGCTTATAAGAAACAACAATTATACCGTGGTCGAGGAAAGCGCAACCGTGAAGGTTGTTGTGGTTCCCAAAAAAGTAACTTTGCAGTGGGGCGCGACCGAGCTTGAATATACGGGGTCGGCGCAGGCTCCTGCGGCATGGTTTGTGGACGCGGCTTTACAGGCGGTCACGCTGACCGTGGAGGGCGCGGAGACCGAGGTCGGACAGAATTACACGGCTACGGTAACTTTGACGGACGAAAACTATGTGTTCGCCGACGGTGCCAAGAGCGGTTCTGTTACGTATTCGATTGTAAAGACCACCACGGATGAAGTGGAATGGAACTTCGGCGAAAACGAGTGGCAGGCAGTCGTACCGCCTGCTCCGCCCTCGGAGGGTGAAGACGAAACTCCCGAAACCACCGAGTGAGTTTCTTCGGCTACGCCTCGGAATGACATAAGTGTCATATTTAGCCTTTCGCTCGTCATGTTGAGCGTAAGCGAAACATCTGTTCCTTTACTTCGTTGAGGATGACAGGGGTTGTTGAGGATGACGGGAGTCGTTCGGGATGACGTCAAACATTCGCACTGAGAAAACCCCTCTGTCGCCCCCCCCGAGGGACTACATTTGTCTCCCCGAGCGGGAGCGAGGGGCATAAAACAAATAATAAAAAAACGCCGGAACGTTTAAACGTTCCGGCGTTTTGCCGTGTCGAGCGCTGTTCTTAGTTATGTTGAGCGGAGCGAAACATCTGGTCCCTCGCTGCGCTCGGGATGACAGACTACGCTTGGAATGACAGGCTGCGCTCGGGATGACAGACTACGCTTGGAATGACAGACTACGCTTGGAATGACAGGCTGCGCTCGGGATGACAGACTACGCTCGGGATGACGGAGTAAGCTCGGAAAGACAAAAGGACGCTGGATGGCGAGAGAATATAACGGTTATTTGTTTTTAAGCAAATATCCCGCTATGTGTCCGAGACAAACCGTTCCGGCAATTGCCGTCAGTATCCAGAAACATGCGTCCTGAAATATGCCGGAGCCCAGTTCGGGGATAAGCAGTCCGCCGAAATTGAAAGCGGCGTGTAAAATTACGCATAGCCAGATATTGCCCGTTTTTATCATAACGGCGGCGAGCATCGCGCCTATGAGAAAAGTATATCCCACTTGCATAAGCGTTGCGCCTACTCCCGCTCCCGAAAAAAGGTTGAAAAGATGAATGACTGCGAAAATCGCCGAGGAAACGGCAACCGCAATAAGTTTGCCGTAATTTTTCCCTTCGGTGTAATTTTTTATGATTTCCAGTATCATACCTCTGAAAGTCAGTTCCTCGAAAAGCGCCGTGGCGACGCACTCGAAAACAAACAGCCAGATAAGGTCCGCCCGCTCGATTTTTGCAACGCCCGTGATTATCGCATAATACGGGAAGTTGGCGAGAACCACCAAAAGACACGGCGCGCACCAGATTAAGTTTCTAATCGTGCCGCCTTTTCTCGGTTTCAAAAAATCTCTGCATTGCGCTATGAAAGCAAACATGACGACCGCCAACGCCGCAAAAAGGCGGGTCAGCGTGCCTTTTGAAAGTATATTAAACGTTTCGTCGGCGGTAAAGGCAAAGTTACCGATTTCCAGAACCAGTACGACTGTCACCGCGACTAAAAGCACGGGGACGGGGAATGGGAAGGACGCGAACAACGATTTTATGCCGTTATCTTCTTTTTTCATGTATATTTTCCTTATAAACAATATATCATACGGCAAAGACAAAGTCAATTTACGCCTGCAATTTTGTACGTATGTCTGATTAAATACAATGTTTTAAAAAACACATTGCCGATTACGCAAGAAAAACAACAGTTTGTGCAAAATCTCTTTACATTTGTGAAAAAATTTATTATAATTTGTTAGATAATAAAATTGATAAAAAATTATTTATTTACGGGCGTTTGCGCGTTATTTGCCCCCGCGTCCGAATAAAGGTGGATAATGGATATTAAAAAAACTATTTCAGAGTTGACCTTGCGCCAGAAAGCCGAGCTTTTGACGGGTAAAGACTTCTGGCAGACGAAGGACATACCCGAACTCGGGATTCCCTCTCTGTTCCTCGCGGACGGACCTCACGGACTGCGTAAACAGGTTGCGGCGGCGGACCACCTCGGTCTCAACGCGAGTTTAAACGCCACTTGCTTTCCCACCGCGGCGGCGATGGCGAACAGCTGGAACGAAGAACTGGGTGAAAAAATGGGCGAAGCCCTCGGAACGGAAGCTGCTTCCATGAGCGTAAACGTTCTGCTCGGTCCGGGAACATGTATGAAGCGTAACCCCCGTTGCGGAAGAAACTTCGAGTATTTCTCGGAGGACCCCTATCTTGCGGGTAAAATGGCGGCAGCGTACATAAGAGGTATACAGACGGCGGGCACGTCCGCCTGCGTAAAACATTTTGCGGGCAACAACCAGGAAGAACGCCGTATGGCTAACGATTCCGTTATGGATGAAAGAACGCTGCGCGAAATTTACCTCACCGCATTCGAAATTGCCGTTAAAGAGGGAAAGACCCAGTGCGTTATGTCCTCTTATAATAAGGTGAACGGCGTTTACGCAAACGAAAATATGCATCTTATGCGCGAAATTCTGCGCGACGAATGGGGCTTCGAGGGCGTAGTTGTAACCGACTGGGCAGGCTGTAACGAGCGCGTTGCGGGCGTAATTGCGGGCAACGAACTTGAAATGCCTTCCTGCAAGTACGGCATTGACGACGTTGTGAAAGCCGTTGAGGACGGCACGCTTGACATAGCGTATGTCGACGAATGTCTCGAAAGACTTTTTAAACTTATAGAGCAGACCACCGCGGGCGAGAAAAACAAACCGTTCGATAAAGAGGCTCACCATGCGCTTGCAAAGACCTGCGCGGACGAAAGCGTAGTTCTTCTCAGAAACGACGGAATTCTTCCTCTCGCAGAAAAAACCAAAGTGGCGGTTATAGGATGTTTTGCGGAAGAACCCCGCTATCAGGGCGCGGGCTCTTCGGTGGTTAATCCCACAAAGCTCGACACCGTCATGGGCAACATAAACGATTACGGATACGAAGTTGCGGGCTATGCTCCAGGTTTCCACCGTTACGGTAAAAAGAAGAACGGACTTGTCAAAAAAGCCGTCAAACTTGCGGAAAAGGCGGACGTTGCGCTTCTTTTTCTCGGACTCGACGAAGTCAGCGAAGCCGAAGGACTGGACAGAGAACATATAGAAATTCCCGCAAATCAGATTGCGCTTTACAAGGCGGTAAAGGCGACGGGCAAAAAAATCGTTCTCGTGCTCTCCTGCGGCAGCTCGGTTATTACCGACTGGGCGGACGACAGCAACGCGTTTGTTTATGCCTGTCTCACGGGACAGGCGGGCGCTCGCTCCGTTCTGGACGTAATAAGCGGAAAAGTCAACCCTTCGGGCAAACTTGCGGAAACTTTCCCCGTAAAATACGGCGACTGCTCCTCTGCGAAATGGTTCCCCGGAAAGAAACTTACCGTTGAATACCGCGAGGGACTTTACATAGGTTACCGCTATTTCGATACGGCTGGAGTCCCCGTTTCGTATCCTTTCGGCTTCGGACTTTCTTACACGACTTTCGATTATTCCGATATTTCGGCGGACGAAAACGGAGTTAAATTCAATATTAAAAATACCGGCAAAAAGGACGGCGCGGAAATTGCGCAGCTTTATGTCGGCAAAAAGGACGGAAAAGTGTTCCGTCCCGCCAAAGAGCTCAAAGGTTTTGCGAAAGTTTATCTCAAAGCGGGCGAAAGCTCGGAAGTTACTATTCCGTTCGACGACAAGACTTTCCGTTATTTCAACGTCAAGACGAACAAATGGGAAGTCGAAGGCGGCGAGTACGAGCTTTACATAGGCGCGAGCTCGGCGGATATCCGTTTAAGCGTGAGCGTGGAGAGAGAGGGCACGACCGAAGAAATGCCCTACGAGCCCGCTAAGTTGCCTTCTTATTACAGCGGAAAGGTCGCGGACGTAAGCGACGAGGAATTCAGGGAAATTCTCGGCAGAGATATTCCTCAGTCCGATTATCCTTTCTATAAAAAGAAGAGAATGGTTATCGACGAAAACTGTACGGTGGACGATTTGCGCTATTCAAGGCGTTGGGTCGGCAGAGCGTTCTCGGGTGCGATTCGTTTCGTAATCGCGTTCTGTAAGGCGTTCGGAATGAAAACTATGGCTAATACGCTCGTTATGGGCGTTAAACATCAGCCCGTCCGCGGACTTGCGAAGTTCGGCGGAATGAGCCGCAGACAGATGGAGGGAATGCTCCTTATGTTCAACGGTCATTTCTTCAAGGGCGTAGGCAGATTTTTTAGCAAAGAAAAGAAAAATAAAAAGGCGGTAAAGTAAAATGAGCAGTGAAGCAGCTTCGGAAGAAGTACAGGCAATTGCGGCAAAGGAATACACGGCAGACGATATTCAGCGTCAGTTAAAGCCGTTGTCCGAAAACGCATTTTTGAGATTTTTCCAGAATATCTGGCGTTGGTGGCTGGGCGTCTGGTACGGTTTCAGCGCGAAACATCCAAAAGCGTCGGGAATAATTTATAAAGTTTTCTTCTTTATAATTTTCTCGGAAGGCGTAACCATTCTTCAGTTCCTTATTATGACTTTCCTTCCCTTTGCTTTCGAGAGTATCTGGGATATGCCTTTCGTCTGGCCGGCGGTTGCGCTCGGACTTAAAGACGCTGGCGGCAACGTGCTCAACTACGCTATTTTCAACGAGCCCGTTAAATTCCTCGTTATGATAGACGGAAAAGAGCAGGCGGTTCTCGCTTCTACGACGGAGCAGGTTAAAGCGTATATGGCTTTGTACGGCAGAGACGCTTTACAGGCTTCCGGTCTCGGTAACTTCATTGCATTCGAAATCGCGGTATTTATCGCTCAGTGCATCAACTTCCCGCTTCAGAGAAACATAACATACCGTTCGCACGGTAACCCTTGGTTCCAGGCGATGTGGTATTTCATCGGTTGGGTACTCGTATCCATAGCCACTAACGCGCTTTGGGGTATTTGCAACCCGCTTATGATGAGCTGGAACTGGAACGAAGTTGTTATAGGTCTTATCAAAACCGTAATAACCGGCGGTATTTCTATGGCGGTATTCTTCTTCATCTTCATGGTTATATTCCCCGACAACAACGCAGCTGCCAAGAGAGCCAAGGCAAAATACGACAAGATGAAGGAAAGCGGTGCGAACAAAGAAGCTCTTGCAAAGGTAGAAGCCAAAATGCAGGCTGCGGAAAAAGCTGCCGCTCTTACCAACGCGGAAAAAGATTACGTTCAGGCAAGCTCGATTGTAAATTCCAAAGCTATGGCGTATTTTGCGGCTGTCAAAGCTAAGGAAACTCCCAAAAAGGACGAGGACGTCTCCGTTCTCGAAGAGAGAGTATCCAAGAGCTTTACCGAAGCAATAGAGGCAATCAAGACCAAAGAAGAAAAAGAAGCTGCATTCGAGGCTGTAAAAGCCGCGGCGTAATTGTCGAAAAAAACTTTTCCTACGGTAAAGTTGGCAACCGAGTAGCGGTATACTCGGTTGCCATTCTCCGTATACTGAGAATAATATGAAATTTATCAGTTTTACTGTGCCCTGCTATAATTCGCAGGCATACATGAGAAAGTGTGTGGACAGCATACTTTCAGGCGGCGACGACGTAGAGATTATTATTGTTAACGACGGCTCTAAGGACGACACTATAAAAATCGCTAACGAGTACGCGGAAAAATATCCGGATATAGTCAAAGTTGTGGATAAAGAGAACGGCGGTCACGGCTCGGGCGTGAATGCGGGCGTGAAACTCGCGACCGGTCTTTATTTCAAGGTGGTCGATTCCGACGACTGGGTCGACGGCGAAGAGCTGAAAAAGCTGATAGCCAAAGTCAAGGAACACGTTGCCGCGGGTACGGAGCCCGACCTCTATATAACCAATTTTATCTATGACCACGTCGAAGACAACACGCAGCATGTAAGCTCCTATGAAAAGAAGATGCCGGAGGGTGTAATTTTCGGCTGGGATAAAGTCAAGGCGTTCAGATATTCGCATATGATGCTTATGCACGCTCTTATGTACAAGCGTCAGGTTCTTTTGGACAGCGGTACCGTTCTTCCCGAACATACTTTTTACGTTGACAATATTTATGCGTACAAACCCTTGCCCTTCACGCACAAACTCTGTTATCTCAATCTCGATTTATATCATTATTTTATAGGCAGAGCCGACCAGTCGGTCAATATGACGAATTTCGTAAAGCGTTACGAACAACAGCTCAGGGTTATGACCTGTATGGTGGACGCTTATAAATGGTCGGAGATTAAAAAGTTACCGAAGGGACTTAAAAAATATATGTGGCATAGTCTGCAGGCGCTGATGGTGACTACGCTGTTGTTTACATGCGCCGAAAAATCGGACGAAAGAAAAAAAGCGCTCAAAGCGTTCTGGAAACATCTGAAAGAAAGCGACAGGGCACTGTACAGAAGATTGCGTTCGCACTCATACAGCACGGCGGTCAATTATCTTCCCTGGAAGTTGCGCGGAAAAATTCTCGTATTCGGTTATAAAGTTCTGTGTAAAAACGTAAAGCTGGGTTAATATGGAAAATTTAAAGAATTTCGTTAAGAAATTTATCGGAGTGGACATAGGCGGAATGACTATTAAGGGTGTGATTATAAACCACCTCGGCGAAGTTCTCAGCCGCAACGACATTGTTACCGGTGCCGAAAACGGCGGCGACGCAATGTGCTCCAATATAGTAACTCTGATTAACGGCATGCTATCGGAAACGGGCGTACTCAAATCGGAAATCGCGGGCGTCGGTATAGGCTGTCCCGGACTGATAGACAGTAAAAACGGCACGGTCGTGTTTGCGGGCAATCTCGGTCTCGATTATTATCCTCTTGCCCAAAAAGTTTCCGATAAAGTCGGGTTGCCCGTAAAATTAACAAACGACGCAAACGCCGCGGCGCTCGGTGAGGCGAAGTTCGGCGCAGGGAAAAAGTATACGGACAGCATCCTCGTCACTCTCGGAACGGGAGTGGGCGGCGGCATAGTAATAGACGGCAACCTTTTCGAAGGCGGAAATTCCGCCGGCACCGAAATAGGTCATACGGTCATCGTGGCGGACGGCGTGCAGTGCACGTGCGGCAGAAAGGGTTGTTTCGAGTGTTATTCGTCGGCGAGCGCGCTCATGCGTAAGACGCGCGAGGAAATGAAAAACAACGCTTCGTCGGCGATGTGGAATACATATACTCCCGAAACAGTTTCGGGAAAAACACCTTTCGAATATGCCGAAACGGATGAAACGGCGCGAGGGATAGTGGATTGGTATGTCAAATACCTTGCCTGCGGAATAACCAATCTCGTAAACGTATTTCGTCCTCAGGTCGTAATGCTGGGCGGCGGCGTAAGCGAACAGGGCGAAAAACTCACGGAGCCTGTACAAAAACTGGTAGCCCGTGAAATATTTGCGGGAATGAGTTTTGCGCCCGTAAAGGTTGTAAAAGCTACGCTCGGCAGTAAAGCGGGTGCGTTCGGCGCGGCTGCGCTGTTTATGTAAACGTGCGCGATTTCAATTTGGAATACACGGTACTTCTATACTCCTTTATCGGTGCCCCCTTCCGTTTCAGAAGGGGGCACCGCCTTTTTATTTTTTTGTAAAAGGTTTTGAAAAGAATCCTCTCTGCGCTCGGAGTGTAATGTCATTCCGGGGCAAAGCCGAGGAATCCGACCGCCCTTCGCTGTCGCTCAGGGAAACAAAGGGTCTCTCAGGTTGACAAAGAGGTATCAGGGCGATAAAGTAGCGGCTCAGTGTGATGAACGGGGCTGCTTTCGGGGTGACAAAGAAAGTCGTTCTGGCGACGTTTTATGTCATTCAGAACTAAATGAAGAACCGTAGTATACCTTAAAAGGCGCATTAAATCGCATGGTCGCGCGGCTTTTATCGGGCGGTAATTTGACGCAAAAAGTCGAACATCGGCGCCGCTTTTTATTATGTCCGTAAAGTATATATTAAAAGCCGAATTGTCTATGGACTAAACCCCTATGCAAGTCTATAATGTATCTGTAAAATTATAGCAATATAATGCCAAAAACATTGCAAATTTGTTTTTTCATTGCAAATTTGTTTGTGATAAGACCGGGAGGTTTTTATGAATATCCGTGATAAAATAAAATCGCTTGCGGACGAGTTGGAAAATGTCGGTATAGTCCCGGTCATCAAGCTGGAAAATGTGGACGATGCGGAAAATCTCGCAAAAGCTCTGCGCGACGGCGGCATCAATTGCGCGGAAGTAACTTTCCGTGCCAAGGGCGCGGACGAGGTGATAAGACGCATGACCAAAGCCTGCCCCGACATGCTTGTCGGCGCGGGGACGGTTTTAACCTGCGAACAGGCGGATGCGGCAATTGCCGCGGGCGCGAAATTCTGCGTGGCTCCCGGGCTGAATGCAAAGGTAGTAAAGCATTGTCTTGATAAAGGCGTGCCTTTTGCACCGGGACTTTCTTCGGCAAGCGAAATAGAACAGGCATTGGAACTCGGGCTTGATTTCGTCAAGTTTTTTCCTGCGGAGCAGGCGGGCGGTTTGTCTTACATTAAAGCCGTGTGCGGTCCTTATACTACGATGCGCTTCATGCCTACGGGCGGTATTTCCGAGGAAAACCTCAATTCATACCTGTCTTTTAATAAAGTCGTCTGTTGCGGCGGCAGCTGGCTTGTTCCGTCGGCTATGCTCAAAGCGGGAGACTGGGCGGGCATAACGCGGCTTTGTCGCGCGGCGGTCGATAAAATGCTCGGGTACGAACTGGTACATGTGGGTATTAACGGTTCGGACGCCGATGAGGCGGAGTCGGTTGCGGACAAGTTCGAAAGCGCTTTCGGTTTCGGAAAGAAGGTCGGAAACAGTTCGGTATTTGCCGCGTCGTACGTTGAAATTATGAAAAAGCCTTTCCGCGGCACTCACGGGCATATAGCAGTGGCTACCAATTCGGTGAAACGCGCGGCATATCATCTTGAAAAGCGCGGGTTCAAAATCGACCCTTCGTCGGTTAAATACAATACGGACGGCGTAATGAACGTTGCGTATCTTTCGGACGAGTTCGGCGGGTTTGCCGTTTATCTCGTTCTGAAAAAATAAAATTTTAAAAAGTTTTTGTGCCGAAGGGGCGGACGGTTTCTTCGCTTTATTCGGAATGATAAAAACGTGCCGAATGATAATATTCGTTCGCACTGAACACCCTTTATGTCACGCCGACGGTTTTTTTGTCGCGTAACTTTACAAAAGAAATCAGTCCTTTTAAGGAACAAATACATTAAACAATTCAAGGAGTACCGAAATGAAAAAGATTGTAACAATGGGCGAAATTATGTTGCGTCTGTCAACGCCGAACAACGAAAAGTTCATTCAAGCCGACGAATTCGATATAAATTACGGCGGCGGCGAAGCCAACGTGGCGGTATCTTGCGCCAACTACGGACATAAAGCGGAGTTTGTAACTGCGGTTCCCGAAAACGAACTGGGAGAATGCGCGGTTGCCGCCCTTCGCAAGTACGGCGTGGAAACCGACCATATCGCAAGATGCGGCGAAAGACTGGGTATTTACTATCTCGAGACCGGCGCGGCGATGAGACCCTCGAAGGTCGTTTACGACAGGGCTCATTCTTCCATAACTACGGCGACTGCGAAAGATTTCGATTTCGACGCTATTTTCAAGGACGCGGACTGGTTCCATTTCACAGGCATAACTCCCGCAGTTTCCGACAGTGCTGCCGTACTTACGGAAGAGGCGCTCAAAGTTGCTAAAAAACACGGCGTTACCGTATCGTGCGACCTCAATTTCCGCAAAAAATTGTGGACAAGCGAAAAAGCGCAGAAAGTTATGACCGGACTTATGAAATACGTCGACGTATGTATCGGCAACGAAGAGGACGCGGAGCTCGTGCTCGGTTTCAAACCCGGCAATACCAACGTAACGAGCGGCGAACTCGAACTTGCCGGCTATAAATCTATTTTCGAACAGATGGTTGCAAAGTTCGGTTTCAAATACGCAATCAGCTCGCTTCGCGTGAGCCATTCGGCTTCCGACAACGGTTGGTCGGCTTGCATTTACGACGGAGCCACGAAAGAATTCTATCATTCGAGAACATACAGAATTTCTCCCATAGTCGACCGCGTCGGCGGCGGCGATTCGTTTGCCGGAGGCGTTATTACGGGATTCCTTGACGGAAAAGATTTCAAGTCCGCTTTGGAATTCGGCGTTGCGGCGTCCGCGTTGAAGCATACGATTCCCGGCGATTTCAACCTTGTTTCGAGAAAGGAAGTCGAAGCCCTTGCGGGCGGCGACGGTTCGGGCCGCGTACAGCGTTAATGAACCGTATGTTCTTAATACTTTTTTAATCATTGACTGCGGCGCGAAAGTATTTTGACTTTAAGCCCATTTAAAAAGTTGCGGTTCGCGGCAGAAACGTACCGCGGATAACTTACGAAATACAAAATAATTATACAAAAGTCAATAGCGATATTTAATACGGGAGTTGCGATTTAATGAAACCCTTTATGGACGAAGATTTTCTTCTCGAGACGGAAACGGCAAAGAAACTGTATCATGAACACGCAGAGCATATGCCGATAATAGACTATCACTGCCATTTGCAGCCGAAAGAGATATATGAGGATAAAAAGTTCCGCAATCTTTCGGAAGTATGGCTTGGAGCGGGAGACAGATACGGTGACCACTATAAATGGAGAGCTTTGCGCGCTCGCGGATATGAAGAGGACAGTATATCGGGTCCCGACGACGACTATAAAAAATTTACGCAGTTTGCGGAGAGTATGCCTTACTTCGTCGGCAATCCGCTCTATCACTGGTCGCACCTCGAGATGCGCAGATATTTCGGCATAGACGAAATTATAAATGCCGAAAACGCGCCCGTCATATGGGAAAAGGCAAATAAAGTTTTAGAAACTCTCACGACGCGCGAAATGATGTATAAAATGAACGTAAAGACGGTTTGTACTACGGACGACCCCGTCGACTCGCTCGAATGGCATAAAAAGATGAGCGAAGACGCGACGTTGAAAGTCAAAGTACTCCCCGCGTTCCGTCCCGATAAGGCTATCAACGTCGAACTCTCGTGGTTTGCCGATTGGGTGAAAAGTCTTGCGGAAGTCGTCGGCAGACCTATAAACAGTCTGAACGACCTTTGCACGGCTCTTGCCGAAAGAATAAAATTCTTTGACGAAATGGGCAGTAAACTCGCCGACCATGCGCTTGACGTCGTGCATTACGCACCCGCAAGCTACGGCGAGGCAAACGCCGTTTTCTTAAAAGGTATGACGGGAGACAGCATATCCGACGAAGAACAGGACAAATATAAGGGATATATCCTCGTATTCCTTGCGAGAGAGTATTCGAAATACGGATGGACTCAGCAGTACCATATAGGGGCTATGCGCAACAATTCAAAAGCGATGCTCGGAAAAATCGGTCCGGATACGGGGTTCGACGCCATAGAGGATTCCACTTATATGGAAAAACTTTCGGGACTGCTCGGCGAAATCGATATGGACGGAAATCTTCCCAAAACTATTTTGTACTGTCTTAATCCCGGAGATAACTACGCACTCACCGTGCTTGCGGGATGTTTCCAGAAAGAGGGCGTGAAAAACAGAGTACAGGTCGGTACTGCATGGTGGTTCCTCGACCAGCAGGACGGTATGCGTCAGAATATGGAGACTCTTATGCAGGTCGGGCTTATAGCCCAGTCGGTTGGTATGCTTACGGACAGTCGTTCGTTCCTTGCATATCCCCGTCACGAATATTACAGAAGAATACTTTGCAATATGCTCGGCAATCTCGTTGAGAGCGGACAGTATCCCCTGGAGGAGCTGCCTCGTCTCGGTAAAATCGTGGAGGACATCTGCTATAATAATGCCGCCGAATATTTCGGTTTCGGCGACTGACAAAAACGGCGCGGACGAAGGGTCCGCGCCGTTTTTATAACTGAATAAGAATTGCAATGTCAGTGTAGCGTTTTTGCAATTTACTTTTGCGATTTTGAATGTTAAAATTAAGATAAGTTAAAAACGCACATAAAATGTGTGTTGTAAAACAAGGGGCGCCCCTTGTTTCCGTTCATTATGAACGGAAACAAAAAAATATTAACGGTTTGCGGGCGGAAAAAGGTCGTAACCCGAAAGGGAAAAATATAAAAAGGAGAAAAGACATGTTTAAAAAAACACTTTGGCAAGGTCTGACATACGTATGTGCGTTGCTTCTTGCCATATCAATCATTGCATCGAACGTGCTTGAAGCCAACCGCAGCGCGGTAGACGGCTTTTTCGGTTCGGTGAGTGAAGAACTGGTATCCGAAGAAGGGGAAACCTATTCCACATTCAAGCCGGATAACAAGTATCTCAATGCGGACGGCACGGGCAATGCCAGGGCGCTTATCAGGGACGCCATAGATTTGGGACGCAGACACGAGACTGAGGGCGCAGTATTGCTCAAAAATAACGGTGCGCTTCCCCTTGCAAAGGGTAGCAACGTTACTCTTCTCGGCGCGCGCAGTCATAGAACTATAATTAATTCCGGTATGGGACAGAAGTCGCAGGGTAACTACATAACGCTCGAACAGGCGTTATCCGCAACGAAAACGGATTTTGCGAATACCAAACTTGATAAGAAAGAAGCTGTATCCGATTTTGACTTTTCCGACCTGAAATTGAACGGCGACGGCGTGGCGGCAGGCTCGGGATATAATCTTAACCCTACGGCTATTGCGGCTTATGAGACTGTTTCAGGCGAAATGGCTCTTCAACCCAGAGCTGCCGCTAACTATAAAGTCGACGAACCCTCGGTGGCGCAACTCACGGAAGCCGAAAACGGCTTTACGGGCAGCTTCGCTCAATATAAGGACGCCGCTATAGTGGTTGTCGGCAGAGGCGCGGGTGAAAGCAACGATTACATAGAGGGCGGACTCGATGCGAGCGAAAAGACGGATACTATCACCGAGCCTTTACAGCTTACTCCAAACGAGCTAGAAATAATCAATCTTGCGAAAGCTAATTTCAATAAAGTAATAGTTCTTGTGAACACAAACTCCGCGATAGAAATAGGCGACCTTAAAAACGACGAAAAAATCAGCGCGATTTTGTGGATAGGACATCCGGGCAACTACGGACTCTTGGGAGTCGCGGATATACTTTGCGGAAACGTAAGTCCTTCGGGCGGCTTGTACGATATTTATGCGACAAGAAACCTTTCCGCTCCCGCAATGATGAATATGGGCAACTTCGTATGGAGCAACGTCGACGAAATCACAAGAGGTAAATCAAAGAATTATTTAATGGAAGCCGAAGGACTCTATACGGGTTACCGCTATTACGAGACGAGATATTTCGACGCAGTTTACAATCAGGGGAATGCAAAGTCCGTCAAGGGAACTTATGCTTCGTCCAACGGTTGGAATTATTCCGAAGAAGTAACTTACGGCTTCGGATACGGACTTTCGTATTCACAGTTCGATTATGAGATTGTGGGCGCGCCTTCGATAACCGCCGGTGCGCACGAGATGTACGCCGAGGTTACGGTTAAAGTGACAAACAGAGGAAGCGTCGACGCAAAGACGAGCGTTCAGCTTTATATGCAGGCGCCTTATACCGAGTATGACAAGCAGCACAAAGTGGAAAAATCGGCAATACAGCTTGTAGGCTTCGACAAAACAGGTTTGCTTGCCAAAAACGGCGGTACCGAAACCGTTACGGTCAAAGTCGACTTGCAGAACGTTGCAAGCTACGATTCAAGCTGGGTAAACGAGGACGGAACCAAGGGTACTTATATCCTTGAAAACGGAAACTATTATTTTGCGGTCGGCAACGGCGCTCACGATGCGTTGAACAATGTTCTTGCACTTCAGGGCAAAGGCGTTTCCGACGGAATGGACTATGCGGGCAAAGCCGCTCTTGCAAAGAGATGGAATTATTCTTATGCCGGCAAAGGAGAAATAGACTTTACCACGTTCGGCGTATCCAAAAACAATCAGAAAATCAGCAATCAGATAGATTATATCGACTGGAACAATTTCGGCGGAGACAAAATCACATATCTTTCGAGAAGCGATTGGGACGGTACATATCCGATAAAATACGCGGGCGACAATAATCTTTCGGCTCCTGCGGATATGATTCCTTTGCTTAACGGAAAGATTGCGGCGTCTTCCGACGGAAAGACTTATTATACCATTAAAACGGACGACGATACGTCGGCGATAAAATGGGACAGCAAAGAAACCGAATACAAATTCTATGAAATGGTATTGTCGGACTGGGACGATTACCGCTGGAACGACCTTTTGAATCAGATAAATCTTGCCGAAGCTACGGTGTTTGCTTCGAACGCGGGACCTACATTCAACGTTCTCAGCGCAATAGATTTCATAGCGCTTACCGGCGCTACGGACAACGCCGGAAACGGAATAGTTTTCGACCTTAAAGCGACTAAAGATAAGAATGCCCCCTGGTCTATCTTGGAGGGCGAGGATTCAAACTGGAACGGTCAGGTGTTCGGTTGCGCTCCCCTCGTTGCAGCTTCCTTCAACGACGAATTCATGTATGAGATTGGTAACTTCGTAGGCAACGAAGCTCTGTTCGTCGGACTTCCCATAGTTTGGGGTGTAGGACTCAATACTCACCGTCACGCATACAACGGCAGAAACGGCGAATATTACTCGGAAGACCCCGTTCTTTCAGGCGTTTGCGCGATGGAATTTGCCGTAGCGGCGCGTAGAAAGGGTTTGATTTCGGCTCCCAAACACTTTGTATTCAACGACCAGGAAACCAACCGTAACGGCGTAGCACCCTTTATGACCGAACAGCGTGCAAGAGAAATAGAACTTCGCGCATATCAGATAGGTATAGAAGCCGTTAAATACGACGGCGAAGGAATGATAGGACTCATGACCTCGTTCTCCAAAGTGGGACCCGTAGAGGTTACCAACAGCTGGGGGATGATGACAGGCATATTGCAGAAGGAGTGGGGCTTCCACGGATATTCCGTTACCGATATAAGCGACGATAAAGACTTGTATACCGGTATGGTTTATGCGGGATGCACGGGTTATGACCTGCGTTTCGGATATCCCACGGGAACGGAAGATTTTGCTTCGAAAATAGGCAATCAGGCTGACGGAATAGTACTTTCACCCGATATGTTCGCTAAAGACGCGACAATGCAGAACATAATCAAGACTTCGGTAAAGAGAACGCTTTGGTCGTTCGGGCAATCGAACCTTATGAACCGCTACAATGCGTCAACGCATAAGGAATGGCGTATGACGCCTTGGAGAGCGATGTACATAAGCGCGATAACCGTTACCGCGGTGCTTTCCGCAGGTTGCGTTGCGATGTATGTTTTGTCTGTCATAAAAGGCAGGAAGGAGGAAGTATAATGAAAGATTTTATTAAAAAAGCCGGTCTTGCTTTCTGGCTGAGCATTGCGGCGGGGATGTTCGCCTTAATAGGCGCAATCATTATGATTGTTACAAATCTGACGGCCGGATATGCCATAATTAACGGTACTACGGGAATTGCTATGGCGTTAATCGCAGTGGCGCTGATTGCCGCAGGCTGTTACGCAACCTACAAATTAGGGGCAGAGAATTATATTACGGCGGCGGTAAAACTTGTGGCGCTCGTGCTTCTTATGGTGGCATTCGGAGTTTTGCTCGGTGACAGAGTGGGACTTGCGGCAGACCTTCTCACCTGGGACAGTCACAATGCGCTCGGTTGGAGTGTATTCTATACATCGGTTGCGGCAATGGTGTTCATTTTGCTGTCGGCACTCGTTCTGGTGGTGTGCGCGTTCTTTAAAGGTAACAAACCCGAGTAAAATCGAACATAGATTATACTTATTCATCCTTATACAGACGAGGGGGTGCGCCGTCGGCGCACCCCCTCAACTATTTTATTCGGGTAAAAACCACGGCATTGCGGGTATGTCGTTCCGATATTATTTGACATTCCACACGTTTTTGTTGTTCGGTTATCATCGTCATTCCGAGCGTATGTTTTTATGTTTGAAATTATATGTCATTCCGAGCGGAGCGAGGAATCGGATGTTTCGCTGTCGCTCAACATGATGCAAAATGATATTAAAGTCGCTAAACATAATGGAGAATGTTTTATAAGAGTCGCTCAAATGATGGTGTATATTTTATCCGAAAATTTATCATACCGAGCGCAGCTAAGGACAATTCGGTGACATTTTTTGTCATTGTCAGGTAAAAAATTCCATAAAATGGAACAGCTTTAACATTTATAATAATAATTCATAAAAATGTATGATTATGCAATAATATGCTTGACGTAGCGCAAATATCCGAATATAATGTGAATATCAATTTTAAGGAAGGACTAATAAAATGAAATTTCGCAAAAATTCGGTGTTGGCTGTCGTGCTGGCGGCGGCAATGTCTTTGGGTATTGTTTTCGGTCTGGCGGGATGTGCGGACGAAGATGCTGCCGCTGTAAGCTACGGTGAGGAATGTTATGAAAAGTTGGAGTACATAGATAAAAATCTGCGCGACAGAGATTGCAGAAACGGTGAAAATTTCAAACTCGCGCAGCGCTGGATAGCTTGGGAGCTTATAAAATGCGGATATGAAGAAAAGGAAATTTTAAATCAGCCAGTTACTTTCAATGCGTATCTTGTAAAAGGCAGCGAAAACGTCGCGGCGAACGGGTTCGAATCGGACGGCAAAACATATAACAAGAGCGGTCGCAAATATGTCGAGGCGGAGGGTGATACGGGAGAATATGTATACGGCACGGTGACCTCGTATAATCTCGTGCTGAAAAAACAGGGTAAAAGCGCAAAACAGATAATCGTCGGCGCGCACTATGACGGCACGGGCACGGGAGACAACGGTTCGGGATTTGCGCTTGCGCTCACCACGGCTCAGAAACTTATTAATGTCGAAACGGAGTACACGGTAGTTTTCGTTTTCTTTACCGCCGAGGAAATAGGATGTTACGGTTCTTCACAATATGCCGAGACCATGACGGACGAAGAAGTTGCGGACACTCTCTATATGATTAACCTCGATTCGCTTGTGTGCGGCGATTATACATATCTTTACGGCGGGGTGCAGGATAACGAGAATAAAGTCGTAACAAAGACCGAGGCTTACGACAATGCGATTGAAATAGCGGGAAAACTCGGTCTCGAATTCAAGAGCAATCCATGGAGTTGGGATAACCTTTCGCCCGATGACAAAAAAAGCGGTGCCGAAAATCCGTCTTATGCCGCGCCGTCGACCGGCGATTGGAGCGACCATAGGGGTTTCAAAAAGAGAGGTATAACTTACCTGTATATGGAAGCGACGAACTGGGAAATACCCGATTATACGGGCTATGGCGAAACTTATCTTATCGGTATGCTTATGAATACGGAGAACGATTACCTGGAATACATAGAAAAATATTTTCCCGGTCGTCCTCTCGAACACCTGACTAAATATTCCGCGCTCTTGTATGCGCTTGTGACGCAATCCGGCTATAACGCCTGAATTTATAAGCCCCGTCCGCAAAATGCGGACGGGGCGTTTGAAATTTTTAAATTTTTAAAAAAAAGTTGAGATATGCGCTTGCTTGTTACGTTGCGTAATGCTATATAATAGTTGTCGTAATGAGGTAAGTATGTCATATACAACGGGCGAAATCGCGAAACTTTGCGGAGTATCCGTGCGCACGGTGCAATTTTACGACGGCAAAGGACTGTTAAAACCCGAAAGTTTATCCGAGGGCGGCAGAAGATTGTACGACGAAAACGGACTTAAAACTTTACAGACGATTTACATGTACAAAAATCTCGGGCTTAGTCTTACGGAAATCGGTAATCTTCTGTCCGACGGCTTAGACGCCGACGGGTCGCTTCTGAACGTTCTTTCCGTAAAAGAGATTGCATTGAAAAACGAACTGGAAGAAAATAAGGTTCGGCTCGACGGTATTCGTGCCCTGAAAAAACATATTTCCGAAGGAAGAGCGATTCCTGCCGAAAAATTTTACGACATACGTACGGTTATGGAAAAGAACAGAAAACTAAGGTTATTGTATGCGATTATGGGCGCTATTGCGGTGGTTTCCGTAATTGCGGAAATCTCGTTTATCGTGTTGTGGGCGGTACTCGGAATATGGCTGCCGTTTGCAATAGGTATGCCTTGTGTCTGCGTTTCGATGGCGGTGCTTACGGCGATGTATTACAAAAACGTTTCGTTCGTTTGTCGTGAATGCGGAAAAGAATTCAAACCGAGTTTAGCTAAGGTCTTTTTTGCTCCGCACACGCCGAGAACCCGTCGTTTCAGGTGCCCGCATTGCGGCTGTAAACGTTACCATTACGAAACTTTCGGCGACATATGAAAAAAAGCCCGTCCGACTTTCAGTCGGACGGGCTCTTTGAATTATTATTTTTGCCAAAGTGTGGTTTTTATTTCATTCAGAGTATAGATTGAAGTTCCCAGATTATAGGGTACGGGCATTTCCATACGCACCATAGTCGCCCTGCCGCGGTTGTTGCGCTCGTTTTCCACGGCGGTAAACCAATATGCTTGCGAAAGTCCGTTGACGTTAAGCGAGCCGTGGTATACCGCGGTTACCGCAACGGTGGATAAATCGGAATAGCTTCCGTCTTCATTTTGTTTCGGCAGGAACAGGTTGTTTTTCGTAAGTTGGGAAATCGTATGCGATTTTGCCTGCTTATCTTCGTCCGTCGTCGAAGGGAGAGGCAGTACGCCGCCGCTGAGAGTGCAATTGCCCACGCCGCCCGAGGGGGTAAATACGCTCACCGTCTGAGAAAACGATGTTTCGCTAAGATTGAGCGCGCGTGCGAGAATATTGTATTCAGCGACGTCGAACAGAGAATTCTGAGCCCCGTCGAGACCGGCGGTCACCGTCACGGTTTTCTTTGCGTCCGCCGAAAGTTTGTCGGTTTTTTCGCATTTTACGGAAGTCCCGTTGTAATCGTAATAACAGGTGTATTCGTAATGCACGAGTTCGTAAGCCGATTCCACCGTGGCGGCCTGTAAGTTTGCGGGCGACGCGCTCTTTATTTCCTGTCTCGAATAAAGCGGTCTGAGCTGATTTTCAACCGAAAGGAACCAACATTCCGTAACGGTGAAATCGTCTTTGAATTCCTCTTCTTTGCCGTTACAGCTGAATTTTACCGTGGGGATATTGAGTTCGGTTTTGTAATAATAGGCGATAACGGGGCGGTCTTTGGCGGCGTCTTCGTAGCTTTTTCTGAATTCGTCGCAGACATAATTTACGCCCTCTTCTTTTTTGGAATAGTCGAATTCCGCGGCGTAAAACAAAGTAGTGTAATTGCCGTCGGCATAATCTACGGTATATGTGAAATTTCCGCCCTGATTTTTTTTGAATTTTACGTCGTAGGATATTTCTTCGGCGGCAAAGGGCGTGTTATTCTGAGTAAAAGTGGGTTGAATACTCTTGAAATTGGTGTTTGAATACCAATTGGAGCTGAGCGTGGCGACGTTTCTCGACGGCGCCCCGCAGCCCGTTGCTCCGATTGTGCAGCCCGCGGCGACAACCGCGGCAAAAATATATAAAGATTTTTTCATAATTACCGTTTTTGGGAGTTTATTTTATGACGACGGTTGATTTTAAACCGTTTTGATTTCATTAACCGAACCGAAAAAATGGTTTTGGAAAATTTTTCGGCACCGTATCGCAATTTATATGAGTTTTTAATACCCGGAAAAATAAGTGACGCGATAAATCTACGTTCCAGCAGCGTTGCTATGTAATTATAACATATAAATTTACAATTGTAAAAACTTTTATGCGGTAAAATCTTTAAAAATGCTCGCGGTTGTGGTAAAATGGAGCTATGATTAAGGCTTATAATTGCGCAATGTTGTCCGCGGCGCTCGGACAGCTTAAATCGATAATAAAAGCAAACGAGGAGCGCGGAGTAAAAACCGTCGTTTTTTGCGAGGACAGGCTGTCGCTTGCCGCGGAACGTACCGTTTGTTCGGCTGTCGAGGGTACTTTTTTAACGTCGGTATACACTTTTTCGCGTTTTCTCGCTTGCGAGAGGGGAAAGGCGAAAAACGTGCTGTCGGCGCAGGGCTCGGCAATGGCGATAAGAAAGATAATCGAAGAGAACCGTGAGCGCCTCACCCTCTTTAAAAAATTATCGGCGGCTACCGCCGCGCAGACCGTTTACGATACAATCGCGCTCTTGTATTCCTCTCGAATATCCGCGGAAGACGTAGCTAAGGCCGCTGTTTCTGGCGGGCTTCTGGGCGGTAAATTGCACGATTTGGCTATTATCTACGGCGAGTATACCGAAATGCTCGAAAAAAGCGGCAGGCAGGACAGAAACGGCTATTTAAGACAGCTTGGTGAGGTCATAGAGAACAGTTCGGGGATTCGCGGCAGTTCGATTGTATTTCTCGGTTTTCAGGCGTTCACGCGCACGACGGAGGAGTGCGTACGCGCGGCGTTCGGTATTGCGGAGAGCGTTTACGGGCTGTTCATAGGCGGCGCGGAGCCGTTGTATGTTAACGAGGCGTTGCCGTCTTTCTGCGCCGTTGCGGAATGTTTCGGCGGCGCGGAAATATCGACCGTTCCGGGGGGACGGCTTGCCGAGGCGGAAATACTGCGGCGCAGTATTTTCGAGCCGGACAGCTTCTATTCGGAACCGCAAAAAACCGCCCGGGTACATATATTCGAGGCGGCGGACGAAGAGGAAGAACTGGAATTTATTGCCGCAAGCATAAAAAAACACGTTCTCGACGGCGGGAAAAGGTATGCCGAAATATCCGTTATGTTGCCCGATTTGGAGAACGGCGAGCGAGCGTTGGCGCGCGTGTTTTCGCGTTACAGAATTCCGTATTACGCCGACAGACAAATGTCGCTCGCCGAACATCCGATTTGTTCTTTCATTCTCGGCTGGCTTTCCTGCGTTAATTACGGCTGTCGTCCGCAGGACGTAGACGGCGTCGTTTCTTCGCCCTTCTTTACGTCGCCGCGTGCGGACAAGGATATTTTCCGGAATTATCTTTTAAGACTCGGCAATTTCCGCGGAGGGGTTAAAAGGGAGCCGAACGCGGAAATACTCGAGCATATGTCCTTTGATTTTGCGGCGGTCACCAAAGTCCGCGACAGATTCATGCAGGGATATAATATTTTGTCGGGCGCGGTTAAAACGGGCATATGCGGGGGGATACGCCGCCTTTTGGAATGTTTCGGCGCGGAAAAGAAGCTGAGGGAGCTTGCGGAAAATTTCTGCGACGAAAAACCCGCGGCGGCTCAGTTCTGCGCGCGCGCGGCGGACGGCGTTTTCGGAGTTCTGGACGAAGCGGAGAGTCTTGCGGACGATGGGATGTCGACGGGCGACTTCGTAAAAATATTGAAAAGCGGTTTTTCGGCTATGAAAATCTCGCTGATACCGCCCAAAGCGGACGCGGTGTTCGTAGGTGATTTGTCGCTCACCGCAAATACGGGCAGCGACGTTGTTTTCGCCGCTCGGCTTACGGGCGAGGTGCCTTCCGCGGGGGCGGATACGGCGCTGCTTACGGATACGGAAATTGCCGCGCTAGAAGGTGTTAACCTCAATATATCCCCCAAGTTAAGACAGGTAAACGCGAGAAGAAGGGAGTTTTGTGCGCTTAATATCTGCGCTTTCAGGGAGCATTTGTATCTGACGTATCCAGTGCAGTCTGAGGGCGGCGAAACGGGGGCGAGCGAAATTATAGACTATGCCTCGGCGGTTTTTGCGGCGCCCTCGGGCGGCAGGCTCAGACCCGTCGATTTGAAAAGAATAGAAAAATCGGGGAGAGCGATTCCCTACTATTGCAGCGAGAAGCTGCCCGCGATAAGATTTATTCAGAAGAACGCGGGGAATTTTGCGGCGGAATCCGTCCGCGAGGTTTTATACCGCAAAGGTTTTGCAGACGAAGCCGACCGCGCGCTTTCCTCGCCGTCGGGGCGCAAACTTACGTGCGGCAGACGGCTGTATCTGAGTTATAACAGCATTACGCCCACCGCGCTGGAAAGCTATTTTTCCTGTCCCTATCTCGGGTTTTTAAGGCAGGGGCTCAGGGTGCGGGAACGCGAGGAAGGCGCGGTCCGCGCGATAGATACGGGAAATTTCATTCATGCCGTTTTACAGGACCTCGCGCCGGAAGTCAACGGCATAGACGGAGAAGAAGCCCTCAAATCGAGAGCGAAGGAGCTTGCCGAAAGCAAACTTTCCCGCCCGCCCTATTCGTCGCTTTCCGATTCCGAAAGCGGGAAATACACTGCCGAAGCGTTGGTCGCGGAGGCGGTCAAGGTTTCGGAAGGAATGTATGCTCAGCTTAAAAATTCCTCTTTTACGGTGGTCGCCGCCGAGAGCAAGTGCGAAATCAGGCTCTCGGAAGGAGTTAAACTGTTCGGGCGCATAGACCGCGTGGACGAGAGCGGCGATATGGTGAGGATAATCGATTATAAGACGGGGACGATAGACTGTTCCGCCGCCAAATATTATTCGGGTACAAAGTTGCAGCTGCCGCTGTATCTTCTTTGCGTTTCCGACGGGAAGCGCGCGGTGGGCGCTTATTATTTCCCCGCCGCGGTGGAATACAAAGAAAAAGCTGACGGAGTGTTCCGTCTCCGCGGCTTTATGGACGGCAGCGACGAAGTCGTTTCGGCTTCGGATAACGGCGTTCTGCCTAAAAAGAAGAGCGAGTATGTGGACGCTTATCTTTCTGGCAGGAAGATAGACGGCGCGATGACGAGAGAAGAATTCGCCGATTTTTTGGACTATGCCGGGATGGTTGCGGGCGGCGGAGTAAGAGAAATGCTTGAAGGAAACGTTGCGCCGTCGCCATCGGAAGGTGTGTGCAAATATTGCAAAGCGGGCGGAAGCTGCGGCTTTGCCGCTGGACGGGACGGCGCCGAGAGAAAGGTCGCCTCGATAAAATGCACTGATATCGCGGCTCTCGTTAAAAAGATTAAGGAGGGAGGCAATGGCTGAACTGACAAAAGAACAGCGCGCGGCGGTTGAAAGCCGAGGCAAGGTCATTGTATCGGCTTCGGCGGGAAGCGGAAAGACCTTCGTAATGATACAAAAACTTGTGAACGCGATTGCGGACGGAGCCGATTTGGACGATGTTCTCGCGGTGACTTTCACGAAAAAAGCGGCGGCGCAGATGAAGGAAAAACTGCGTTCCGCTCTTGTAAAGAGACTGGAAGGAGCGGACGCCGTATTGAGCGCGAGGATAAAAACTCAGCTTGCGAAAGTTCCGTCTGCGAATATCTCGACTATTCACTCTTTCTGCTCCCGACTTTTGAGAACGTATTTTTATCTTCTGGATATTGACGGCGGATTCGAAATAATTTCGTCCGACGACGCCGTCGCCCGCGACCTCAAATCGAAAGCAATCGACGGGCTTTTCGAAAAGCTGTATAAAGAGGATTCCGCCGACTTGAAAATTTTGCTCGGTTGCTATATGAAAAAGCGGAGCGATTTTTCGCTTAAAAGACTTCTGGACGGCGCTTATTCGGAGGTGCGTTCCACCGCTTATTACGGGGAGATACTTCGAAACTGCGAAAAACTTTATTGTAAAGAAGGCTTTTCGGCTGTCTGCGACGAATATGCAAAATTTGTCCGCAAGGACTTTGATTCGCTGATATGTGCGGTGCAATCGTTCGAAAACTTATTCGAAACGACCGCGAATACGGAGACTTATAAAAAACTTTTCGATGAAATGAAGTCTGCGCTTAAAGAGAGGGCGGATGGTGGTATTTTTGTCGGGAAGAAGTCTTTGACGGTCACGAGGAAGCCTTCCGACCCGGAGGAGGACAGGGAGGCGGGAGAGGCTTTCAAGGCCTTCAAAGATTCCGTGACAAAGAGATATAACGCTTTATGCGGAGACTTCGCCGACGAGGAGACGGAACTTGCCTCATATCTTAACAGCGGCGAAACCGCGTGCGCGTTTTCACGGGTGCTTCTCGCGTTCGACGAGGCATATAGCGCGGTTAAACGCGAGGAAAACAAGCTCGATTACAACGATTTGGAACATCTTTCCCTGCGGCTTCTGGCGGGCAAGGCGGAAAATGCCGACATTGCCGCCGTCAGGGAGGAAATAGGAAATAAATACAAATACGTTTTCGTCGACGAATACCAAGACGTAAACCCCGTACAGGAAGAAATAATTTCCGCGCTCCGCGGCGAAGTTTTTTTGGTGGGCGACGTAAAACAGGCTATTTACGGATTCCGCGGAAGCCGTTCGCTGTTTTTTGCCGAAAAGTATGCGAGCTTTATGGGCGGGGGCGGGACGGCGCTGAGGTTGTCTAACAATTTCAGAAGTTCGGACGGCGTTCTCGATTTTGCAAACAGACTTTTTTCCGAAGTGATGCGTAGCGAAGTCTGTGGCTACGATTATTCGGATAATTCCGTTATGCTCCGCGGCGGCGGTTATCCTAAGGATTACGGCACGGCGAAGATTTGCGTGTTCGGGAAAGACGAGAAAGAGAAGCGCGAACCGGGCGTTTATTCCGTCACGGGCGATAGCGGAAAAATGAAGCATACCCGCGAAGGGCTTGCGGCGCTTGCATTGGTGGAAAAAATTCTTTCGGAAAAACATTACGATTTGAATACCGGTAAATTTATAGACACGTTGCCGTCGGATATTTGTATTTTAACTCGTAAAAACCGCGGAGGGTCGGCGGAGGGTATTGTCCGCGCACTCAGAGACGGCGGTTACGCCGTGTCCGGCGCGGGGGAGGGCAATATCTGTGTATTGCCTGAAGTAAAGCAGTTTTTGGATATTCTGTCGTATATAGACAATGAGGAACAGGATATTCCCCTCGTTACCGCGCTTTTGTCTCCTTTGGGCGGTATGAGCGAGGACGAGCTCGCGCTTATAAGAATAGCGGCAAAGGAAAACCGTCTTTCCGTTGAGAACAAAACGGCGGCTTTCCGCGATTGCTGTAAGGCGTATGCGGCTGTCGTACGTGACGGCATTTCCTTAAAACTTGTGCGTTTTTACGAAAAACTCGGAAAAATACGCGACCTGTCCGAGATATTGAATACGGGGGCGCTCGCGGACGAGCTGCTTGAACGCTACGGATTGGAGGCGGTATACGGAGCGGGGGGCGGAGAAAAACTCAAAAATGTTTTAAGGCTTGTTTCCGAAGGTTCCGCGTTGCCGCTTGCGGCTTTTCTCGGGAAGGTGAAAGCGGGCGGTTACGACATATCCGCTCCCGCTTCCGCGCCGTCCGAAAGCATAAAGATAATGACGATGCACGCGGCGAAAGGTCTCGAATTCCCCGTAGTCATTCTTGCCGACATAAACAGAACTTTCAAAGGCTCGGAATACTCGGAAATGCCCTTTGACGAGGAATTCGGTTTTACGCCTAAGTGTTTCGATAAAGAGAATATGATTACGCGCGGCACGGTGCTCAGAAAACTGCGCAAAATGCGCGCCGACTCCGAAGAACTCAAAAACGAACTCAATCTTTTTTATGTGGCGTGCACGCGCGCGATGTGCGATTTGTATGTTCTTACCGAGGAAATTCCCGAATTCGATTGTACGGCGGTGAGCGAAGCCAAAAGCTATGCCGATACGTTCGATATGCAAAAATTTGCGCCGGAAGAGATATTCCCTGCTGCTGAGTTCGAGGCGGAATGTACTGACGGCGAAAACGAAGGATATTCTGCGGAGCTCGCGGACGAAACCGAAAAGCGGTTCATGCGCCCGTACGAATATGCCGACAGTATCGATTTACCCGTAAAAAGTTCGGCTTCCGCCATTATTAAAAACCGGGGCGAGGAGACGTATTTTGCGGAACATCGGTTATTTGAAGGAGAGGGCGAAACGGGAACGGAACGCGGAACGGCTTATCATAGATTTCTGGAGCTTTGCGATTTTGCATTGAGAGAACGCGAAGAGATAGAGCGCGAGCTCGATAAATTTCTGCAAAACGGAAGTATTACCGAGGAACAGTTTAAACTTCTGGATGCGGCTGAATTGGAACAGATTTTGTCTATGTCTGTTTTCGACGGTTTGTCAAAGTCTAAACTTTACAGGGAACGCGAATTTTTATGCCGACTGCCCGCAAACGAAATTTTCGACGGGATATCTTCGACGGTCCCCGTACTCATTCAGGGCGCAATTGACCTTTTTGCCGAGGGTGATTTCGGGGTGAAAATCATAGATTATAAATATTCAGCCAAATCGGATGAGGAGCTCGTTTTAAAATATTCTCGTCAGTTGGAACTTTACAGAAAAGCTGCGGTTAAAATTACAGGCATAGAGTCGGAAAATATCGGCGCGGTCATTGTCAATATTTACAGAAAGAATCTTATTGTTTTATAGACATAAAAAGTCAAAATTCGACAATATAGTCGTACGTTTGCGGCGGCAAGGCGGCTATAATCAATTCGATGTTTACTTCTTTGACCGAAAAACTTTATAATTTCGTTGCGGGAATACCGTTTGACGCGCTTGTCTGGACGGTATGGGGCTCTTATCTTGCGATATTCGTTTTTTGCGCAATATCCTGCGCGTTGTCCGTAAAAGTCAGGCGCTCATCCAAAAAACCGTTTATGAGCCTTACAAACGCTTATGCGGCTTTGACTCTGGCGCTGTTTTTAATGCAGTGCGAACTTGCGCAGTCCGTTCTTGTGGCGGCGCTTTTCTGGGTCGTCGGATATTTTCTCTACGGTCTGTTATGCGCCGTGACGCCCAAAGGCGAGATTGTTCCTCAGCAGCCTAAACAGGTTGTGCTTTCGGCTATGCCGCAGACTCCGCCGAAAAGCGTGAGAGCGGAAGTGCCCGCGGCTAAAAATACCGTAAGATTGGAGCACGCGGTTTCAGTCACGGATAAACTGCTCGGAAAAAATTTGGGTAAAACCGACAGGCAGGAGCTCGAAAAACTGAAAAATACGCTTGCCGTGTTGCAGTTAAAAGGTTCGCTGTCGCCAGCCGAGGCGGATATCCTCAACGAGAATTTCAATATGCTTTTGAAACTTATGGCTAAATACAATATATAATTCCAAAGCCCGCAGCATAAAGCTGCGGGCTTTTGTGTTATAAAGTGATTTTTCTTTTTTGCGTCTGTTGAAACCGCGCTTTTGTTTTTTGAGTAAGTCGCTTTTGTCATGTTGACCGATACTCCAATGTCATGTTAAGCGTAAGCGAAACATCCGTTTTTGCGGTTTTTATTTTTTACAATCGCAGTTGTTCAGGCTGAGTTTTTCGTATACGAAGCAGTCGAGTTCGGAATTATAACCGTCGGTCTTTGTGTAACCGCAGGCGGTGAAAAACTCCTCGGCTCTTTCGTCGGGCAAACAATAGCTTTTCTCCGTTCCTTTTTCTTTAAGTTTCATTTCTGCGGTGTAGAGCAGAAATTTTCCCAATCCGCGGCGGCGGAGGGAGGGGGTAACGTAAATTTCGCGGATGTTGCCCCAACCTTCTTTGAAATTCCAGTCGTTATTTATATCGTCCGTTTGATAAATGACGAATCCCGCAAACGTCTCGTCGTGTTTCAGCATGTCTATGCTCAAAAGTCCGGTTAAAAGGTCGGGAAGAATATATTCTTCTACGAGATGAGGTACGTTTTCGTCACACCCGAGCTCATTGTAATAGTCGGCGAACAATTCGATGAATTTATCGAGTGTTCCGTCGCAAAGCGGTGAAACAGTCAGCATATTTTCTCCTTTAAAAACATAAAAGCGAGAGGAACTCTCGCTTTTTTTACTTATTTCGCTTCGGCAACGGGATAAACGGAAACCTGTTTTCCGTCTCTGCCCACTCTTTCGAATCTGACGGTGCCGTCCGAAAGCGCGAACAGCGTATCGTCTTTACCCATACCGACGTTGTTGCCCGCTTTGAACTTGGAACCGCGCTGTCTTACCAGAATATTTCCCGCAAGCACGAATTGTCCGTCGGAGCGCTTCACTCCGAGTCTTTTCGCTTCGCTGTCTCTGCCGTTGTGCGAGGAGCCGGTACCTTTTTTATGGGCGAATAAACTTATAAAAAACATTTTCTTTATTCCTCCTTGAATTATTCGGCAACTTCTGCCGCAACTTCCTGCTTCTCGGCAGCTTTTTTTGTTGCGGGTTTCTTTGCCGCGGTCTTTTTGGCGGCGGGTTTTTTCTCTTCCGCACCTATGCCTGTAACCTTAATCTGGGTATAAGGTTGTCTGTGACCCTGTTTCTTTCTCTCGTTCTTTTTGGCTTTGTACTTGAAAACGATAATTTTCTTGTCTTTGCCGTGGGAAACGACTTCCGCCTGAACCTTTACGTTTTCAACCTCGGCTCCGAGCTGAATTCCCTTCTCGTCCGCCGTCATGATAACGCCGAACTCCACCTTTGAACCGACCTCCGCGCCGAGTTTCTCGACTTTTACAAGGTCGCCGACGCAAGCCTTATACTGCTTGCCGCCGTTTTCGAAAATTGCATACATAAATTTTACCTCCTCTAACCAGTCTCGCCGGACGATTTTGATTTTCGGGCGGTGCGTTTCCGCACGCTTAAAAAGCCCGCTCCGAGCGGCTCGGTATTTAATTTAACACAATACTGTGGTTTAGTCAAGCAATTTTCGGAGCGTTACGCATATTTTAAAGATATTTAAAGAAAATAAGGTTAAGGAGATTTTTATGGAAGAATTTAAAAAAGACAGTGAAATACTTGCCGAAATTTATCGCAACGCACAACTTGCGCTCACTTCGATTTCCGATATTTTGCCCGAAATCGACGACGAGAGCATAAAGGAAGAAATTCTGCGCGAACACGAGGAGTACGAAAAAATTTGTTCGCAGGCGGCGTCTCTCGCTCACAAATACAACCTCGAACTCAAAGAACCCAGTCCCGTTAAAAAGGCGATGATGTGGAGCGCGATAAAGATGAACACCGCGAGCGACAATTCCGCGCAGAATATCGCGCAGATGATGATTAAAGGAACGGTCAACGGTATAACTTCGCTTAAAACTTCGCTGTCCGACGGCGAAAAAGTAATGGACGAAGAAGTTAAAAAACTTCTTACCGAGCTTATAAGTCTCGAAGAAAATTTCGAGGAGAAATTGAAAACTTATCTGTAAGCCGTATTTTGCTTTGCGATTTAAAAATAAATAACATAAGCGCCCGCGCAATTTCGCGCGGGCGCTTTATATAATATTTCGAATCAGTTGAGGGTATCGTTGGAATTGACGGCAAAAGCGAAAGTGTCTTTGTCTTCGGGGAATATGGGCCCGCTTATTACGGGCAGATTGAGGGGCGCAATGTATGCGCTCGCCGTGAGATTGGTAACGCATGCGCGGAGGTAGGGGTAAAGAAGTTTCGTCGCTTCGATGACGAATTTTCTCTCTTCGTTTTCGTTTCTTACGTCGGAAACTTCGAATACGCCGACGAGGGTTACGTTAATGTCGAACGGCTTGGGCTCTTTTTCCGTGCTTTCTATTTTTACGGACAGTGCCACGAAATTGAGTTTTTCGTTTGCATTGACCTTGCGCACCTGTCTCGAAAACTGAGGTTTTATGTCGAGTTTATCTTCCGGGTTGAGTTTTACTCTGTTTAATTTAAAAGAAATCTCCTCGCCCGTTATTCCTTTAAAATCGAATTTCATAATCCGAACTCCTTTTTGATTTTTATAAATTATAGCCTATTTTTGTACAAATGTCAACAAACCGTGTAATTTTCCCGCATTTTTTATTGATAAATCTACGATGATATATTATAATTTCGGTGTTGCCCGCAGGTTTTTCGGACAGGGCGACGAAAATTCGGTTTTATGGTGCGATATGTCTAAAAAAACGCTGTATTTCGACGGTTATTGCGGTTATTACGTTTCCGCGATTTTAGAGGACGGAAAACTCAGCGAGTTCTCTTTCGAGAAGATTTCCGGCTCCGATATTACGGGTAACGTGTATAAGGGAAAAGTCGAAAGCGTGCTTCCGGGCATGAGGGCGGCGTTCGTAAACTGCGGACTTGATAAAAACTGTTATCTGTCCACCGAGGGGGTTATTCCCGAAGGTGTGCGTTGCACGGGAGAAGGAGACTCCGTTGCGTCGGTGCCCGAGCTTAAAGAGGGGGACGAGATACTCGTTCAGGTCGTGAAACCTCCCGTCGGGACAAAGGGTGCAAAAGTAGTCATGCATCCGTCGTTTGTCGGTAAATGCCTCATATATATGCCCGAAACTCCGTTTATCGGAGTGTCGGGTAAAATTTCTGACGCGGAACTGAGGCGAAATCTCGCATATTCCGCAAAGCGCCTTGTCGGGGAAAACGAGGGTATCGTGCTGCGTTCTGCGGCGCCTTACGTCAATCGCGGGCAGCTCGAAAGAGAATGCGCGTATCTCAAAAATCTTTACCGTGAAATCAAAAAAGCGTTCGTAACTGCGAAAACGGGCGAGTTGCTTTATACCGATTTCGCTCTTCCCATAAGAGTGCTGCGCGATATCCTTTCAAAGGATATAAACGGCGTCGTCGTCGGTTCGTCGCGGCTCAAAGAACAAATCGAAGATATGATAAAAAAGCTGTATCCTCCGCAGAGTCGCCGCGCCGTCGCGTTGTACGATAAGGGCGGGGATATGTTCAAAGAATTGGGGATTTCGGCGCAGATTGCCGACCTTGCATCTCCGCGCGTAATGCTTGACAACGGCGCCGAAATAGTAATCGAAAAGACCGAAGCAATGACGGTAGTGGACGTCAATACGGGGAAATTTACGGGCGACGACAGCCTTGAACAGACGGTTTATTATACGAATATTCTGGCGGCGCGGGAAATAGCGAGACAGGTGCGTTTGAGAAACATAGGCGGATTGGTTGTCGTCGATTTTATAGATATGAAAAACGCCGCGCATAGGACGGCGCTTGAAGAAGAACTCAAACGCGCGCTTGCGGACGACAAGGCGAAATGCGCGGTTTCGGGTATATCCCGTTTCGGGCTGATAGAGTTTACGAGAAAGCGCAGCGGAACGGACCCTCTCGCAAAACTTGTAAAGCCGTGCAGGCATTGCGGAGGAAAAGGTCGTGCATTTACGCGGGAATATCTTCTTTTCGGGTTCAGAGCGCGGATACTTGCGGCGCTTTTAGACGGAATTCGTACCGTTCGTGCGGATATTAATTCGGGTGTGCTTGAAAAATTGTCGGGCTGGCGCGAGTTTTGCGAAGATTTGAAAGCGCGCGCCTACGGTGCGGAAATTTTCTTCGTGCCTCATAAGGCTTACAGGGAAGAGCAGTTTTCCGTAAGCGGGGATTGTTCCCGTCTTCCCGAAAATGCGGTTAATCTTAATTCGATTTAAAAAAGCGGAGATATTATTCCGAAGACTTGTGCTATCGGTCCGTAGTAATTTTCGTCATCCCGAACGCGACCTAATTCCGAATGCATTGTGTCATTCCGAACATCACCTATTGTCATCCGGAGAACCGTCTATTGTCATCCCGAGCAATAGCGAGGGACCCTTCGCTTGCGCTCAGGGTGACAAGATAAGGCAGGCAACTCGGAGTAACATGGAAAGCGGCAGGAAACTCGGGGTGCCAATGAAGGCTATAAAAAGACGGAAACCCGGGAAGTGTTCGTGAGACAAAAAATGTGGGGATACAGCACTTTGTCTTTCCTGACTTTTATTTTGAACGAAATCATTATATGAAAATTGCATCCGATGTGAAATTTATATAAAAACCTCCGCCCGCGACCGCGGGCGGAGGGTTTTATATTGTTTTTAAATTTGTCTGTACGTATTCTCCCGCGAGCTCGGCTTCGGTTAGAACTTCGCGCGTGACGGCGGTGCCTTTGCCGAAAAGAACTTTTCCGTCTTTTACAACGTCGTATTTGAGTTTTTTTACCTTTTTCACTATTATCACGTCGCCGTAAGTCAGTGTTTCCGCGGAATAGGTTTTGGCTCCTATCTTCGCTTTTAAAAGTTTGTCGCCTTTGAAAGTTATTTCCTCCACGTTTCCGAGGTATCGTCCGCTTTCGTCGAAGCCCGCGCAGCCCAACCGCACGGAATAAGAGTTCTTGATTGCGTCGTCTCTGTCTTCGTAAACTATTTTATCCCCTATTTTAATTATGTTTTTAACGTCAACGGCAAATTCTTTTTCGTTTTCGTCCGCGCAGATTAAGCATTTCAGTTTGTCTGCGGCGGCGCGCACCGATATCACGTAGCCTTTTTTGCCCGCAGTGCTTTCTATCGGTTTTCCGTAAAAAATAGAAACGTTCATAACGCCCTCCTTGGCTGAGTCCTACGGTTTTATATTATTTTCTTTGCGACAGAGGTAACACATATAAAAAAACGTTTTTTTGTCGAAACCGAACAATGAGTGCTATTTTGGAAAAAATTACCTATTGGTTTTTAAAAACTTTACATATGACTTGACAGGTGTAAAGTTTTGGTGTAAACTTGCGTATAATAAATTCGGTTGACCGAACGTCAAAGGCGTAAGACAGAATGGAAAACAGATATGACGTTATAATTGCGGGTGCCGGCGTGGCGGGATTGAACTGCGCGTTGCATCTGCCCGCCGACAAAAGAATATTATTAATCTGCAAAGGCGTTCCCGAGCATAGCGACAGTTATCTCGCGCAGGGCGGTATTTGCCGTATGCAGGGAGAAGAGGATTACGAAGGTTATTTCGAAGACACGATGCGTGCGGGTCATTACGAGAACGACCCGGAGACCGTGGAGTGTATGATACGCTCGTCGCCCGGGGTTATCGAAGGACTGGTTTCGCTCGGAGTTGATTTTGCTAAAAGAGAGGACGGTTCTTTCGACGTAACGCGCGAGGGCGGTCATTCCCGCAAGCGCATATGTTTTCACGAGGACTGCACGGGAAAAGAAATCACTTCCGTTCTTATGAAGCGCGTGTCCGCTCTCGATAACGTTGAAATCGTTCCCGAGACGACCATGCTCGATATTATAACGGACGGAGAAAGCTGTTACGGAATAGTCGCTCTGGATAATGCGAGCGGTAAAGTCAAGGAAATTCTTTCAGATTATACCGTGCTTGCCTGCGGCGGGATAGGCGGAATTTTCGAGCATTCCACTAATTTTCGTCTTCTTACGGGGGACGGCGTCGCCATATGTCTCAAACACGGAGTTGCGGTTGACAACGTAGATTATATTCAGATTCATCCGACTACTCTCTATTCCTCAAAGGTCGAAGGCAGGAGCTTTCTCATTTCCGAATCCGTTCGGGGCGAAGGCGCGGTGCTTTTAGATAAAAATTTCAAAAGATTTACCGACGAACTTCAACCGAGAGACAGGGTGACCGCCGATATCCTCGCAAAGATGAAGGAGGACGACACTCCTTTCGTGTGGCTGGATATGCGCGCAGTCCCCGAAAACGAGCTTAAATCTCATTTTCCGTCTATCGTCGCTCAGTGCCGTGAAGAGGGGTACGACGTTTTCGGCGAATGTATTCCCGTCGTTCCCGCGCAACATTACTTTATGGGCGGCGTACGCAGCGATATCGACGGTAAAACCACTATGCGGAGACTGTATGCTGTCGGCGAGACATGTTGCAACGGGGTGCACGGCGCGAACAGGCTTGCTTCCAATTCGCTTCTGGAAAGTCTGCTGTTCGCAGAGCGCGCTGCGGAGGATATGAAAAACAATTATTCGGCGGCAGATACGGGAAAACAGAAAGCCGCGCTTGAATTACTGCGCGCGGAGGACTACTCGAACCCTGCGGCGCTTTTGGAAAGTTATAAAAAAATATTGCACGACGCAATCGGGGAGGCAAGGAAAAATGGATGTAATAACGCTTAAACTCAATGCGGATAAACTTATAAAATCGGCGTTGGAGGAGGACATACCCAACGAAGATATAAGCACAAACGCCGTTATAAGCGGCTACGTAAAGGGGAAAGTCGAGCTTATTTGCAAGCAGGACGGAATAATATGCGGACTGAGCGTGTTTGCAAGGACGTTCGAGCTTTTGGACGGAACTTTCGCCTGCGAATTTTTTGCAAAGGACGGAGACGAAGTTAAAAAGGGTCAGCTTATTGCGGTTCTGACCGGTGATATCCGCGCGCTTTTATCGGGAGAGAGGACGGCTCTCAACTTTTTGCAGAGAATGAGCGGAATAGCGACGTATACTCGTCGGCTCGCCGAGCTTTTGAAGGGGAGCCGTACGCGGCTTCTCGACACGAGAAAGACCACGCCGAACATGCGAATTTTCGAAAAATACGCCGTAAAAACGGGAGGAGGCGGCAATCACCGTTTTAATCTTTCGGACGGAGTAATGCTCAAAGACAATCATATCGGCGCGGCGGGCGGAATAAAGCAGGCGGTTGCGGCGGCAAAGGAGTATTCGTCTTTCGTGAGAAAAATCGAAGTCGAGGTTGAAAATCTCGAAATGTGCCGCGAAGCGCTCGAAGCGGGCGCGGATATAATAATGCTCGATAATATGAGCGTGTCGGATATGAAAGCCGCGGTTGAGATGATAGGCGGTCGTGCGTTGACCGAGTGCAGCGGCAACGTCACCTGCGAAAATATAAAAAACATCATAGAAACGGGAGTCGACTTTGTTTCCAGCGGCGCGCTCACGCACTCCGCTCCCATACTCGATTTGTCGCTTAAAAACCTGCGACCCGCGGAGGGGTGATGAGAGCCGAAAAACGGAGAGAGGAAATTTTAAGCCTTATAGGGAATACCGACAACCCCATTCCCGCAAACGTCTTAAAGGAGAGGTTCGGGGTTTCGCGACAGGTGATAGTTCAGGATATTGCCATTCTGCGCGCAAACGGCTACGACGTGACCGCTACAAGCCGCGGGTATTTTCTCAATGTGAAAAAACAGGCTACGCGCGTTTTCAAATGCCGTCATACTTTCGACGAAATGCTCGAAGAGGGTATGCTCGTAATAGATACGGGCGGGAGAATAGAGGATATATTCGTAAATCACAGGACGTACGGACGAATAACCGCGAGACTCGATTTGTCGAACAGAACGCACGTCGAGGAATTGCACCGCTCGCTTTTTTCGGGGGCTTCTAAGCCGTTGATGAGCGTTACCGACGGTTATCATTACCATACCGTTTCCGCGGATGGCGAGGAAATCTTAGACGAGATAGAGCAAAAACTGAGGACGCGCGGTTTTCTTATCGAAATATAATTTTATATTAAAAATAACGGAAAGGGCGGCATATATGCCGCCCTTTCCGACTTATTGCGTTCAATCAGTCTTTAATTTCGTTGTACATTTCGTGAAATTTTTTTACTTCTTCAGGGTCTAATGCGACCTTCTGGAAAAGCCCCGTGCATTCGTTTGCGCTGACGCATTTTTCGAAAATGTCGTCAATCATTTTGTTGTATTTTTTATCAGTGCTCATACAAAAAGTTTGCGCCCGATTGAAAATATTATGCACGGCAGGAAAAATTTTCCGTAATCCCCGGCGCAGGCGTAAACCTTATAAAAATTTTCCGAGCAGGCTTAAATCGAGTTTCCATTCGGGTACGAGGTTTCGGCGGCGGTGCGCGGCGTTGGCTTCGCCGAGAGCTTTGCGGTATTCGGAATAGCTGCATCCGTTAACTTTCATAAAATGCTCGCTCGCCCGTTCCTCACCACCGTAGAGGGACGTTCTGCCTATGTGTATCGTTTCGTGGCAGTTTTTGCACACCGCTATTATATCGGAAAGTTTCTGGACGGAGTTTTCTTCGTCGTATTCCCAACGTTCGTGGGCCTCTAACCTTGCGGTTTTTATTCCGCAAATCATACATTTTCCGTCTGCGCGGGCATAGGCTTTTTTCCTGATTGCGTCCCATCCCGCAGGAGGGAGCAGGCTTCTTAAATTGCTGTACCAGCAGGAATCGGGAACAAGTTCGAATTCGAGTTTCATAATTCCAATTATATATTTTTATCGGCGCATGTCAACCGAAAAGCCTAAATGAGCGTCCGCGGCGGTTTTTTACAACGTTTGTCACAATTAACATATCCGCAAGCCGTTATTCGACGCGTTATGCGCATTTTCCCGAAAATGTAACAAATTATAACACACAATATTTAGTTATGTCGTTAAAAATTATCATACAAGATATTGTGTTCCAAGGCTTGACATAGTCGTTTTTTAGTATTATACTTGACCTTGCTACTTTTCGGAACGGCTGTTGACGTGCTATTTCGGAGAAAATTTAAATACAATATGTTGTGTGGATACTATTGACGGCATACAAAATATGTGCTATAATGTCTTTGTATTTACCGTTTGGAGGAATGAGAGATGAAGGTTATAAAACGTGACGGAAGCACGTGCGATTTCGACAGGAATAAAATAGCGGTTGCAATCTCGAAAGCGAACGGCGCGGTCGACCCCGAGGACAGAGTTACCGAAGAGCAGATTGCTTTTATCGCGGACGACATTGCGTCCAGGCATAGAAGAAGAGTGCTCGTGGAAGATATTCAGGATATGGTAGAGGAAAAGCTGATGGAAATGCAGAAATATCAGCTTATGAAGGCGTATATTCTCTACCGTTACGAGCGTGCGCTTATCCGTAAGGCGAACACTACGGACGACAGCATACTTTCGCTTATCAGAAACTCCAATAAAGACGTTATGGAGGAGAACTCCAATAAAAACGCGCGTACGGCTTCCACTCAGCGCGACTTGATTGCGGGCGAGGTTTCCAAAGATTTGACGCGCCGCATTCTTTTGCCCGAGCATATATCCAAAGCTCACGACGAAGGCGCTATTCACTTCCACGACGCCGATTACTTTTTACAGCCGATTTTTAACTGCTGTCTTATAAATATTAAGGATATGCTTCAGAACGGCACCGTAATGAACGGCAAGATGATAGAAAGTCCCAAATCTTTCCAGACGGCTTGCACAATCACCACGCAGATTATAGCTTCGGTCGCTTCTTCCCAGTACGGCGGACAGTCCGTGAACATAGCGCATCTCGGAAGATATCTCCGTCGCACGAAGGACAAATACGTCGAACAGTGCGAGAAGGAATTCGGCGATACTCTCGACGCCGAAACAAAGAAGCATTTCGTGGAAATGCGCGTGAAAGAAGCGCTCAAAGCCGGCGTTCAGACAATTCAGTATCAGATTAACACGCTTATGACCACAAACGGTCAGTCGCCGTTCGTTACGCTCTTCCTTTATCTCGACGAAAATGACGAGTATATCGAAGAGAACGCGATGATAATCGAAGAAATTTTAAAGCAACGTTACGAGGGTATCAAGAACGAAAAGGGAGTCTATGTAACTCCCGCGTTCCCCAAACTCATATATGTTCTGGACGAGAACAACTGCTTAAAAGGCGGCAAATACGATTATCTTACAAAACTTGCCGTCAAGTGTTCGTCCAAACGTCTTTATCCAGACTATATTTCCGCAAAGAAAATGCGCGAAAATTACGAGGGCAACGTTTTCTCGCCCATGGGATGCCGTTCGTTCCTTTCTCCCTGGAAGGATGAAAACGGGAACTATAAGTTCGAGGGAAGATTCAATCAGGGTGTTGTTTCCGTTAATCTTCCTCAGTGCGGAATACTTGCTAAGGGCGACGAGAAGAAATTTTGGGAAATTCTCGAAGAGAGACTCGGTCTTTGCTACGAAGCGCTCATGTGCCGCCACAACGCTCTTATGGGCGTTACGAGCGACGTTTCGCCCGTTCACTGGCAGTACGGAGCTATTGCCCGTCTTCAAAGCGGCGAGAAAATCGACAAATACCTTTTGGACGGATATTCCACGATATCTTTGGGATATATCGGTCTGTACGAGGTTACGAAACTTGTCAAAGGCGTTTCGCATACCACCCCCGAAGGTCAGGAATTCGCGCTTGAAGTAATGAAGAGTCTGCGCGAACACTGCGAGAAGTGGAAAAAGGAGACGGGGCTCGGTTTCGGTCTTTACGGAACGCCCGCAGAGTCGCTTTGCTACCGCTTCGCAAGAATAGACAGAGAACGCTTCGGCACCATAAAGGACGTCACGGACAAGGGTTATTACACCAACAGCTACCACGTGGACGTGCGTGAAAATATAGACGCTTTCAGCAAATTCTCATTCGAAAGCAAGTTCCAGCAGATTTCTTCGGGCGGAGCCATCTCTTACGTGGAAATTCCGAATATGCGCCATAACTTAACGGCTATGGAAGACGTCGTTCGTTTCATTTACGACAATATTCAGTATGCGGAATTCAACACAAAGAGCGACTATTGCCACGTTTGCGGCTTCGACGGCGAAATTACAATAAACGACGACAATGAGTGGGAGTGCCCCGTTTGCCACAACAAAGACCAGAGAAAAATGAACGTTACCCGCCGTACGTGCGGTTATCTCGGCGAGAATTTCTGGAATGTGGGCAAGACAAAGGAAATCAAAGCCCGCGTTCTGCATCTGTAAACACGCGAATTTAAGCGGCACTGCCGTTTTTTTGCGCAATATTTATTTAATATCGGCGCATGTTGTGACTGCCTGTCCGGAATCGCAGTTTCGGTCGGCAACGGGATTTGATTTTATGAATTACGCTAAAATAAAATGGTATGACGTATCCAACGGTCCGGGGGTGAGGATTTCGCTGTATGTGAGCGGCTGCCGCAATCATTGCAAAAACTGTTTCAACCCCGAAACATGGGACTTCGGGTACGGGAAACCTTTTACCGAAGAAGTAGAGAATTCCATACTGGAAGGGCTTAAACCGGACTATATTAAGGGGCTTACGCTTTTGGGGGGAGACCCTTTCGAGCCCGAAAATGCCGAGGTGCTTGCTCCGTTTATGGAAAAGCTGAGGGCGGTGTATCCCGAAAAATCATTTTGGTGTTTTACTGGATATGATTTCGAAGCCGACCTGCTCACTGGCAAAAAGGCAAAAATCGGGACGGTTATGCGAATTTTAAATAGTCTAGATGTGCTTGTGGACGGCAGGTTCGTGGAAGAATTGAAAGACTTGAATTTGCTGTTTCGCGGTTCGTCAAATCAGAGAATAATTCTCGTCAAGCCGTCGCTCGAAAGCGACAAAGTGGTTGTCTGGGATGAAAAAACTCCAGTTTAACCCCGCAATATACGCCGAACACCGAATATACAAAGGAAAAAATTATGAGTAAAACATACAATGTGTCGTCATCGAAACAAAAGAATATGAACGTCGCAATTAAAAAGCTGAACGAGAAAGCGACCGTTCCTTCATACGGCAGCGAGTTCGCCGCAGGCGCCGACCTCTATGCTTGTATCGAAAGTGATGTTGAAGTAAAGCCGCATCAGACCATTCTTATTCCCACAGGTATAGCCGTCGAACTTCCCATAGGTTATGCGGGGCTTATTTATGCGCGCAGCGGGCTTGCTACAAAGAAAGGTCTTGCTCCCGCAAATAAAGTCGGGGTGGTTGACTGCGACTATCGCGGCGAAGTAAAAGTTGCTTTGCACAATCATTCCGAAGTAGTTCAGACGGTTTCCGTCGGAGAGCGCGTGGCGCAGCTTGTTATTACGCCCTATCTCCATGCCGAGTTTATTGTATCCGACGAGCTTTCCGAGACGGAGAGAGGGGCGGGCGGTTTCGGTTCCACCGGTTCCAAATAACGGGTTAAATATAATTCACAAATTAAAACTACGCGTGCTACGCGTAGTTTTTTTGTGCGTTGTTTTTAGTCGGCGTGGTGCAGCCCCTTCGATTCGCTCAGGGTGACAAAGAAACAAATACTCAGGGAGATAAAGAAACAAGTGTTTTGAGTGACGAAATTAACAAAACCTCAGGTTACAAAAACAATGGCTCAGGACGACAAGGAAATAAACGTTAAGAGGGGGATAAAAACAGGGACTCAGGGTGACATAAAGTCTCTCGGGGTGACAAAGAAACAAAAGCTCGGGGGCAAAAGTCTTTCGGGATGATAAGTTTAGGGGCGATAACGGGCGTTTATGGCGACAAGAAATCACTCGGGCGAACAATTAAACAAGTGCATATGGTGACGAAGTGAACACGACCTCAGGCTTACAAAAACAAGTGCTCAGGGTGACAAAAAGCGCTCGGAATGATTAAAATGCCGCTTGGGGGGGGCTATTTAAACGTCATCCCGAAGGTTTGCTTGTCATCCCGGGCGACGTGAGGAATCAGATGTTTCGCTGACGCTCAACATGACAATCTTAGTTAGCTCAGCATAATAAATTTTGGTCGACACGACACGACGGTTATCGCTTTGTACAACAAGCGCTTTTTTGTCGGCTCGGCATGATGCTTTTTTCAGTTAAACATGATATTATCGGTTAGCTAAAAAGACGCTTTTGAGTTCAATATGATAATTTTGTCGTCCGGCATAAAAATATGCTAACGCCGTGAACGTCATTCCGAGCGCGGCGGGGAATCTGTTCCAAAAAAATACCCTGCGCCAATACGTCGGCGCAGGGCTCTTTCTATTAAATTTTAATTCGGAATCGCCTCCTTAACGGTTGCCGTTCAGGCTGACGGACCCACCAGTCCATGCGGCTGTCGCCGCAGCTTTATAACCGTACAGCGGAATTAAATTCCATTCGTAAACTTGTACATCGGAGTTTACCTTCCTTTTTCTTCTATCGTGGCGGACCAAAGCAATCTCATAGGCTTTACCTCCAAACGATTTTCCCTTTTCATACAGAAGCGGCTTTAAGAAAGCCGAACCTACGCAAAAATGTCGACGTCAAACATTTTTTGTAAGTTTCTATCCTTTTGTACTTTTATTATAGCACGGAAATGTAATTTGTCAATACCCGCGCCGAAAATTTTTTTAAAAATTTTGTGAAAATTTTGTTTGCCGCAATCATTGACAGGTGCTTTGCGAAATCGCTTAACTTACTTAGACGCATATTATATAATTTGAACGTAGTTTTACGAGGAAGAAATTATGTTTGACGGAAATTCTGCGCTCGGCTTTTGCATGGTGCTTGCATTTATTTTATTTTCCACAAAACTTCTGGGACTTTTGTTCAGGCATATAGGTTTGCCGCAGGTTCTGGGTTATATAATAGCGGGTATATTTATAGGTCCCGCCGTTTTCGGCGATTTACTCGGGTTTTCGCTTATTGGATTTTCGGGAGAAGGATACGCAGCATTGCTTTGCCTGCCCGCAAAAGACAACGCGCTCGATATTTTTTCAAAAATCGGAGTGCTGCTCATAATGTTCTCTACGGGCCTGGAAACCAACCTCAAAGAACTCAAAAACACCGGATTAGTGGCGGTGCTTGTTGCGCTTCTCGGAGTGGTCGTACCGCTTCTCCTCGGTTTTTTGATTTCTTTGCCTTTCGGAAACATCGGTCTGGGTTACGAGAGCGCAGAGGGAATTTACCGCAGTATTTTCATAGGCACCATATTAACCGCAACGAGCGTCGCCATTACCGTTTCTGTTCTCAAAGAACTCGGAAAAATAAACACGAAACTCGGTACTACCATAGTTTCGGCGGCGATTATAGACGACGTTATCGGCATCGTGCTTCTTTCGGTGGTTACGGGAGTCGCGAAATCGGGCGCGGTCGAGACGGATAATCCGTTTATCGCTTTCAAATCAACAATTTACGGTACGGTAATTATGATTGTATGCTTTTTCATCTTTGCCGTTGCCGCAGGGTTTCTGCTTTCCAAATGTTTTAAATGGCTTGATAAAAGATGGCCGACGACCCATAGAATTCCTATATTTTCCCTCGCCGTGTGTTTTGCTTACAGCTGGCTTGCGGAGGAAATTTTCGGCGTAGCCGATATAACGGGCGCTTTTCTTGCGGGAGTCGTACTTTCCACGGACCATCGTGCAAGCGTGTATACCGATACGAAAGTAGAGGTAAATACTTATACGGTTTTCGCTCCAGTGTTCTTTGCGAATATAGGTATTTCGAGTATTTCTTTCGCAGGGCTTGACCCCAAAATACTTTTATTTGCTTTCCTTGCGGTGCTTATGGGACTGATAGGCAAAATTATCGGTTGCGGCGCTATTTTCAAAGCGTTTAAATACAGCTGGCGCGAAAGCGCCATAGGCGGCGTGGGAATGTTTGCGCGCGGAGAGGTTGCGCTCATCGTTACCGCGGCGGTTACGAATTCAGAGGTTCTCGGTGCATATGCGCTCGGCGGCGAGTTTATGATAATGACCGTGCTTCTGATACTTATATCGTCGGTTTTGACGCCTGTTTTGCTGAAAGTGCTTTACTCGAAAGAAAAAATCCCGCCGTCGGACGGCGGGGGAGAGCCTTTGAAAGAGAATGCGGCGGCAAACGGGGAATCCGTTAAAACGGAAGATATTGTAAGTTAAAATAAAAACGGTTGCGGAACACGCAACCGTTTTTTTACCTTGAAAGCAGCCAGCTTTTGATGTCCTCTCTCGATATAGGCATTACGTTCTCGACGGGATATTTTGAATTTTTTCCGCCGAAAGTGTAAACAAAGTACTTGCCGTCGCCCGTAACGTATAAAGTCTCTTCGAAGCCGCCCGGGTCGCCGGGCACGCCGTAAGTAAATTTTTTGTCTATCGTGGATGAGGAAGTGTCGTAAACGACTCCGTCTATTTCAGCCCGCATTCTGCACCTCCAAACCGTTTTTAAAACGATATTACGATTTTAACACACGCATTTTTTCAAGTCAATTCAAAACCTTTTTTACCGCAGCAAAACCCGAGTTTGTGAATTAATTTATTTTTGTGTAATGCCCGCAACATTATTTTTGATGTTTGTCAAGTAAAATTGCTTGACAGACCGCAAGGAAACTGTTATAATCGTCGCATAAATGAATAAATTAGCCTTTATGCGGCTGTGGGATATATACGCGGGACTTTTAACGCCCACGCAGCGTGAGATTACCGATTTATATTTCAATAAGGACCTAACTCTCTCGGAAATTGCCGAAGAAAAAAACGTATCGCGGCAGGCGGTTTCCGAATGTCTCAAAACTTGCAGGAATCAGCTTGAGGAATACGAGGGAAAGCTCGGGTTTCTGAAACTTCTCGACGATGCGGATTTGCAGACGTCGTTGAAGCGGGCGGACGCGGGTCGCTGGGCAACCGGGTTTTTAAGGGCTAATCCTCAGTTCGGAAGGGAAATCGCCGAACTGGAAAAAATTCTCGAAAAAGATTATTCCGCAGAAGTCGCAGAGACTTCGGATTTTATAAAGTAAGGGTGGATATGGGGGCGTTTTCTTCACTTTCGGAAAGACTCAATCATATATTTTCCAAGCTGACAAAGCGCGGACGGCTTACCGAGCTTGAAATAAAGACGGCGATGCGCGAAGTCCGCGTGGCTCTTTTGGAGGCGGACGTAAATATCGCCGTTGCCAAAAAGTTCTGCGCCGACGTTTCCGAAAAAGCGGTCGGACAGGAAATATTAAAAAGTCTGAACCCTGCGCAGCAGGTCATAAAAATAGTCAACGAAGAACTTATCGCGCTGATGGGTTCCACAAATCAGAAGCTGAACGTTGCGCCCAAACCTCCGACTGTAATTATGTTGTGCGGTTTGCAGGGCGCCGGTAAGACGACGCTTTGCGGAAAACTTGCCGTAAATTTAAAGAAAAACGGCAAAAAGCCGCTTTTGACGGGGTGCGACATTTACCGTCCCGCAGCGATAAATCAGCTTAAAGTCGTCGGAAAAAACGCGGGCGTCGAAGTTTTCGAAAAGGGTACTCAAAGCCCCGTAAAAACGGCGAAAGAAGCGGTTGACCATGCGCGTTCGATGGGATTCGATACGGTTATAATCGATACTGCGGGACGTCTGGAAATAGACGAGCCGCTTATGCGCGAACTCGAGGAGATAAAGGCGGCGGTAAATGTATCGGAAATATTGCTTACCGTCGACAGTATGATGGGACAAGTCGCCGTCAACGTTGCGAAAACGTTCAACGAACGACTTGAAGTCACCGGAATTATTCTTACCAAACTCGACGGCGATACCCGCGGCGGCGCGTGTCTGTCAATCAAAGCCGTCACCGGTAAACCTATAAAGTTTATCGGCGTAGGGGAAAAACTTTCCGACCTCGAACCGTTTTATCCCGACAGAATGGCGTCGAGAATACTCGGTATGGGCGACGTGTTGACGCTTATAGAAAAAGCACAGGAAGCCGTCACCGAGGAACAGGCGAAACAGATGCAGAAAAAAATGCTGGAAAACGCCTTTACTCTCGAAGACTATTTGACCCAGTTCGAGAGCATGAAGAAAATGGGCGGCGCTCAGGCGTTGCTTGCAATGCTTCCCGGTATGGGCGGTAAAGTAAACGCCGACGATATTGACGAAAACCGCATAGAGCGTACCAAAGCGATAATTCTTTCTATGACAAAACGCGAACGCGTCGAGCCGTCGATTATAAATTCATCGAGAAAAAAGAGAATTGCGGCGGGCAGCGGCACAAGCGTTCAGGAAATAAATCAGCTGTTGAAACAGTTCGAGCAGACGAAACAGTTGATGAAGCAGTTGCGTAGCGGAAAACGCCGTCTTCCCTTTTAATCGAAGCCTTAAAGCGAGGCAGATTGTGCCGCCGCTCCGAAATATCTGGTGCGAGTAACGGCAATAAACATTGACGAAATAAATTTTTTATATATAGGAGTTTTACAAAAATGGCAGTTAAAATGAGACTTACAAGAATGGGCGACAAAAAAAGTCCTTTCTATCGTGTGGTTGTTATTGATTCGCGCAAAGCGCAGTCGGGCGAATATATCGATAAAATCGGTTACGTAAACCCGCTCAAAACGCCTGCGGAAATCAATATCGACGTTGAAAAGGCTAAGGCTTGGCTCGCTAAGGGCGTTCAGCCTACGGAGACGGTAAAAAGCTACCTCGTCAAAGTCGGCGCTATGGAACAGAGCAAGAAATTATCCGCGCCCAAGACCAACGACAAGAAAAAGAAATCTTGATTTAACTTGTAAATTATTAAGGAATCGAAATGGATAATAAAGTTCTGGATTTGATAAAGTACGTTGTCAATAACGTTGCCGAAAAGAAAGACGAAGTAGAATATAAAGTCGAAGAAAAGGAAAACGCGATAGAAGTCAGCGTTCTTCTTGTTGCCGACGATATGGGCAAAGTTATCGGCAAGCAGGGTAAAATCGCAAAAGCGCTGAGAACTCTCGTTGCGGCCACTACTCCGCGCGATAGCAAGCGCTATGTGGTTGAAATAAAGGAAAAAGTATAATTCTTTGTTCTGACAATCGAAAAACGGTGCGGGCGCGCCGTTTTTTCGGCTATTTGAAATAATTTTGTTTTTCGGGGTTTTATGCGGGATAATACGCTTACGGTTGCAACCGTTTTAAAGCCGCAGGGTATACGCGGTGAAATCAAAGTAAAAGTTTTTATGGACGACGCGGACGATTTGAAAGGTTTTTCACGGTTGTTTGTGGGCGGCGAGGAATATTCCGTCATGTCCGTCCGCGGCTCGGGAGAGTTCGCGTATCTTGTACTTCGCGGAATTGCGGACAGAAACGCCGCGGAAACTCTCCGCGGAAAAGACGTGGAGGCTTTGCGTTCGGAATGTCCCGTGCCTCCCGAGGGCAGGTATTATATAGCCGATTTAATCGGTTGCAAAGTGGAGAGTGCGGACGGCGCTGCGATTGGCGAAGTGATTTCCGTAACTCCCGCCGCAACCGATATTTATACTTTGGCGACGGCTAAGGGCGAGGTGAGTTTCGCCGCGGCAGAAGGCGTCATAGAGAGCGTTTCTCCCGAGGAAAGAAGAATAGTGGTCAACAAGAAAAGATTCAAGGAAGTTTCGGTTTGAAAATCACTGTTTTAACGCTGTTTCCCGAAATGTTCGCGCCCTTGAAGGAAAGCATTATAGGCAGGGCGGTAAAAGCGGGAAAAATCGAAATAGACGTCGTTAATATACGCGACTTTGCCGAAAACAAGCATTTCAAGTGCGACGATTATCCTTTCGGCGGCGGCGCGGGAATGGTTATGCTTCCGCAGCCTATAGGGTCGGCGATAAATGCGGTTGACCCCGGGCATTCCGCTTTGCGCATATATCTTTCGCCCAAGGGCGAAACGTTTAAACAGAGCACCGCTTTCAGATTGCTCCGATACGAGCATATCGTTCTGCTTTGCGGGCATTACGAAGGGGTTGACCAGCGCGCAATAGATTTGTTCATCGACGAAGAGATTTCCATAGGCGATTACGTTCTTACGGGGGGCGAGTTGCCCGCTATGGTCGTGTGCGATTGCGTGGCAAGATATGTGGACGGAGTTCTTTCCGACGGCTCGCTTGCGGACGAGAGTTTTGCGGGCGGGAGTTTAGAGTATCCTCAGTATACACGTCCCGCCGAATATTGCGGTTTGAAAGTGCCCGAGGTATTATTGTCGGGCGACCATAAAAAAATCGACGAGTGGAGAAGGGAGGAGAGTCGAAAGTTGACAAAACTCCGTCGCCCCGACCTGTTGCACGGTGATAAAAAATGAAAACAATACAGTGGTTTCCCGGTCATATGATGAAGGCGATGCGCCTTATGGAACAGCACTTATCGCTTGTGGACGGAGTTATTTTCGTTCTTGACGCGCGCTGTCCGGCTGCGTCGTTCAACCCGAAACTTAAAAAACTTGCAAACAACAAACCTGTTTTATATGTTCTCAACAAGGGCGACCTTGCGGACGAGCGAGCGGATAATCTTGCCAATATAATTCGCGCGCAAGGTGCGGCGGCGGTTAAAATCAATGCGGTAAACAGCGGTTCGCGGCGTAGTATTACGGGGGCAATGGAAAAACTTGTTGCCGAAAAGAGGGAGCGTGCGCTTGAAAAGGGACAAAGCAGAGTGTTCCGTTTTATGGTTGCGGGAGTTCCCAATACGGGGAAAAGCACCCTTATTAATCTTCTTGCAGGTTCGCGCCGTGCGGAAACGGGCGATAAAGCGGGGGTTACTCGCGGCAAACAGTGGGTGCGTTGCGATGAATTTGAGCTCCTTGATACCCCGGGAACTATGCCTCCCGCTTTCGGGAACCAGTATCTTGCGGCGCATCTTGCTTTTGTGGGCAGTCTCAACGACGATATTCTCGACATTGACGACATAGCTCTGGGGCTTTTGAAGGAGCTGTCCGAGAAATATCCCGCAAGACTTGCGGAGAGATATTCCGTATCCGGCGGAACTCCTCTCGAAATGCTGGAAGGGGTGTGCGCAAAGAGACTGTTCGTGCTTCGGGGCGGAGAATACGATTACGAACGTGGAGAGCGCGCCGTTATAGACGATTTCAGAAAGGGTAAGCTGGGCAGAATTACCCTCGATACGGCGGACGACGTAAAAGGCTGTAAATTTTAAATGGATAAACTTGTTTACGAAAGGGAGCTTATAAATAAGGGCTGCGTCTATATTTGCGGCGTCGACGAAGTCGGCAGGGGACCGCTTGCGGGACCAGTGGTTTGCGCCGCCGTGATTATGCCGCTTGACGATGTGATAGAGGGCGTGGACGACAGTAAAAAACTGAGCGCGAAAAAGCGCGAAACGCTGTCCGCCGAAATAATCGAAAAAGCCGTTGCCTATGCAATATGCCGCGTCGAACCGGAAATTATCGATGAAATAAATATTTTGCAAGCGACGCGGTTGTGCATGAAAAACGCGGTGGAAAGTCTTGCCGTAAAGCCCGATTTTGTGTTGACGGACGGCAATATGAAGTTGGATATCGAACTGCCGCAAAAAAGTATTGTTAAGGGCGATTCGTTGAGTTATTCCATAGGCGCCGCATCTGTTTTGGCGAAAGTTTACCGTGACGGACTTATGAAAGATTATGCGGAGAAGTACCCCTTATACGGTTTTGAAAAAAATAAGGGATACGGTACGGGAAAACATATCGAAGCAATCGTACAGTCGGGGATATGCCCCGTTCACCGCAGGAGTTTCGTCAAAAAATGGCTATGAAAAGCAGTTCGGCAGAGCGGGATAAGCGCCGTAAAAAACTGGGGGCGCGAGGAGAGAGGATAGCAAGGTTTTATCTTCGGTTGCACGGATGGAAGATTCTTGAAAAAAATTTCAAAAATCCGTTCGGAGAGATAGATATAATCGCGAAAAAGCGGGACACCGTCGCGTTTATAGAAGTAAAAACCAGACTTTCGGATATATTCGGACTGCCGTCCGAAGCGGTTACCCGGCAGCGGAAATTAAAGTATATCAGCGGGGCAAACTATTATTTTGCGGGGCGGGAAATCGATTGCACCGCAAGATTCGATATAATCGAGGTTTACCGCGGAAAGCTGAGACATATAGAAAACGCGTTCTGCGCGCAATAAATTTAAAACGGGGGTTTTTATGGAAAAAAGAGCTTACGACGTCGTTTCGCCTTTAAACCGCGAAATCGTGATAAGGGTAATTCCCGGACACTTCGCGACAAGGCATTCGCACGTCAACTATTGTATAGATATGACGCGGATAAAATCGCAGCTGATATCCGCGCGCGCCGCGGCGAAGCTGTTTGCGGGCAGCTTTGCGGGGACGCCCGTGGATACTGTAATTTCTCTTGACAGAATGAAGATGGTGGGCGCGTTTATGGCGGACGAGCTGTCCCGCTCGCACGTAAATTTCAATCAGAACATTGCCGTCATAACTCCCGAAATCGATAAGGACAAGCTGCTCCTGCGCGATAATTTTTTAGGTTACGTTAAGGGCAGGCGGGTGCTTTTGCTCACCGCGAGCGCCTCTACGGGCAAGGATGTGAGAAGCGTTGTCGAAGGCATACGTTATTACGGCGGAGAGCCCGTCGGTGCGGCGACAGTGTTCGGCAGCGAGTTCGAATGCTCCGTCCCCGTAGTGCGCATTTTCGGCGCGGATTCCGTGCCCGGTTACAGTTCCTTTGCTCCCACGGACTGTCCTTTGTGCCGCGACGGAGTAAAGGTGGACGCGGTTGTGAATTCGTACGGCTACAGCAAATTAGTATAAAAATCGTTTGTCGTTTTGTTGCGGGTGTATACCATATATATAATATATGGCGCGTCGGACAAAATTTTTGTGTGAAAATTGCGACACACCCCTTAAAAATCGTTGCAATTTGAAAAAAGATTTGGTAAAATCAAATTCGACTTCGGGCAGTCCTCTGCTTAAACGGCGCATTTTGCGGTTTTGTTAAGTTACGAATGCCTTGTACAGGAGGTAAAGTCATGAAAGGTTTAGTGGAAGCTATTGAAAAAGAAGGAATGAAGACCGAAGTGCCCGTATTCAACGTGGGCGATACAGTCAAAGTCGGTTTTAAGGTTATTGAGGGTACCAAGGAAAGAATTCAGAATTTCGAAGGCGTAGTTATCGCCAAGAAGCACGGCGGTATCAGAGAGACCTTTACGGTAAGAAGACTGTCTTTCGGCGTGGGCGTTGAAAGAACTTTCCCCATTCACTCCCCGAAGATTGCTTACGTTACCGTGGTTAAGCGCGGCAAGGTAAGAAGAGCTAAACTCTACTATCTGCGCGGATTGACCGGTAAAGCCGCAAAAATCGCGGAAATCAAGTAAACAAAAAAAGCTCCCGTATTGCGCGGGAGCTTTTGAATTTAAAAGATAAGCCGCGTTTGCGGCGTTACGAAGGAGAAATATGTTATCCGAGATTATGAGTTTTGCTCTTTGCGGACTTGACGGCGTACCCGTGGAGGTTGAAACGGACATCAACAAAGGAATGGTGTCCTATGACCTCGTCGGCTTGCCCGACGCCGCGGTAAAGGAGAGTAAAGAGCGCGTACGTTCGGCAATCAAAAACAGCGCGCTGTATTTCCCGATTAATAAAATTACGATAAATCTTGCACCAGCCGACCTGAAAAAGGAGGGGTCGCACTACGATTTGCCTCTGGCTATAAGTATTCTGAAAGCCGGAGACCAGCTCGAAGCGGATACCGACGGCATAGTTTTTTTGGGGGAACTTGCGCTTGACGGAGCGCTGAGACCCGTTACGGGAATATTGCCCATACTTATTTCGGCGAAGAATAAGGGCTTTAAGCGTTTTGTAGTGCCTGCGGGAAATGCAAACGAAGCGAGCTATATAGAAGGTACCGAAGTTTATGCGTTCAAAAGTCTGAGGGATACGGTCGATTTTCTTTCGGGAGAGCGCGAGTTCAAACCCGTGAAGCACAGAGATTTCAAGATTACCCAGTCGATGCAGAGTTATAATTACGACATGTCGCTTGTGCGCGGACAGAAGGTTGCAAAACGCGCTCTGGAAATTGCCGTGGCGGGCGGACATAACATTCTGCTTGCGGGACCTCCCGGAACGGGCAAGACCATGCTTGCGCGGTGTATTCCCACGATTATGCCCGACATGACTTTCGACGAAGCGTTGGAAGTTACCAAAATTCATTCTGTTTCGGGCGAACTTACCGAAGAGGGTATAATTTCTCTCCGCCCGTTCAGGACTCCTCACCATACGGCGACCACGGTCTCACTTTGCGGCGGAGGCAATACCAAAATACATGCGGGAGAAATATCCAAAGCGCACAAAGGAGTTCTGTTTCTGGACGAGTTGCCGGAATATTCGCGCAGAACTCTGGAATCTCTCCGTCAGCCGTTGGAGGACAGAATAATTACAATTGCGCGTGCGGGAGGGGCGGTTACGTTTCCTGCGGACTTTATTTTGTGCGCGAGCATGAATCCGTGTCCGTGCGGCAATTACGGTTCGACGAGTCTTACCTGTACCTGTACGCCTGCGCAGATACATAAATACAGAAGCAAAATCTCGGGACCCCTTTTGGACAGAATAGATTTACAGGTCGAAGTCGACGGAATTAAGTACGACGATTTGTCGGGCGAGAGTAAGGAGGAGCCGAGCAGCGCGGTAAAAGAGCGCGTCGAGCGAGCCCGTGCCATTCAGCGTGAACGTTTTACTGGAGATTCCGTGACGTTGAACGCGGCAATGGGCGAAAAGCAGATTAAAAAGTATTGCAGGCTTTCCGCGGAGTGCGAAGAGGTTCTCCGCAACGCGTTTGAAACTTTTCATCTTTCGGCGCGTGCGCGTTCGAGAATCATAAAGGTTGCGCGCACTGTTGCCGACCTCGATTTGTCCGAAGCCATTCTTCCAGAACATATTCTGGAAGCGGCCTCATACAGAAGTTATAATACAAACGATTTGTGATTTATTATGTATACTGAAGAAGAACGGAATTTAATAGTTCTGAGTTCAATTGCCGAACTCAGTTATAAATGCCGTGAAATTCTGCTCGAAGGTTTGACTCGGCACGAGCCGGATTTTGCAAAATATGAGCGTACACTGATTAAAACGCTTTCCGCCGGCGTATATAATAAAGTGAAAGCTGAATATTTTGGCGAGGAATACAGGCGGAAACTGTTCGAAGAACTGGAAAAGAAGCAAATAGAATGCGTAACAATTTTTTCGGAGAGATATCCCGTTAGTTTACGCAATACGCCCGCTCCGCCGCACGTCTTATTCTGCAAAGGTAACGTCTCTTTGCTCGGCGGAAACAAATTCGGAATCGTAGGCTCGCGCAGAACGGCGAAAAATACCGCGGCTCTTACGGAAAAAGTCTCCGCTGAACTCACCCGGTATTTTACGGTGGTTTCGGGTATTGCCGACGGAGGGGATACTGCTGCCGTGAAGGGCGCTTTAAAGAGCGGAAAGATTATTTCGGTGCTTGCTTACGGGTTCGATTATTTTTATCCAGCCTGTAACGAAAAGCTGATTAAAGAGGTCGCGTGCAAAGGGCTGCTCGTCACCGAACATCCTCCCGGGGTCAGACCCGCGGGTTATCTGTTTCCGGTGAGAAACAGGATAATAGCGGGGTTGGTTCGC
>CATKEF010000041.1 GCA_949747905.1 uncultured Eubacteriales bacterium
TCAAAACAACATATATACAAAAAAACCACAAGACAGTTATCTTGTGGTTTTATATTTTTCTTACTTTAAAATTAAGACCGTTTCAACATATCTATGATTATTTTTTCCGCTTTGGTAATATCCGCTTTTCCGCCCGTCGCCCGCTTTATAAAGCCGAACAAAGCAAAAATCGCCTTTTCCTTTCCGTTTAAAAAGTCTGCAACCGCCTGCGGATTTGCCTCTATGGCGCGACGGCATATTTCCTCAAATTCCACGTCCGAAGTACCCGCCAAATCGGCTTCGGAAAGCAAATCATCCACGCTTTGCCCTGTGCGCAGCATTGCAGTAAGAGTCTGCTGAGCGCTTGTTACGTTGATTTTTCCTTCGTCCAGATATTTTACGAGCCGAGCCATTTCCGACGGAGGAACCGCTACCGCGAAGTTTTCTTTGTTCTCCTCCGTACCGAGAAATGAAAACACCGTTCCGACAATAAGATTTACGGTATGCTTTACGCCCGCCCCGAAAGAGAGAGTTTTTTCAAACCAGTCACAGACCGCTTTATACTTTATAAGCAGTTTTGCATTTCTATCGGACATCCCGAGTTCTTTTGTATATCTTTCGAATTTATCGAAAGGCAGTTCGGGAATCTCCGATTTTATCTTTTCAACCTTTTCCTCGGGAATTACAACCGTCAGAATATCGGGCTCGGGGAAATAGCGATAATCTTGCGAATCTTCTTTATTTCGCATAACGAAAGTTTCCCCGGTATGCTCGTCAAAGCGTAAAGTCGCCTGCTCTACCTCGCCGCCCTCTTCCAGAATTTCCGTCTGACGTAAAAATTCGTATTTTATCGCTCTCTCCATAAAATTGAGAGAATTCATATTTTTTATTTCAGTACGCGTGCCTAAAACGTCCGAGCCGACGGGACGGACGGAGACGTTGACGTCGCAACGCATACTGCCCTCCTGCATCTTACAATCGGAAACGCCGATATAGCGCATTATAAGTTGCAACTTTTCGACAAACTCGCGCGCTTCTGCGGCGGAACGCAGGTCGGGCTCGGAAACTATCTCTATAAGCGGCACTCCGCCGCGGTTATAGTCAACCAAAGTGAAGCCGCCTTCGTGCACGAGTTTGCCCGCGTCCTCCTCTATGTGAATGCGCGTTAACCCTATCTTTCTGCCGTTTTCGAGTCGAACGTAACCGCCGTAAACAATCGGTTTGTCGAACTGCGAAATCTGATACGCTTTGGGCAAATCGGGATAACAATAATTCTTTCTGTCCAGATGCGTAACGTTGTTGACCTTGCAATGCGTCGCAAGCCCCGCACGCACGGCATACTCCACGACCTTTTTATTCAATACGGGCAGCGCGCCCGGTTGTCCCGTGCAAACGGGACAGCAATGAGTATTGGGCTTGCCGCCGAACGCGGTAGTGCACGAACAGAATATTTTGCTTGCCGTAGACAGTTCTATATGAGTTTCCAATCCGCATACGAGTTCGTATTTCATCTTACACCCCCGTATATATCGCATATACCGCTTGCTTCCGCAAAATACGAGGCGGAAAGAACGGCGCCGTCTTTAAACCTGTCGCCGATAAACTGCAAACCGAGAGGAAGCCCGTCCTTATCTACGCCGCAAGGCACCGATACGGCGGGCAGTCCCGCAATATTCGCGGGCACCGTGCATATGTCGGACAAATATGTTTCGACGGCGTTACCCCCCGAATATCCCAAAGGAAACGCCCCGCGCGGAACGGTCGGAGCCGCGAGAACGTCGCATTCCACGAATGCCTTGGAAAACTCCGTTTTCATTCGTTCCCGCAAAATACATGCTTTTTTATAATATGCGTCGAAATATCCGCTTGACAGCACGTAAGTGCCGAGCATAATGCGTTTCTTGACTTCCTTACCGAAACCCTCGCTGCGCGTTTTTACTATCATATCTTCAACGTCCGAATACGTACGCGCGCGATGACCGTAACGTATTCCGTCGTAACGCCCCAGATTTGAGGAAGCCTCCGCGCACGCGATAATATAATATACGGGCAGCGCGTATTCGAGCGAAGGTATCTTTATCTCCGTCAACTCCGCTCCTGCATCTTCATATCTTTTCAAAGCGCTTTCTACGGCGTTTTTCACTTCCGAACCGAGCCCCTTGTAAAATTCTCCGCATATGCCGATTTTGAGCCCCCTGACGTCGTCGTCAAGTGTTATCTGCGGCATATTGCGGGTCGAACAGGTCATATCCCTCTCGTCCGCACCTCTTATCGCTTGGAATATCAACGCCGCGTCCGTCACCGAAGATGTTAGCGTTCCCAACTGGTCAAGCGAGGAGCCGTACGCAATTAAACCGTATCTTGATACCGTTCCGTAAGTCGGCTTGAACCCCACGACGCCGCAGAAAGCCGCAGGTTGTCTTACCGAGCCGCCCGTATCTGAACCGATTGCATAAGCCGCAATCTCCGCACCGACTGCCGCCGCGCCGCCGCCCGAGCTTCCGCCCGCAACGCGCGTTTCGTCCAAAGGGTTTTTCGGCGCGCCGTAGTACGAAGTTTCGGAGGTGCTTCCCATAGCGAACTCGTCCATATTCGTTTTTCCGAGCAGCACCGCGCCGTTATTTTTAAGTTTCTCCCAGACCGCAGCGTCGTAACAGGGTCTGAAATTCTCCAAAATCTCAGAGCAACAAGTTGTTAAAATTCCGTCCGTACATATGTTGTCCTTCAAAGTCATGGGAATTCCGGTAAGCGCGTTTCCCTTTCCGTCTCTTATTAACGCATCGGCATACGCGGCGTTTTTCCGCGCCTCGTCGAAGGTAGTATGAACGAAAGCGTTAAGCGCGACATTTTTCTTTTCTACGGCGGAAATATATTTTTCCGTAAGCTCCCGCGAAGTAATTTCCCCCGAACGAAGCCGCGAGGAGAGTTCGTTTATCACGCTCTTCATTTCACCACCCTCTTAACGGGAAAATACCCGTTCTCCGATTGCGTGTTCGAAGTAATTTTTTCCTGCGGCAGACTTTTTGAAACTTCGTCCGTGCGCAGGTTTTCAAACGCAACCGTCTCCCCTCCGACATCCGATATGCTTACGGTATCTCCGACGACGGCGGCGTTTATGGAATCGGCGAAAGCTATCAGTTCTTCGAAATCTTTTAAGAATTCCGCACGCCGCTCTCCGCTTATCTCCAGCTTTGCAAGTTTAGCCAGAACGTCGAATTCTCTGTCCGTAACGCTCATAATCACCTCACTTTGATATGCGTCTCCCTGAGTTGTTTCTCCGTCGCTTCGCACGGGGCGCCGCACAGTAAATCCTGCGCGGACGCGCTCATGGGAAAGGCTATTACCTCTCTTATATTTTCTTCGTTTTTCAAAAGCATAAGCATTCTGTCGATGCCCGGCGCCATACCGGCGTGCGGCGGCGCTCCGTACTTGAAAGCCGAGTAAAGCGCGCCGAATTTTTCGCAAAGGGTTTGCTCGTCGTATCCCGCTATTTCAAACGAGCGCTTCATAATCTCCAAATCGTGATTGCGCACCGCGCCCGAAGCTATTTCCACTCCGTTGCACACCAAATCGTACTGATAAGCAAGGACGGAATAAGGGTCGCCGCCGAGGGCTTCCGCTCCGCCCTGCGGCATGGAAAACGGGTTATGCGTAAATGCGGGCTTGTCGTTATCGTCTTCCTCATACATAGGAAAATCGTTTACAAAACAAAAGCGATAGGCGTTTTTCTCCGTTAACCCCAGTCTTTCGCCAAGCTCAGTTCTCAGTTTTCCTGCGTATTCCGTCGCGCGCTTTTCGTCCGCGGCTACGAAAAACACCGTATCTCCCGTTTTCAACCCGACCGAACGCATAAGCTCGCCTTTAAGCTCTTCGGGAATAAATTTATCTATGGGACCTTTGAAAGCCCCCTCTTCCGTCACTTCCAGATACCCCAAACCGCCCACGCCGATGGAAAGCGCAAAGTCGAGGAGTCTTTCGTGAAAAGTTCTCGACATTTTTTCGCTCACCTTTATTGCCCTGACGGTGCGCCCGATAAACGGTTTGAAACTGCACTTTGAAAAGAATTCCGATAAATCCGTTATCTTCAACGGGTTTCTCAAATCCGGCGTATCCGTCCCGAACTCCGACATTGCCTGCTTATATGATAACACGGGAAAGGGAATTTCGGAAACCTTTGCGCTCTTTTTTGCGAATTTTCTGAAAATTTTATATATCACGCTCTCGCATACGGCAAGCACGTCCTCCTGCGAGGCAAAAGCCATTTCGAAATCGAGCTGATAAAATTCCCCGGGGGAGCGGTCCGCGCGCCCGTCCTCGTCCCTGAAACAAGGCGCAATCTGATAATACCTGTCGATTCCCCCCACCATAAGAAGCTGCTTATACTGCTGCGGCGCCTGCGGCAACGCATAGAATTTACCTTTGTGCCGTCTTGACGGAACGATAAAATCTCTCGCGCCTTCGGGTGATGACGCGCATAAAATGGGGGTCTGCACTTCCAGAAAATTAAGCGCTTCCATCTGTTTTCTGAGTTCTTTTATCACCTCCGCACGGAAAACGATATTGTCCTTGACTTTACGGTTGCGCATATCGAGAAAACGGTATTTAAGTCTTACATCCTCGCGCGTTTCCCTGGAAGTCATGACTTCGAACGGCAGACTTTCCCTGACTTTGCCCAGAACTTCTGCTTTCGTGCAATTGAGCTCGACGGTGCCCGCGGGAATTTTGGGGTTGTAAGTATCCTCGTCGCGATGCTCGATAACTCCGCAAACGGAAACGCAGTCCTCGCGCGAGAGTCCTTTTAAAAGCGACGTATCGCGCATTACCACCTGAACCACCCCGTAAAAATCTCTCAAATCCAAAAAGGAAACTCCGCCGTGGTCCCGTATGTTTTCTATCCACCCCGCCAGTACGACTTCTTCGCCGACCGTATCTTCGCCTATCTGTTTGCAAGTTTTGGTTCTGTACGCCATATTTACTCCTTTTAACGGTCTATATTATAAATTCTGCGGTAAAAACTTTAAAAAAAGACCGCTCGCCTAAAAAAGATTTTTAGGACGAACGGTGCAAATTATGCTTTAAAGTCCGTGGTGCCACCTAAATTACCGCGCATACTTTATAATATGCCGCAATCGCTTTACGTGCGCCCTTTACGCGGGCAAACGGCTCACCCTACTCAAAAAACTTTTCGGGCGGCGGCTCGGGAGTGTTATTCACGCAAATTCTTTCGGCAGAGCTTTCACCCAATCTCCGCTCTCTGTACGCGTTCAAATGCGCTACTTCTCTCCGTCATAGCCTTTATTTTTATAAATATAACATATGCCGCGAATATATGTCAACAAAATTTGTATAAAGTTATAAAAATAAATTTTTAACAGAATATCAACGAATAATGAAAAAACTCTCGGCGTGACAAAGCCTTCATCTTGTGACGTTTTATGCCGTCATGACTTAGGGATGCTTCGCTATCGCTCAGCATGACAAAAAAGCCGCAATAACAAAAGACGACTTCTAAACTTAACCGAAACATCATGCCGAACTGCTTTGTCATTCCTGGCGTGCGCCGTCATTCCGTGCGCAGCGAGAAAACACATTTATATGTAACCCCCGAATTTTTACATATTATTTTTTGTCCTTGGGAAAATAATTTCTGTCTTTCAACGAATCGGGTAAATATTGCTGTTCCACCCATCCGCCGTAATCATGCGGATATTTATATTCTTTACTTGCTTCGGTATGGTTTTTCAAATATTCAGGAATCCTGTCGTCCGGATGATTCTTGGCGTCGTCCATCGCCATTCCCATAGCCACAACCACACGGTTTGTTTTAGGCGCTTCGCACACTTCTATTATTGCCTGAGTCAGCGCAAGATTGCCTTCGGGCATTCCGAGATTATTAAGACAGAATAATGCATTGCAAGCAGTATTCAGCGCTTTTGCGGAACAGCAATCTTCGCTCGCGTGAGCGATTGTTCTTCTTGCTAAAAGCTGTGGCTCGCAACCCGCTTCAATCAGTCTGTTTGCATAGTACAGCGCCGCCGTAGCGTCGCTGCCGCGAAGACTTTTACAAAACGCGCTTAATATATGATAGAAGTTTTCGTCATTTAAACTCAGAGCTTTCTTTTGCAGACATTCCGCAGCTATTTCTTTCGTTATAACTATTGTTCCGTCTGCACTTATGGGAGTCGTCAAAGACCCTATTTCAAGTCCGTTTAAAGCACTGCGAACGTCACCGCCGCAAGCTGTCGCAAAGTAAGTCAATGCTTCTTCGTCAATCTTAATATTAAAATCCTTTAAACCGTTAGGCGCATCTATCGCTCTTTTCAACGCCTTTTTAATATCTCCCACTCCGACCTGCTTAAACTCAAACAACGTACAGCGACTTACTATTGCGCGAGTCATGCTGTAATTAGGCGACTCGGTTGTAGAACCTATAAGTACGACTTGCCCCGATTCCAGCACCGCAAGAAGCGAGTCGCTTTGGGTTTTACTCCACCTATGACATTCATCCAACAGCAAATAAGTTTTTTTGCCGTACATTTCAAAAGTCTTTCGAGCTTCTTCGATTACAACCTTAACGTCTGCCACACCGCTTGAAATGGCGTTCAGCATGGCAAAATTACCGCCAGTAGTTTCGGCGATTATCCTTGCAAGCGTCGTCTTACCCGTTCCCGGAGGTCCGTAAAAAATACAACTGGGCACTTTTTTCGCCTGTATCAAACGGCGCAGAAGTTTACCCTCTCCAAGTATATGTTGCTGTCCTACAAAATCATCCAAACTTGCAGGACGCATTTTTTCCGCCAACGGCTTACGGTCGTTGTATAAATTCGTAAATAAATTATCCATTTTCTTTTTATGCTTCGTTTTTACGGGGAAACCCTATGTTTCGCTGCGCTCAACATGACATTCGGCCAGCAAAATGCTAATTCAACATTATATTCGGCTACAAAATACTATCTCAATATGATATTAAATTACCGAAATGCGAGTTCATCGTGACGTTCTGCAACCGAAATACCGGTCAACATCACAATAAGTTACAAAAAACCGATTATTTAAGAAGTTTCTTGATTTCGTCTATGTGCGCCTTGCCTTCCTCGTAGCCTTCTTCGTAAGCCTTATCCAGTCCTTTCACCAAATACTGACTCATTCCCGTAATAAGCGGCTCCACGAGCACGTCGCAAAGTCCTTTCTCCAAAGCGCGGGACATAAGCGTCTGATTGGTGTCCATTATATCGAATACGCGAAGCGCCATTTCCAATATGTTGCCGACTTTTTCCACGGGCTGAGACGCATTTTTAAGCACGTCCACCGCTACAACTACGTCGGCGCCCATTTCCTTTACGACCTTTACTGGCACGCGACAAAGACAACCTCCGTCCACAAACATCATATTATCAACTTTAACGGGACGAAATACTCCCGGGACGGAACTCGAAGCCTGTACCGCCACGGCGGCGTTTCCGTTTTCGAATACGTGCAGTTTGCCCGAATACAATTCGGTCGCGACGCACCTGAAAGGTATTTCCAGGTCTTCGATTTTTTTGTCGCCGAGGTAAGCGACAAGCAAATCTTCTATCTTCTTGCTGCGAAGAATAGCCATTTTTGAAATGACGTTCGGACTTATATCGACTATATCCCACGTTTTAAGTTTCAGAACTTCGTCGCGAATTAAATCGGCGGACATGCCGCTTGCATAGCAACAGCCGACCACAGAGCCCATCGAACAGCCGGAAATATAATCGGGCCTTATACCCGCCTCTTCCAGTGCTTTCAGAAAACCGACGTGCGCGACCCCGCGCGAGCCGCCGCTTCCGAGAGCAAGTCCCAATTTTTTACTCATAAAAACACCATCCCGAAAATAATTGTAATATATAATGAAAAATTCAACTAAAAGAAAAATATCGTATATAATTTTAAGCGTTGCCCTGCTCGCGTTCGGAGCCGCCGTAATAATCTATCCAGAAAGATACGTAAACTGTTGTTTCACGGGCTTTGCGATGTGGGCTGAATGCGTTCTGCCCTCTTTATTTCCGTTTATGATTATAACCTTTATTTTCGTAAAAACAGGTATCGCGGAAAGGGCGTCGTTGCCGCTTAAACGCGTAACGGGCAAATTAAAACTTCCGCCGGCCGCCGCGCCTTGCTTTGTGCTGAGCATATTTTCAGGCTATCCCGCGGGCAGCCGCGTTATAGGAGAATTTTACGACAGCGGAGCGCTCTCGAAAAAAGATTGCGAAAAACTTTCGTATCTTTGTTCGACTTCCGGTCCGCTATTTATTATAGGCAGCGTGGGCTATAAAATGTTCGGTGACAAACTCGCGGGACTGAAAATTCTTATAGCTCACATAATATCCATAACGCTTGTATCCGTAATCGTTGCGCTGCTTTCGCCGAAAAGCAACTCGCCCGAGCCCCGAAAAGCGCCCGCGGACAAAAACGTTCTGTACAACACTTTTTACGGAGCCATAATTTCCGTCGCCGTTGCCGGAGGATTTATCGCTTTCTTTTTCGTTGTCGCGCAATTTTGCGCCGACTTCAATATATTTTTCCCCTTGCACAACTTTTTAAGCGTTTTAACAGGAGAAAAAACCGCTTCAGCCGTATGTCTCGGGCTTATAGAAGCAACCACCGGTTGCCGGGCGTTGGCGGAAGAGGGCGGAAAACTTCAGATAGCCTTAGCGGGAGCTTTGATTACTTTCGGAGGATTGTCCATACTTTTACAGCAACTATGTTACTTAACAAAATCAGGCATAAAACCCTTTAAATTTATCGCCGTGAAATTTATTCAGGCGGCTGTTTGTTTTATTATTCTTTTGTTGATAGTATAAGTTTCGTTCATATCGTTTGTAACGCTGAGGAAGTCGAAGGGTCCCTCGCTGCGCTCGGGATAACTGAGAGCAAAATTTTGTCATGCTGAGCGATAGCGAAGCAACCTAACGCTATATTGAGGTCCCTCGCTGCCTCGGGATGACAACAGTCCGGACCGAGAGCAAACTTTTTTCATGTTGAGCGTAAGCGAAAACGCACTTTGCAATCAAATTCAATAAACGCCGAGAATTTTGAAAGAACTTGCAATTTCCGCAACTTTCTTTAACGTCTTTTCAATATTTGCGTCTGCGAAATCGCCCTCTATTTCAACAAAAAAACGGTATTCGCCCGAACGTTTTTTTATCGGTCTGGACTGAATTTTCGTCATATTCAGTCCACCTTCGCATATAGGCACGAGTAGTTTTATGAGCGCTCCCGATTCGTGTCTGCAAGTCGCGGAAAAATACACCTTATCGGAATGCGTGCCCTCCTGCGGCGCGCCTTTTTTAACGAGCAGAAAATGCGTTACGTTATTTTTTTCGTCGGCGATATTGTCCGCCGAAAGCACAACGCCCGCCCTGTTCGTATGTGCGCCGACAATGCATGCATCCGTCGATTTTTCCAGTTTGTCAAGTCCCGCCGCAGTCGAAGGCGTGGCTACAAGTTCCGCGTCGGGATAGTTCTCCGCAAGATACTCGCCGCACTGTTCCAGAGCCTGTTGATGGGAAAAAATTCGCGTTACCCCCGTACTATGCGCCCTTTCAAGCCTTGCGAGACGGTGGTCTATTTCAACCGAACATTCCTCTCCCGCGTAAATTCCTTCCACCGCCTGCAAGAGGTCTATATTCTGATTTACCCCTCCGTTCAGGCTGTTTTCTATGGGCACAGCAACCGCGGAACACTCATCAGACATCAGCGCGCGCATTAAAGAACGGAAAGACGGATACGGCTTATGTTCTGCGTCGGGTCTGAACTTTCGAGCCGCAAGATACGAATAGCTACCCTCGGGACCGAGATAACCTATAACTTCCATACTACGCTTGCTCCGCTATATCGAGAATAAGTCTTTCCGTATCCTCCCAGCCGAGACAGGGGTCTGTAATCGACTTACCGAAAATCTTGTCTTCCGTCTGACAACCCTCGACGAGAAAGCTCTCTATCATAAAACCTTTTACAATGCGCCTGAAACCTTTATCGCACATTCTGTTCTGCATAACCTCGCGACAAATTCTTATCTGCTGTTTAAACTGTTTGGAACTGTTGGAGTGATTCGCGTCTATTATAACTGCGGGGTTGGAAAGCCCTGACGCGGCGTAACCCTCCGCAACGCGCATAACCGTTTCATAGTGAAAATTCGGAATATCATTGCCGTTTCCGTCCACCGCGCCGCGCAATATCGAATGCGCAAGCGGGTTGCCGTTTGTCTTTACCTGCCAGTCGTTAAGTTTGAACACCTGACCGCTCTGAGCCGCGTAAACGGAATTCAGAAGCACCAACAGCGAACCGCTCATCGGGTTCTTGATACCGACCGGCACGTCGATTCCGCTTGCCACGAGTCTATGCAACTGATTTTCGCTGCTGCGCGCGCCTACTGCTATATACGAAAGCAAATCCTCCACATAGTGGATATTTGCGGGATACAGCATTTCATCGGCGGCGGAAAGCCCGCTCGCTTCAATCGCCTTTATATTGAGTTCGCGTATAGCGCATATGCCTTTTTTTATGTTTTCGGACTTCGTTGGGTCGGGCTGAGAGAACATGCCTTTATACCCCACGCCGCGCGTGCGCGGCTTATTGGTATAAATTCTGGGCACGAGCACCAATTTGTCCTTGACTTTTTCATTCAACCGCCCCAGTTTTTCCACATATTCCAGTACGGGCGCCGCCTCGTGAGCGGAACACGGTCCGACTATTAAAAGTAATTTGTCGCTTTCGCCCGTTATTACTTCCGAAACGAGTTTATCGCGCGCAATCTTTACCGCCCTCAATTTTTCGGGCAGAGGTATTTCTTTGAGTATCTGTTCGGGGTCCGGTATTTTAGTCTGTTTTTCAAACATTTTTCTTCTCCGCCATTCTTTCGAAATCGCCGCGTATTTTTTCGGGTATATAGTCCGAATAATCTTTATGAAAACGCACATGCGTTTTTACAAGCGACGAACTCACATGGATGTTTTCCTGTTCGGCAGGAATATACAGCGTTATTATTCCGTCGTCGAGTTTTTTGCTCGCATAATGATTGGCGTTCTCGTATTCGAGATCCGTCGTATTTCTTATGCCTCTCACATAAAATTCGGTATTCTCCTGTTTCAGAACGTCCACGGCGGCGCCCTGAAACGTTATCACTTTTACGCGCTTATCGTCCGCAAACAATTTTTCAAGCAACTCGCGCCTTTCTTCTGCCGTTAAAAACGGCTCCTTATCGGGGTTGACCATTACCGCCGCCACCACTTCGTCGAAAAGTTTGAGACAGGTTTCTATAATTTTCTGATGTCCGACGGTAGGCGGGTCGAACGTGCCCGAAAAAACACACTTTTTCATAATCGTTCCGTTTAAAAATCTTTCGCACTTATCATTCAAGCACGATTTGCCGCTCTGAAAAACGACAGATAAGTTATTCCGTATTTTCTTTCGTCGAAAAGTTCCAACCCCTTCGCTTCCCCTGTAAAAGCACGGTCGCGCTCGTACACGGCTATGCCGTTTTCTTTGAGAATTTCCTTTGCGCCTATCAGCTCCAATGCTCCCGCGCCCGCTTCCGTACGATACGGCGGGTCGACGAATATCAGAGAAAATTTTTCCGTAAGCCTTTCGAGACACGCACGGTAATCGAGGTTGGTAACACGGAAATTTTCCCCGTTAAATCTCGAAATATTTTTACGAAGAACACACAGGCTGTCCGCGGAAATATCGTTAAAATGAACGAAAAGCGCGCCGCGGGAAAGACATTCCAAACCGAGACCGCCGCTGCCGCAGAATAAATCGAGCACGGAAGCGCCCGAGACTTCGGACGAGATGATATTGAACAGACTTTCCTTTACTCTGTCGGCTGTCGGACGGATGTCAGAGCCTTGGAATTCGGAAAGTTTCATTCCTCTGTACTTACCGCTTATTATTCTCATTTTATTACCTTTTCATCAGACGGGACACATTTTACCGTCCTCAAACCGTTAAATTGTACAAATTCTTTTATTTTTTAAAGCGATATATCCCGTTTTCGCAAATAAAAACATCCAGTGGCTCGTCCCATGCATCCTCTTGAAAATCTTCAATCTGAAAACCGTAACCGAACCCCACTTTCAAAGTTTTTCTGTCCTTGAGGTATCTGTCGTAATACCCTTTACCGTAACCTATACGATACCCCCGTTTATTTACGGCAAGCAAGGGAACGACCGTAACGTCCGTCTCACCCTCATAGGCTTGTCCCTTCGGTTCGAATATGCCGAACGCGCCTTTTCCGGTTTTTCCGAACGGCACCGCGACTATATTTTCGCCCTCCACCCTTGGCAGATAAACTTTTTTGCCTGCGGCAACAAGACCGTCGATGACGGACGAAGTCGCCGCCTCGGAAGAAAATGCGTTGTAAACAAAATATCTTTCGTATGCGCCGCAAACATCGAAAAACGTCTTTGCAATCACGGCGTCCGCACTTTTACGCGCCGCGCCGCAAAACAGATTGCGCTTGTTTTTCAGTTTGCCGCGTAACTCTTCCTTCATCTTATATAAACCTTTTCCGAACGGTGTGTGACCGACGTTAAAACTTCATACGAAATCGTTCCGTATCTCGCCGCAAACTCGTCCGCGTCCGACATAACACATTGAAGTCTGGAACCGTTCTTCTTTATAAACGCATCCATACATAGCGTTTTTTCTCCGAGAGGAACCGTGCGCGGAAACCCGTCGGCATATCCCAGACGATAAACGGAAAGTTTCCCGTAAGTTTCCGTCGCTCTGTTATAGCCGATGCCGCCGCCCGCAAATTCGGTAAATTGCGCGCGCCTTGCATAGACTTTCAGCGCGGGACGAAACCCGCTCGAACCGAATCCCGACGGAGCGTAACCGTAAATAAGAATTCCGCACCTTGCGCCGTCTTTAAGATATTTTCCTCCGCGCAAAAGACCGCCGCTCGCAGCGATATGCGCGCATATATGCGGCACTTTCGCCCGCACCAAGGCTTCCGCCCTGTCAAACAGTTCCAACTGCGCACGGCTTGCCGCCGCGTCCTGCGAAGCATATAAATGGGAATAAACGCCCTGAACATTGCCGCATTTCAAAGCGGATAAAACAGAAGGCAGGTCTTTAAGACTGCAACCGTATCTGTTCATGCCCGTGTTGACCTTTATATGGCACGGCACATCGCCTATAAGTCTTGCGGTTGCCGCGGAATTAACCGTCACGGTCAGATTGTAAAATCTTGCGCGGTCCGCGTCCCATTTGTCGAGCGGCGGCGCAAGCACAAGCACCGGTTTGGTTATGCCCGCAACTCTCAGCGCAACGCCCTCTTCGATAAGCGCCACGCAAAAGCAGTCGGCAATATCTTCAATTGCCCTTGAAACTTCTTCCGCACCGTGACCGTATGCGTCGGCCTTGACTACGGCAAAGAATTTACGCCCGTCGAGTTTCTTGCGGATTTTCAAAGCATTCTGACGTATCGTCCGAAGATTTATAACCGAAAGAGTTTTCTGCATACGTAAATTATATGCAGCGACGAAAAAATATGTATATAAAGAATTTTAACACAAAAACAACGTGTTTGCAATTATTTGAACAAATTTATCACGGACAATTCCTCGAAGGGAAAGATTCCTCGCTACGTTCGGAATGACGGAGGCCTTCGGAATGACGGTTTTTTCTTGTTGCGCAACCTTTTTGTCTTATTGTGCATGCACCTTGTCATGTTGAGCTTAGCGAAACATCCTATGTTGCCCTGAGCGACAGCGAAGGGTCCCCCGCGTTGCTCTGGATGACAAAAGATGACAAAACTGCTCGGGATGGCGGAATACGGCATGGAGAAACAAAAAAGAAAAATATTTATAAAAAACCGCCCGCCGAAAGCCACGGCGGGCGGTACTTTCATTTATCCGTCGGTTTTGTTTGGGACGACCCGAGTTTAGACCTGCCTTTATCGAGCACGGGAAGCACCTTCCAAGCGAGAACAGCCGCCAACACGCACAAAACAAAATCTTTTGGCATATAAAGAACGTTCCATATAACTATGTAATGCCCGAGGTCCGCATTCTGCAAGTGAAACTGCCAAATAAGCGAAAAATACGGGATGCCCACCGCATAGTTAACTACAAACGCCGCGACCGCCGCAACAAGATATCTCCAAAACGGCAAACCTTTTCTTCCGCCTATAATTCCCGCGACCGCCGCGGAAGCTATAAACCCTATAATATAACCGAAAGTCGGCTGCAACACATAGGCTATGCCCCCGGAATATCCCGTAAACACCGGTATTCCGACAAGCCCCGCAAAGCAATACACCGCCATCGATATAGCGCCCTTTTTCCAACCGAGCAACAAGCCCGCAAGCACGCTTATGACCGTTTGAAAAGTCAACGGCACAGGGTAAAAAGGAATTTTCACAAAGAGCGTAAAAATGCTCATCAATGTTACGAACAGCGCGCATTCGGCTATATCCGCAGCAATAATTTTACCGTTTTTCTTCATCTTCTTTTAATTCTTGAACTTCTTCCGCTTTCGCTGCGTCTGCCGGCTCCGGTTCGGCTCCGACCGCCGCGGTTTCAGCGGCAACTTTAACTTTTTCGGCTTTCTTTTCGAGACTATACGCAACTATATACGCGACAAGTCCCGCAACGGCAACGCCGAGAATCACCCCGAGAACAGCTATAAGAACGAAACTGTATCCGCCGTTTTCGGTTATTACTCCCGCGTTGGCGTATTTAACCGAAGTAGAGAGACTGTAAACGCGCTCGAAAACTCTCGAATAAAGGTCGGCAAGCTCTTTCACCTCAGCGTGAGCGGCTTTGACCTTATCGTCGAATTCCTTGCTTACGGTGCCTTTATCGATATAATTCTGAATATACTGCACCTGCTCGTCGAGCGACTGAACCAAATCGGATTGTTGCTTAATGACAGCCGCGTCGAGCATAACCGTTCCGCCGCCGTCTCCCTTGGCGTTCAAGAGAGTCTGAAGCGTATTGTTTGCGTTTAAATACTCTCTCTTTACTCTTTCCAGGTCGAAACGGTATTTACTTTCTTTGAGTTCCAAAGATTTGATGTAGGGCGAGGTCTCGTTTCTCGCTTCGGCAACCAGTCTTTCAAGAACTCCCCTGTCCTTATATTCTCTTATAGACAGCAAATAGTCGTTCAGGGTTCTGCCCTGGGCGGACGTATCTTTGGGCGGCACCACGAAACTTTCTCCGTATGAGGAAATCAACGTATTATAACCTTTCAAAACATAGTCGAGCTGTTCCTCGAGGTATTTTATTTCCGTATCGTAGTCCTCGGCGCGTGCAGCAAGTCCCAGATATGCGTCGTAATTAAGATTCATTTTAAGAAGATAGTTTGCCGGATAATTGGTAACAGCCATAAGAAAATTCTTTGCCTGACCCGCATCCGTAAAATATCCCGAACTTACGCTTAAAATATAACTTGTCTCGACAACCTTGTTGTCGGTGCCTTCGGTTACGCGTTCACGAACTATTTTTATTCCGCCGCAAGCCGCCATACCCGCCACGTCGATACCTGAAAAAGAACCGTCCGCCGCCTTTACCGTTTCAAGTGTTTCCGAAAGCACCAAATCGGTATAATAAAATTTACCACCGTCCGGATATTCGTATACGTTTCCGTTATTGTCTCCCGGCAGATTGAGACTGAATTTTACCGAATATTCCTTTTTAGTAGGGTTATATCCGTAATACAAAGCAATCGTCACGACGAGCGCCACAACTGCCGCAACGGCAAGAGCAAGCCACTTTTGTGACAAAATCATATGCAATATATCGCCTAACGACCTTCCGTTCCTTTCTTCTTCCATCTGTTTCTCCGTCTGTTTATATTAAATGAAATTCTTTTTTCGCATAATTATATAATAATCGCCTGCGATAGTCAATAAATAGTATCGGCAATATGACGAATATTATTTTATTTTTCATAAACGCTGCGTTTAAGAATTCCAATATACGGCAAATGCCTGTATTGCTCGTTATAGTCAAGCCCGTAACCGATAACGAATTCGTTCTCTATATCGAAGCAGTTATAATCGGGGGCAACGTCGTATTCCCTGCGTTCCGCCTTGTTAAGAAGCGTTACTATTCTTACCGACGAAGCGCCGCGTTCCGACAAAAGCGCTTTGAGATTTGCAAGAGTAAATCCGCTGTCTATTATGTCTTCGACAATTATGATGTCCCTGCCGTTAACGTCGCTGTCCAAATCTTTTTTGATTTTCAGTTTACCAGACGAAACCGCACCCGAGCCGTAAGACGAAACCGCCATGAAATCGAGCTCGACGGGCATAGTGAGAAAGCGTATAAAATCAGAATAAAAAATTATACTGCCTTTCAGAATACCCAATACAAGCGGTCTTTTGCCCTCATAATCTTTGTCGACCTGTTCGGCAACTTCTCTTACGCGGCTTCTCAACTGCTCGTCGGTGAGCATTACGCGTTCGCAATCGGGATGAATATTCATATTTTAGGCTCCTTTGTAAAAATTAAATTTTATTTTGACCCGCATATATGCTGCGGTAAACGTACTTTATGAAATATTTCGCTTATATATCCTACCGTTTCGGTCTTGTCGGTAACTTTTATGTTTTCCGAAATTTCCAATCCGCACACAGCGAGGATTTCGCTGTCCGATGCGACAACGGGAAGTCTGTCGCGCAGTCTCAGCGGTATTTTTTTATCGGTAAAAAAATCACCTAGACTTTTCGTTCCGCCGCCGAATTTTTTTATTCTGTCTCCGATACGGCGGGTACGCAGCACCGCCCCGTCGGGAATTAAAGAACAATCGAATTTAAGAACGCGTTCATCGGTCGCGGGTTTGCGCTCGGTTATCGCAAACGACAGACCGCATAAATTCACGTTCCCATATCCGAACGGTATCGGCGCGGTTTCTTCGCCTTTCCAAGCGGAAACGGCAACACCCGCTTCTTCCTTATAAGCCGTAAGACCGAGAAACTCGAACTTATCACCGTTTGCGGCACACTGCAACGCAAAGATTCTTTCTATAATCTCAAAAGTATAATCTTTGCGCATAAAGATATCTTTTATTACCTTTACCGCCGCGCGCGAAAAAACGGAATAATCGCCGCAATATTTTATTGTTACGTCGCCGTAACGGTCTTTTTCAATCAGTCCGTCCGCCTTTTTTGCGAAATATCCCTCGTCGACCGCCGCAAGACGCGAAAACCTGTAAATAGCTTCGACTGCCGAAGGCACGGCTCTCTCGAGTTCGGGAATAACGTTCAAACGGATACGGTTGCGGGTGTATTCATCGCGGAAATTGCTTTCATCCTCGACAAAAGGTATGTCGTTGGTTTCTATATATTCGTCGATTTCGCCGCGAGTACAGGCAATTAAAGGACGTATCAGTTTTACCTTTTTTATTCCGCTTTCCTCACGCACGCTCATTTCGCAATCGGATATGCCGCACACCCCCGCAACAGACGAACCGCGCGCGAGATTGAAAAGAACGGTTTCCGCGTTATCGTTCATATGGTGAGCGGTCGCAACCGCGTCCGCGCCTTCCCATCCGTCAGAAAAGCCCTCGGACGTTGCGGCAAAATAACAATTGTGCCGCCACTCTCTTGCAGCCGTTTCCACGCTTATCCCGCGTTTTTTCGCAAGAGACGGACAGTTCTCGGAAAAAGACAAAAGCGGAATTCCGCGCTCCTTGCACCATGCCGAGACAAAGGCACTATCGCGCGAAGAGATTTCGCCGCGTATGCCGTGTTCGCAGTTAAGCGCGCTCAATTTTATGCCGAAGTCCCCGCCGCGCGAGTAAATATAATGCAAAAGCGCCATCGAATCTTTTCCGCCCGATACCGCTACGCAAATTCTCAAACCCGAATATTTTGCGAGGCACACTTTCATACGAAAAATTATATCACACAACGAAAAATCTTGCAACAAAGAAATGTATAAATAAATTTTTATATTTGATTAAAAACAGTTGACAAATATCTTTTCTTTTAATAAAATAATATAGCTTTGTCAAGCAGTCGCAATTTTAGCGCGACCGTAAAAAGCGTTATCGCGGGGTAGAGCAGCCAGGTAGCTCGTCGGGCTCATAACCCGGAGGTCGCGAGGTTCGAATCCCGCCCCCGCAACCAGATTTTTTCCCGTTTAACGGGCAAACGGCGACGTAGCTTAGTTGGTCTATAGCGGCCGGTTCATACCCGGCAGGTCGGCGGTTCGAATCCACCCGTCGCTACCAAAGATAATTCCGCCCGACGGCGTAATTCATATTCTGCCTTTTCAAGGCTTTTTTTCGGCTCGTTGGTCAAGCGGTTAAGACACCACCCTTTCACGGTGGTAACATGGGTTCGATTCCCGTACGAGTCACCACAAATCACCCCAAGTCTTTAAGACTTGGGGTGATTTGTTGATTACCGTGAGAAACCGTTCGTTTCACGCTTTTTCCGTCACACCGAGTATATCTTTGTCACCCTGAGCGTAAGCGAAGGGTCCCTCGCGTTGCTCGGGATAACAAAGGAGAACTTTGCTTGTGATGACAAAAAGAAAGTAACGCTCGGGATGACAGAAGAGTCGCCGAGCGTCTCCTCCCGTCACCCTGAGGCTTGCCGAAGGGTCACCTTCAAGGGTTTCGGCAAATTCCTTTTGCTTTTCGAATTCACACTTGATTTTTACGATATCGTGTGTTATAATGCAATTAAACTTATTTTAAAAGGAAGAACTATGTCCAAGATTTTCGAAACGGAAGAAGATTCCTATTCAATTGACGATATTCCCAAGGAAAAACGATACCTGAATACAGTCTCGTACGACTATTCGGTGGAGTATATTTACAATCTTATAAAAAAGAAAAAAATCATACTCGAAGTTCCCTTTCAACGACAGCAAATCTGGAAAACGGACAAGTCTTCCGCACTTATAGAATCGATTATAATGAACGTTCCCATCCCCCCTCTGTATTTTGCCGAGGAGGAAAACGGCGACTGGCTGGTTTTGGACGGTTTGCAGAGACTATCGAGCATTCTTAATTATTTCGACAACGAATTCGCATTGACAAAACTCGAAGTGTTGAAAGACCTTGAAAAAGTCAAATATAAAAACCTGCCGCCCAAATCCAAGAGTCTTTTAAACGACGGTTTGCTGCGCGTAAACATCATTCGCAAAGACTCTCATAAAGATATAAAGTACGATATTTTCATGCGTCTTAACCGCGGCGCCGTCACGTTGAATTATCAGGAACTGAGAAACTGCCTGTACCGCGGCAATCTGAACGACGCGGCGAAAGAACTATGCTCCGAGAACGAAGATTTTCTCAAAATTCTCGGCGCGACGAAGCCGGACAAAAGATATCTGGACGTTGAACTCGTAATAAGATATTTTGCAATAAGCGACAACGTGCGACTGAACGATAACGACGAATACGAATTGTACGATTACCGCAGTAAACTTGTTCAGTACCTTAACGATTATATGGATAATCATAAGGACTGTACTTTAGAGGAAAAACAGATATTCAAAGACAGATTCAACGATACCATAGAAAAAGTAGTCGCGGTTTTCGGACACGATAATGCTTTCAGAGACCCCACCGTAGAGAGCAGGAAATTATACAAACCGATTTTTGATTTCATAATGCCGAGTTTCGAGCGATACGACTTACAAAAATTGATTTCCGATAAGCAGTTAATTCTCGACGCATACAAAGAATTTTTAAGCGTAACGACTAATCACGACACTATATCATTCAGAACATCGGATAAAGATATGGTAAACAAAAGAATAAACGGTTGGTTTAAAATATTAGAAAATGCCTTATCATTATGAAGCAACAAAAGATTTCTTCGCAAATCTCGGCGATATAGACGAAATAAAGTCGGTATTGCACGCACAAAGCGAAAAACTGACGTCTATTCTTCTGAAAATGTCCGTTGTCAGTATCGTCACAAAGTTTCAGGTATTTGTTCAAAGCATTCTGAAAGAATTCAAGTACAGACTTCAACATGAAGACGTTCACGGAAACGATTTGTGCGATTATATAAAAATGAATTCCGTCTATTTACGCATTGCCGCCGATGACGACGACCTGAAAAAGCTGCGAATACGGAAAAGCGGATTCAACGAACTTTTTCCCGCAACCGTAAACGAACTCAAATCTTTTACATACTTATACAGCAATTCATTAATAGACGACTCCTTCTGTTTCAACACAAAATTTCCGCTCGGCAAAACCGGAACGGACGAACTTCATGCTCTGCTTAAACAGTTGGACGGAGACGACGACCCGTTTTCACATAATTTCGACGGTTTGCAAATGGATAAAAACGCCGTTGATTCCATGCTCGGTATAAGACACGCGGTTGTGCATAAGGACAAGTTCAACGGTACGGAAAATACAATCGACGTTATGCTTGAAACCTGCAGAACTGCGGGTGCCTATATCGACGAATATATTTACAGAAAGTCTTCTTCTTATTTGAACTACGATTAATGTTAACGCCCCGCAACATCGTTGCGGGGCGTTATTTTCGAAAAAGATTCCTCACTACGTTCGGAATGACAGGGTAACGTTCGGGATGACAAAATAGTTGCGGAGCTTCTACTCCTGTCACCCTGAGCGTAAGCGAAGGCTCCGCGCGGGATGACAAAGGAAAACTTTGTTACATCCTCCTCGGTCTAAAAGACCGAGGGGGATGTTGATTACCGTTCGTTTCGCACGGCATTGGTTTGGCGACCAGCGATTTAGGTTTTCTGTACAAACACGCTATAAAACAGCATTAATAATCGACGTTGTAAAACATTCTTTCAAGCTCTTTTATATCTTCGATAACGACGTCAATATGCGCAAGCGTATCCGTTTTTACTTTTTCAACGCAAGTTTTATAAAATTCGCAATTACCGTCTTTTTTTACTATTTCAAGTCTCAAAGAGCAAATACCCGAAGTTGTTTTAATAAAATCATATACGCATTTCTCATATATTAATCTGAAATTTTTGCAATTTTTGCATTTATGTAAGCTGTTCTTTTCATTCATTTCAGCATTTTCCCTTCATCCTCGCTTTCTTGCAAAATTTGCCGTATTGCTGATATATCCATTAAAATTTCATATAAAGCTCTGGTTGCAACTTTTTTTCTGAAATAAAATCTGCGATAGCTCGATTTCCAATTTTCACAACTGAAATTATAGTCAACTATCTTGTCCAGCATTTGACAACGCCCTTTTTTAATACTTTCAAAGCGGCATAGCCCTTTTGTGTAATAGCCTTCATAGTTTCCGCAATGCAAGCATTTTTTGCTTTTGCCTTCGTTTTCTTCACTCATTTTTTGTTCTCCAAGTATACAATTTGCACGTAGGTTTGTGCATACCATAATTATATACGTAGGAATGTGCAAAAGTCAAGCATTTTTTGCATATTCCTACTATAATATTTTTTGGTGGTATAATGTTATGGAAGAAGAATTAAAAATCGGCGAAAGAATAACCGAACTGTTAATCATAAAGCAAATTGACAATAAAACTTTTGCTGAAAACATCGGCGTAAACGTCAGTACTGTGAGCAGATGGCGAAACAACGCAAAATATATGAGACTTTCTCAAATTGTGAATGTAGCTAATTTTTTTATGTGTTCTCTCGATTTTCTTGTAGGTCGTTCCGATAATATTTTAGATTTTCAACCGCAACCTTGCCCGCCTTTTTATCCGTATTTTAGAGAATTATTAAAAAGTAAAGGTATAACCCGAAACCAAATTAACAATGATACACGGATTAAATCGTCGCATTTTGTAGATTGGAAAAAAGGCTCAGACCCTCATATTTTATCTTTAATTGAACTTGCAAATTATCTTAATATTACATTAGACATTTTAATAGGACGAGAAAAGAATTGAAAAATTGATTTGCGCACTAAAATTTCACCAACAAAGCCCCCAAGTCTTAAAGACTTGGGGGCTTTGTTGATTACCGTTCGTTTTACGCTTTTTCCGTCACACCGAGTATATCTTTGTCACCCTGAGCGTAGCGAGGGGTTCCTCGCGTTGCTCGGGATGACAAAGGAGAACTTTGCTTGTGATGACAAAAGAAAAGTAACGCCCGAATAACAAAAAGAGGGCAACGTTCGGAATGACACAAAATGTACGAAAGGCGTTGAATGATATCAAACGCCCACGCCGCATATTGCCATAACGGCAGCCACGACAAGAGGAATCGTTATAACGCTTAAAAGCGTATTTGTCACGAAACCCGCAGTCGCGGTTTCCTTGTCTCCGTCGAAGCGTTCCGCCATTGCCACTACCGAAGACGCAGGCGACATAATCATAGCGATAATCGGAGAAATATACACATATTCCTCAAACCCTCCGTGCCCCACAATTCCCCAGAACGGCATCGATATCAGAAGCGTCAGAAAAGGCGCGACTATCAACCTTAAAAAACCCGCCGCATAGACGCCCTTTTTACAGAACAGTTGTCTTACGGGAGTTTCGGCAATTCTTATACCCACTATGAACATGGAAAGCGGAGCCGTCATATATGAAAGGTACTGCGGAAATATTCTGAGTTCTTTAACTCCGTCGAACATAAAAAAGTTGATTTGCGGCACGAAAAACATTATCAGCGCAATCACGCACGCAATTATCGCGGGATTGCAAACAAGTTTTTTCAAACGTATTTCTTTAAAACTTCCCGTTATAAGAACGACGCCGAGAGTCCAGCACAAAAAGCTGAAAACGATGTTGAACATCATAACGTACATAACGGCAAGCGGATTTCCGTCGGTAAAAAGCTGCACGAAAGGAACGCCGAGAAAACCGCTGTTGGAAAAAACCGCGATAAAAGAATATACGTCCGCCGCCTTTCTGTCTTTCGCTTTGAGAAAAACAAGTTTGCAAATGACAAACATCAACAGCATAGAAACCAAAGCGATAGTCGCGGCAATTCCGAGATTTCCGAGCATATCGAGTTTATCCACGGAGTTGACTATCGCCCAATCCGCGTCGGAAAATACGCAGAAAGCATTGATTGCAAGCGCGGGCTGGCAAACATATAAAAGCAGATTGGATAACGTCAGAGTTCCGCCTTCGCCTACCATATTCAATTTTTTAAGCGCAAAACCAGGCACGGCAAATGCGATAAGCACCGCCATTATCAAAAAGGCTTTTAAAAAAATCTCTCCCATAA
>CATKEF010000042.1 GCA_949747905.1 uncultured Eubacteriales bacterium
ATTATTCTGAAACTTTTTTCGCCGAGCGCGTACGCATATCTGCTGTCGGGTTGATGAAACAAAGCGTATTTATTCATATTGTCGGATATTAAATAAACGATGTAGGATAAGAGTTTTATGTCGGGAGTTATAGGTAAGATTTCTCGGCAAACTCGAAATGACGGTTATAGGTTGAAAAGCATGCATCGGTTTAAAAGACAGATATCATCTCGAAACGACGGAAATCGGTTCGAAATAACCGTATTTAATCCGGATACAACGGCATATATGCCCCTAATAACGGTATACGGCTTTAAACAGCAAGAAATGATTTGGCAATACCCCGTAAAAAGCATAAACGATAAGCCGCAAGCCCGAAACCGCAACATATATGCGGGGATAACAGAAAAATACGACGGGTTTGGATACGATTGAAGCGCGCCCGCGACACCGCTATTCACGCCGTAAAAAGACGGACTATTTGACGAGCACCGTATGCTTTGCGCCCTGCTCTCTCTCCGTCGCCTTTTTGAAACAGTCGATAACGGCGTCCATTCTCGCCTGAGTTATAAACGGCACAACATGAATATTGCAGCCGTCGGGCTTCATCATCGCAAGCGATTCGTTTACCGTAAGGACGTTGCCCTTCGGGATACGGCTCAAATCGTCGTCGCTTAAAAATATCGCGTCCGCACAAAGTTTGCGGATTTCCGCCTTCAACTGTTCGTTGTAAAGGTCTACGAGCACCAGAGAATAATTACCTTTTCCGAAAACCTTGTCGCCCTCGCTCAATACGTGCGAGAAGTCCTGATATACCTGGAAGAACAGTTCGTCGTTAATTTTACCGTCAAGAGATAAAAGCGGCACGAAATTTTCTTTCGCAAGCCTTAAAAACTTCTCTTCTTCTACGCCTGCGCAGATAATTACTTCCGCCGTATCGACTCTGGCGTCTTTGAGATACGTCCTGAACGACAGCTTGTATTCGTACCTTTCAAAGGTCTTGCTCAACGCGTCTATCAGGTCGTAAGATTCCGATTTCTGCAACACCGACGAGTGCTTGCCCGTCAGGATAATTACGTTATAGCTCTTATTCGAAACGAACGCTCTCGCAAGATTGGACGGTCTGAAATTATACAGATTGATTATCTGCATAACCTTTTGTTTTGTCGCCTTGGAATAGCGCTCTTCGTGCACGCCGTTTATTATGTATGAAACGGTGGCGATAGACACTCCCGCAAGACGCGCAATGCCTTTAATCGTGATTTTTTCCATTTGAATTCCGTGTGGTTGTATATAAACATATCCATTAAGACCTTCCCCCGCTTTTCAGGGGGGAAAGTTCTTAACGGACGAATATTAAGAAAGAAACTATTAAGTTAATCCTATCGGTTCCATATAGACCGCCATCTTGCTGCCCTTGCTGAAATACTTGATGTAAAGATTGTAAGTTCCGGCAGTCTCGTATTTATAGGTAATAACGGGGTCGACGGTGTAATACGCGCTTGTCGGCGCCGACAGATAAGTTTTGGTGTCGTTGTCTTTTTCGCCGCTCGCTTCAAGGTCTATCGTCCACATCTGGTTGCTTCCGCCGATAGGAGAAATCTCCGCCTTATCGGAATCTTTGACCAGTCCCGTGGTGTAAACCATAAACGAATCGCCCGGTTTCAAATCCAACCCTTCGATTTTAATTTCGGCGGCAAACGCATAGCCCAGAGTTTCCGCATTGGATAAGTTCGTAAACCCTCTTATGAGAGTCACCCTTTCTTCCGTTCCGTCGCCGTGCTTTAACATCAGATAGTGATTGGGTTCTGCCTTTTCCCCTTCCTCTGGAATCACGGGGTCTTTGCGCTGAGACAAGTCCGCGCGCCAATCGGCATATAGAAAAGTCGTTTCCGAAAGCTCGGGCACTGCTTTGAAATAAGTTACCGTTCCCTCGACTATCGACCACCAGCCGTTGAAAACATAGGCGTTTCCGTCCTTATCTTTTCTCGTACTCCTGGGCGTAGGCAGCTTTTCACCCGTCGCTTTGTTGCAGACGTACGCGTTTTCCGTGAAAATCTCCGCGCATTCGGCGTCGGTAAGTTTGGTCATTCCCGAAGCTACAATTGTGTTCAGCTTTTTCTCGCCCGCCGACATATACGTCCCCGGGACAAGATACAGCTTGTTTTGTACGGCTTCGCTTGCTTCCGCGCGTATTTCGGGAGAAGGTTCTGCCGCTGCGGCGGTGGCGACCATGGTGCCCGCGCCGCCCAGCACGAGAATGTTTACAAGAATCAAAGCTAAAATCTTTTTCATAATTTCACCTTATTTAACCTCATAAATCATCATCGCCCCTGCGGGAACGCTGCTTGCCGCGGGACCGTATATACGGGTACCCGTAAGCCTCGAAGGAAGAGCGAGAGCCTTGCCTGTCGCGTTTACCAGAATGCGGATTTCATGACTGCCCGATTTAACGGTATAATCAATGAGGTTTCCGCCGGTGGTATTGGAAACGAGCACGCCGTTTGCAAGATTGTACTTTTTGCGGATTTCGATAATCTTCTTATAAGCGGTATAGACGGAAGTTTCATCCGCGCTCTGTTCGGCTACGCCGGGAAGCTGCGCGTTGAGCGCGTCCCACGTCATGACGTAGTTGTTAAAGCCGATGGGATATTGACAGTTGTAAGTGCTGCCGCCGAGACCGGTAGTCCACTTCATGGGCTGACGACACCATCTGTCTTCGTGTCCCGCGCCTTCGCCCGCGCCGTTGGCGGTCTTTGTACCGAACATTCCCAATTCGTCGCCGCTGTATATCCAGGTAAGTCCCGGAACCGTAAGGCACATTCCGCCCCAGAGCTTGGAGAGATTTTCCGAAAGATTCCAGTCTGCGTCACCCTTCTGAACGGTACGGGGAACGCCTATATCAGTACGGAACAATTTATCGCGCGCACGCTGTACGTCGTGATTGGATGTGAATATACCGTCTATATAGTCGGTGCGCCCGTCTTTGAAACTTGTTTGCGCAACCTGATACTGGTTAAGCAGGCTTACCGCATATTCCTGACCTTGCGACAGTTTGTTGAGACCGGCAGTTCCGTCGTAATACCAGTTGAAGTTGAACTGCGAGTCCATGCCGCCGTACAGTCCCGCAATCTTTGTGGGGTCGCCGTTGAAATTTTCGCCTACGAGAAGTGCATTGGGATAGCTTGCTTTGAGCTTGGCGTTGAATTCCATGAAGAAATGCAGGTTTTTGTTCATATCGAACGAATAATCCGCGTCGTTGGCTTCGTCGCTGTCCTTTACAATCCAGTCGGAGCGGTCGCGGCTTTCGTTAACCATATAGATGTGTTTAACCGCGTCAAGGCGGAAGCCGTCAAGACCGAAGCTCATCCAATAGAGCGCAACATCTAAAATCGCGTCGCGGGTTGCCTGATAGTCGAAGTTCAATTCGGGCATCGAAGAGCCGAAACTCGAATAGAAGTAATATCCGTTGGAGTCTTTGAACCACTGCTTCTTTGCTCTGTTGTCCTTCAGGCTGCTTACGTATTCCTCGTTCTGCCACGTGTAGAAATTACGATAATCTATTTCTTTTTTGGTTCCGTCGGGAAGAGTTATCGTCTCCTTTACGAGGTTCTGGGACTTTGTGAACCACGGGTTGGAAAGCGACGTATGATTAAGAACGAAGTCCATTAAAATCTTCATTCCTTTCTGATGCGCTTTAAATACGAGTTCACGATAATCGTCTAACGTTCCGAATCTCGGGTCTACCGAGAAGTAGTCCACGATGTCGTAACCGTGATAAGAGTTTGAATGCTGGAAAGGCGTAAGCCAGAGCGTATCCACCCCGAGCCCTTCGAGGTAATCGAGCTTGTTGATAATGCCTCTTAAATCGCCCATTCCGTCTCCGTCGCTGTCGGCAAACGAAGCTATAAATATCTGATAGCCCACGCTGTTCTCGTCCCAGCCTTCCGCAACGGGCTGCCGGGCGTAAACATCGTTGTTTCCCTTATTGGACACGACGTCGTACTTAGTGGTTGCCGAACCGGGTTCGATATCCTTATACGGGTCGTAAACTATCGAGTCGGCAAATTTTGCCGTACCGTCCTGAACCGCGCCCTGGCGGACAAACCAGTGATAATCGCCCTTTTCTCTTTTGGCTTCGGCTAAAATCACGTATACGTCGCCGCCGTCGTTGACCCAGAAGCCCTGTCCGTTGACGCGGCTGTCCTGCGAATAGACCTGAATACCCAAACGCAGAGCTTCGCCGTAAGTTATCTGAAGTCCTTTGTTGTTGCGGGTGGCGCTGTCCCATCCTGCGTCGTGATAGGTTGCGGTGAGGTCAATGTCGTAAACTGCTCCCGACTCGTCTATCTTCATAGGATAGAACGCTCTGCCCTCGCTGTTGACGGGGAAATATTCCCATACCCAAAGTCCCCAGTCGCCGTAAGTGTCCGAATCAATCTGCGTGGAATATCCGGGTTTTTCCGCATCATTCGTCTTACCTTGCTCGACTTCGGAATGTGCGCCGCGAAGATAATGCACGTATAAATGGTTTTCTTCGCCCCAGGTAAGATTCTGTTCGTACCTTGCCGCTATTTCCTCGTTCACGTCAGCCTGCCATTCGGCTTTAAGCGTCATATTGGACGTAACGGTGTCAATGCTGAAATTCCACTGCGCCGAACCGTTGTACCAGCCGATAAGATTGTGTCCTTCCCATGCGTCTATCGTAGGCTGAACGACTTTTCCGCCTTTTTCCACCTTTTGGCTTTCGGGCGTCGAAACGCCCGCCGCGGCGGCATTGCTTCCGACGTCGAATGTTACGGTATACTTAACCGCCTCTGCGGGTTCGTGATTGCAACCCGCCACAAGACAGCCGAAAAGCATAATCACCGCAACTATGACGCAAAGTAAACTTTTCCTTTTCATTGTTCCTCCTGTTTTGCTTTACTGAAACTTCGAAAACCGAAAACGCCGGTCTCCGCCGAAAGCCCTATCTCGCGACAGAGCTTTCGGCTCGGACTCTGTATTAATTAATAGTTAAGCCTCTTCTTCCTGCGTTTCCTGCTCAACGGGCGCCCAGTGAGCGTAAACGACGGTGTCCTTCGTATACTTTTTCGCAATCGTTATTTCGGTGCCGCCTTCCGCCGCAGTAAACCAGCCGACAAAAGTGAAGCCTTCGCGTACGGGGGTTTCGGGAAGGGCGGGGATAACGTTTCCGTTGACCGTTTTTGCCGTTTCCTTGGTTTCGGGCTGTCCTTCGTAGTTGAGGTCGAACGTGACGGTTGCCGGCTCTCTCCAACGCGCGTACAGCGTGGTATCTTCGGTGTACTTACGACTTGTATTCGATACTCCGTAACCGCCGACGGGTGCAGTAAACCAGGAAGTGAAAACGTAACCTTCGCGCACGGGAGGTTCGGGAAGGGTGCCAAGCTTGCCCCTGCCAACCGTTTTTAAAGTCATTTTGGTTTCGGGCTGACCCTCGTAATTGAGGTCGAACGTTATAACGAGCGGAGTTCTCCAACACGCATATACCGTAGCGTTTGCGGAGAATACGTAGTATTGGTCTACTTCGTCGCCGTTTTCTTGCGCAGTAAACCAACCTACGAATTCAAGCCCTTCACGAGCGGGGTCTGCGGGGAATGACGCCAAGGGAATCTGGAAGAATTGCGTCGTCATTACGGTAACGGAGGCGGGAGCGCCCTCGTAATTATAGTCAAAGGTA
>CATKEF010000043.1 GCA_949747905.1 uncultured Eubacteriales bacterium
GCGGTGTTTGCGGAAGAAGACGTATCCGACGGTGTGCTGCACGCAGTGGCGGACGGTATATTCCGATACAAATACTTTTAAACAAAACAATTAAATATGGTAGAGCTAAGAAAGGTTCCGAAAGCGAGAACAAGAAAGACGGCAAATTAAGTATTGGAAACAGTACAAGTTTGTCGTTTTTTTTAATAAAAAAATAAAAAATAAGGAGTTTAAAATGGAATTTAGAGACAGAAAAGCGTCGAATCCAGGCAGAGTGCGACTTACTCCGGTAAGCGGGGAAAGTAACGTGTACGATGTTACTTTGGAAGACGGCGCAGGTACAACAAACGCAGGCACGCCGCTGAACGCGCAAACGTTTGAAGAATTCAGACAAGATATATTTAACTATATATCAGCAAAATCCGGAATGCAAGGACCGAAAGGCGACAAAGGCGATAAAGGTGTATCGATTTCCAATAAAACGTTTCTTGTCGGTTCGGATAGTACAAGCGGTAGTGGGTGGTATAAGCTCGGAAGTGTAGTTTTTAGCAGTGATATGGATTATCACGCTAAGATATTAATTACAAATACATATCACGGCATAGCTATGCCGAGCGGAGTAATTGACATTAAAGTTCGCAGAGAGAATGCGGTGTGGAAAAAACATGATGTAGCATGGGAAACCCTTAAGGTCGAGAATCCTAATTATATTTGTTACTACCTAAGTTCAAGCGGCGAATTGATTTTATATGCTTTTATTCCTCAGCAGTATGACTTTTATCGTATAGATATAATTTCTGAATCAAATAGAAACGTTTATACGAATTTATTTCAACCTGTCGTGAACTATGGTAGTGTATGGCAGACAAGATATTCTTCAAGTCAGCCTAATTATACAGGCTTTCCTTTAAAAAAAGATGAAGGTATTAAATTTTATGAGTGGATTTATCCATATGAATGCGCAAGCGATAAAGTAGTTAGTTGCACTAAATCCATACACGGAATTAATACTGTCAAAGGTGCGATAGTGGTTCCGAGAGCCTTGGCTACATCAATAAGCGATTTGTCTTATTATTCAAATATTACAACAGGTACGAATAGATATGGTGTAACGATTTCCGGAACAACTGTCTATGTTGCGTTTGACGACGGTACTTTTGTGCATGGATTTTATTGTTTAATATATGGGGTGTAATATGATTTATTATTTAATGAATGATAACAAAGAGATAATAAAAGACGATTTCAGCTTTTTTGAAAATGCTTTATCAATGTCTGATGAAGATTATAAAATTGTAAACGGCTATAATGGTGCTTTATTTTTAGAGACATATACAAAAACCGAAGAATATAAACAAAAAGAAGCTGAATGGCAACGTAACCATATATTGAAAGTGTTGAAGACAAGAAGAGAACAGGAGTGCTTTTCAATAATAAACAGGGGATATTTATGGTATTTGCAACTAACTGACGAGCATATTCGGGAGTTAAACGTTTGGTATGATGCTTGGCTTGACGTAACGGAAACATTAACGGTTCCTAAAAAACCGGATTGGATTGATTAAATAAGGAAGACAATATGGGTAGATTTGTAAATAGGGAAGTTGAATTCCCCGGTAGAATAAAATTAAAAAAAGTCAGAGATGATGTAGATGGGATTGTTTACGATTGCATTAATGCTGAAGGTTTAGAAACGGGCACAGTAAACGGTCGTGTTTTAAATTCCGGAACGCCTTTAAATGAAGAAACTTTAAATTCTTTGGAAGACGATTTAGTGCCCAATACGAGAAAAATAAACGGCAAGTCTTTGTCTGCTGATATTTCAATAGAATATTCTGATTTGGGAACTGTAGGGATACGAAATGGGGGTACCGGTGAAACAAGTGCAGGTAAAGCGCTTGCTAAACTTATTTATGAAACATCTGAGTCAATTAATCCGACGGATAGTGAATGCATGGTTGCTTCCGACTCTACAGGGGCGTCAGGACATAAATATACGCTGTCTCGGTTAAAAAGTTATTTTCAATCATCGGAAGCTTCAAGTAATGGAAAAACAATATATATTGCACAATTGAAGTCTTATTACGGGAATCAATATAGACCGACGATACATATACTTTTTGCCTCAGATATCGAATATGCTCCTGAAACAATGACTTGGCTTCAGTTTGGGAAACTTATACAGGATTCGTTTTACAATTTTGGTGCTACAAACGTTATGCCTTTATCATTCATTGACGGAAGTGAATGGTGTATACTTGCGGGTTGTCGTGTTCAGGGGGCTAAATTTTATATTTCCTATTATACATCAGCAGTAGATTACGGGAAGTCTTGTACTCCTGATTTTACGTATCAATCCTGTAGCTTAACCTTGGATTCAAGTGCGGTATCTACAAATAAAGAAGGTTGGCATGTAAGTAAAATTCAAAAATTACCTATTATTTAAGGAGAAGAAAAATGATTGAAGTATTAGAAGAAAAATTGTGGATAGCAAAAAATAATTATTTAAAAAAATGTTCGGAATACAATGTCATAGCTAACAAATTACGTGAAAAAGATTATATTGGCAGAAAAATAGCCGAAGCGTTTCTTTTTAACGATACGGAAGAAATATTATTGCTTCGAAGCAAATATGAAAAGGATATAATTGAAGCAAAGTCTCTACGTTTGGCGCTAAATAGTTTTAATGAAATAGTAATTAAAGCGAAGCAAGAATATGATGCGGCGGCTGAAGAATATAATCAAGAATTAGATAAAATGCGAAAATAAAAGTAAAGCTAAGAAAGGTTCCGAAAGCGAGAACAGGAAAGACGGCAAGAAGAGTATTGTTAATCAATTCTCATTTGCCGTTTTTTAATAAATAAAGAAGAACAAGGAGATAAATTATGGAAAATCTGCAAATTATTCTGTCACTGGCGGGAACGACTTTAAGTCTTTTTGTTGCAAGCATAATATTTTTATGTAAGATGATAAAGGGCTTTATTGCGAAAAAAAAGCTTAAAAATAATTATGTGCTGCTGGATGCGGTTGCGCCCTTAATGGAGATTGCGGAATCTTTTTTTTCATACAGCGGAGAAGAAAAAAAGGAGTATGTTTTAACAAAGGTAAATCAGTTTGCAATAGAAAACGATATAAAATTCGATGTAAAGCAAATTTCCGCGGAAATTGAACGGTTGATTGAGCTTTCTAAACATGTAAATAATCATTAACTATAATTTAAAAGAGGTATGACGATTTTTATGGAAAACGAGAAGCTGAATGCTTTTATAGAAAGAATGAAACTTGCAAGAGACGAGAAACAATGCAGGAATGTAGACAGTATTGTTTCAAAAAAGACGGCTAACAAAAGTATAAATCAAAAAACTCTTTCGACGGCGGTAGATTTATTTAATAGATTGCGAAAACTATTCAATCAAAAAATTTAAAGGGGATAAAAATATGTCGCTTAAATTCAACAACGTAGAAGTAACCGGACTGTATTTTAACGGCGTTGAGCAGAAGTCGTTGAAATATAACGACTCAGGTTATTTCGGAAAGCGTTATTCTTTGACGGAGAATACTTCTACGGGAGTGACTGTAACAGTTTCACGTATAAGCTCGCCCAATCAGCGGGCGGCAACAGGTAGCGTGACGACCGGGCAAACTATATATTACGGCGATGAAATAACGATAAGTGTTTCCGCCGCCGCAAATTATACCAATCCGATATTATACGTGGATATGGGCGGAGGATTTATTCAAAGGACATCTCCGTTTTCGTTTACGGTGACGGATAACGTAAGGTTTTACGGAACGGCGGCTCCTTTGGAAGATTGGAAGACCGTCTGGTCCGGTTTGCAGATATTCACCTCCGGCGGTAGCTTTACGGTACCCGGACTCGAATCCGGCGGAGAAGTTCAGGTTACGGCGGACGTCATATTCGGCGAATGGTATAAGTATTCCTATGACGGTTCTACGGCTGAAAAAGACAGCTTTATGAGAGGAATTAGCAGAGGAACTTTGCCGACGGCAATCGGAGGAATTACTTCTTTCGCGGTGCTTATGAGAAACGGAAATCAAATTGACTTTACGTTTTATCAGGGCGAGGAATATGCTAAGGGATACAGTATCGTAGAGTATCCGATAGCGATAAGATTTACGGAAGTGAGGAGAAGAGGATGAAAATATCTGTAATAATCCCCGTACACAATCTGGAACGCGAAATAACGCAGTGCTTGAATACCGTTGCGGCGCAGGATTTCGATAAATCGCAATATGAAATTTTAATTGTTTTGGATTCTTGTACGGACGGTTCGGAGAGCGTGATAAACCAATGGCTCAACGTTCACCGTGACGTTAATCTGCGCATATTTTATTCGCAATGCAAAACTCCGGGCGGAGCAAGAAACGTGGGACTGAACAATGCTTCTGGCGAGTATATAATGTTTATCGACGGCGACGATTATTTGATAAATAACTCTGCTATGGCTTTATTGTATGAAGCCGTGCAAGGACATAACGCGGTGCGCGTAACCGACCATGAAATAAATTGCAATCACGTAAAATTTTCAAATCGGCTTACGCTATGGCTTCATTTCTTTTCGAAGGAGCTCATCGGCCACGACAGATTTACCGATATGCTGCTGAACGAAGATTACGAATTCGTAAAGCGTATAAGAAGCAAAAGCGGATATAACGAAGCAATTTTGTCCGTGCCGTTATACCATTATAATTACGACGAAGAACGTATGATAAGGCGCATAAAGGAAGTGAGAAAATTATCGTACGAGCGCAGGCAGCAAAATCTTCCCGCCCTGTATGTAAGCGACGGATTTATAGCAACTGCCGGAGATTTGTCCGATAACGCACGCTAAATATGGGTATATTGACGGAACGCTACGTTTTCGATTTCAATAGGATTATGCAAAGCGGGGAACGGCATATAGAATATTCGGTAACGGATATTTGCAACCGTAACTGCAGGTCATGTTCGCATCTCGCTCCTTTGGCAAAGAACCCGAATTTTATTTGCGCGGAAGAATTTGAAAAAACCGTTCTAATTTTACAAACACGTTTACCCGACGTGCATACGTTTTGGCTTACCGGTGGAGAGCCTACGTTGCATCCTGAGTTTTTACGGTTGCTTGAAATTCTCGGCGTAATATATGCGGGTTCTTTTATAGGGATTTATACGAACGGCAGTACCTTAAATAAATATGAAGCGGATGAAGGCTTTTGGGGATTTATGCGAAAAACCGGCGTAGTATGGGCGGTTACTCCCTACGATAAGCCTAAGGAATACTTTGAAAAGCTTTTTGAAAGAAAAAGCTGCCTTAATAATCTTACTTTCGTGCAAAGAGGGACTAAATTTACCAATCTGACCAATTACTCGCAAAATCGTGCGGTAAGCAGAGAAAAATACGAAAGATGCGGGTGGGAACGACTTAAATTAAACGTCCGCAACGGAAAAATATACAATTGCCCGTCTGCGGAGTACGCCGATTTATTTAACGGTTATTTCGGGGAAAGGTTGAAAATATGCAAAGAGGATTATCTGGTAATAGACGAAAAGCTTACAAGCGAAGCAATTGAAAATTTCAGAGGTCCCGTGCCGTTTTGCAGTCAGTGCGATTTAAGCGGCAGATATACTAAGCTCTTTGACAATCAACCTAGCAAAAGAAGCATTGAAGAATGGGCGGAAATTTAAGAAAAATATGTATCTTAAAAGATACGGAAAAAATAAGACAGCGTAAAACGCGAAAGGAGAATTTATATGAGCAACAGATTTATTGACAACGTGACGCCCTTGGACGCGTCGACCCTTAACAAATTTGAGGACGATTTAAAGGCGTTTGCGGAGAAAACGGTTCAAACAAACGAAAGTGCGCCGGCAAGTCAGACTAAGCTCGGCGGAGTAAAAATCTGGCTGGACGGTTCGGTGTTGAATATAAGCACAGAATGATGGACATTAAGTTAAAAAAATTTCTTGACAAACCCAACGCATAAACCGGCAAGCGAAAAGCATTGAATTGATTGTGATTGCAAATGCGTTTCCGTTTTGTCTGCCCTTGTCGAAAGACAAAAATACAATGCGAGATAACGGCGTTAAAGTATTATCGGCAATGGAAAACATACCCGACACGCCCGAAGGAATAATCTTTGAAAGTATTCTCGAAGGGTTTGAGCATATAAATGGATACAATAAATTAAAATCAGAATTAAAGCAGTCAATTCAATGTAACAAGCAAGTCGGTAATCTTATGATGATTACCGACTTGTTTGTTAATTAAAATTTTATTCTTCGTTACACTTTTGGCTTCCGCAAGTAATTTGGGATTACTTTGTTGTAATACTCGCAATGGAGAACGTGCCATATTGTTAAGTTGCGCTAGCGTTCTTGTTGCGGTAAATTCTGTTCAATTAAGTACGCATTACGGCTTATCATATTCGCTATTACAAGTAACTGCTCAATTGTCGCATAGTCCTTTTATTGCCTTTAAGTGTGGGATTTTCATTTCGCCTTTGTGCGCCGTCTTTCCTGACAAAGCAATATTTAATAAATCCGCTTCGTCACTTAGAATAGCATACCTAAAAAGCGATAGAAATTATTCCATATTTTAATTTAACTTAAAAACAAAGGTATAAATTGGAAATCGAAAAAGCAAGACAAGGAGGGGGTTTATATTTTAAAATGTTGACCTAGCTTGCTCTACGATTTATACTTTTTACGACTTAATTTATATAGAAAACGGTTAAATGTGCATTTAAATTACCTAATATGCATTTACTCTTGTAATGGTTATATGTTTTGTTAAAATGTGTGTACGGGAGGAACCCCGATTAACAATAACGGAGGTAAAAATGCGTAAATTTTTGGAAAAAGTCCCTTGGGGCGTAATTGCTTGGGCAACGGGGATATTGGTTTTTTATCTGACATTGGGTGTGTGGGGCGCGCAGTTCGTGTTCGCGCAGGTCAACGGGCAGACGGGGCAGATTGCAACGATATTCGACAGTTGGTGGCAAGTATTAATATTCGTTGCAGATTTAATTTTCGGGCTTGCCTTTTTTGGCTCGCTCGGATTGTATGTTTATAAGAAATTAGTTTTAAAGGGGGCGGAAAAAGATGAAAAAATGGATGCATAAACTGTTTTCTCGTTCTACCTGGGGGCTTTTGGCAATGTTTTTCGCCATACTTTTCGCTATTCTTCTGATAGCGGAACCCATAATGGTAGCTAACGAAGGCTGGATAAACGGCTTTTTGGATATTGAAACTTCAAAAAAAGTTGATGACACGGCGAATGAAACGCCCGACGTAATGTATTACAAGCCGGATTTTATGCAATGGCGTTGGAAATGGAACGATACGGAGGAAAAGTACGTATTTGAAACTCGATGGAATAGGGAAGGACTTTATAATTATCTGAATTCGGTTTCAAAAAACGTGAACACCGAAGGGAGCGTTCTTCTGAAAAACGAAAGAGGCGTTTTGCCCTTGAAAAAGGATTCAAACGTTGCGTTGTACGGAATCAGCCAGATAAGCTCAAATTACATAACCACGGGACAGGGAAGCGGTTTTCATGCGGCGAATACCTCCGATAACCTGCGCGCTTGTCTTGTAAATAACGGTGTTGAAGTAAATTCAAAGCTGTATGACAGCTATGAGCGCGCGGCGCAGATGCATAAATACAGCTCTTTCGGAACTGCTCCGGAGGGTGACCAGAACTACGTCGAATTCAAGGTGGACGAGGCTCCATTCTCGGAGGTCGAGGAAGCCTCCGACGCAAGCGTGGGGCAGGGTGTTTCGGATAACGCCGTGTTTATAATTTCGAGAATGGGGTCGGAAAACGGCGACACCGATTTCAGCGCCGCCGGACATGTTGACAACAATTATATGGATTTAACCGCGGAAGAGGAAAGCGTTCTGGAAAAGCTTGCGGAATACAAGGAAAGCGGAAAAATAGACGGAATAGTACTCGTTTTAAATACCTGTAACGCAATGCAATTCAAGACGATTGCAAAATATCCCGTTGATTCCATACTTTGGGTCGGGACAGGTGGAACGACTTCTTTCCGCGCTTTGGCGGACGTGCTCACGGGTAAAGCGGATCCCAACGGAAGGCTTGCCGATACTTACGCATACGACAATTACAGCGCGCCTTCCACCGTTAATCAGGGCAATTTCACTTATGCGCAGCACAACGGAGTGCCCGCAACGGAGACGTACGCGCACAGCACTAAATATCTCGTGTATCAGGAAGGCATTTACGTAGGTTATAAGTATTATGAAACCAGATACGAGGATATGGTTATGAACATCGGTTCCGCTGTCGGCAGTTTCGGTGCGAAGAATTCGGCGGGCGATTGGAAATATTCCGAGGAGGTCGCTTATCCCTTCGGATACGGCTCTTCTTATGCAACCTTCGAGCAATCGGATTTCAAGGTTGTGCGCAAGGACGACAATTTCTTTGCTAGGGTTACCGTTACCAACGTGAGCGAGCAGGAGATTTCCGGCAAGGACGTATTCCAGCTTTATATACAGAAGCCTTATACCGAGTACGATAAGAAGAACGGCGTTGAAAAAGCGGCTGTGGAGCTTGCGGGCTTTGCTAAAACAAAGCTTCTCGCAAAAGGCGAAAGCCAAGATTTGGAGATTAAATTAAACCTGCGCGATTTTGCCTCATACGACGCTTACGGCGCCGGTACTTACATACTCGAAGCGGGTGACTATTACCTTGCCGCGGGCAAGAACAGCCACGATGCAGTCAATAATATAATAGCCGTAAAAGGCGCGGTAAACGAGGCATATGCAGACGGCAACGGCAATTCCGCAATGGTTCATAAGGTTAATATAGAAGCGGACGACTTTGATACCTATTCTACTTCGCAAAGCGGCGGAAAGATTGAAAATAGACTTTCCGACGCGGATATAAACCTTTATGCTAACACCGCCGATCAGAAGATAAAATATCTTTCCAGAAGCAACTGGGCGGACACCTATCCAAAGCAGGCGGTAAGTATGACGTGTGCCAACGCCGGTATGGTTGCAGATATGCAGTACGGAAAGGAAATTCCCGTTGACGAAAGCGTTGAAATGCCCGTGACGGGAGCAAACAACGGACTTTCGCTTATACAACTTATGTACGAGGATTTCGATAACGACGAACTGTGGGATAAGCTTTTAGACCAGCTTACGATAGGGGATAACGCGACCGCGAACGACTATTCCAATCTTACCTTGCTCGGTGCGTTGAAGATTTCCCATGCTACCAGCGTAAACGCGCCCGGATGCAAGGTTATGGACGGTCCCGCGGGAATCCGCGACGCCGCGGATTCTCATGCGTATCCGGGCGAAACGATAATGGCCGCTACCTTCAATAAGGCGCTTATCGAACAACTTGGCGAAGCCTTTGGTATGGAGATGCAATATCTCGGCTACGCTGCGCTGTACGGACCGGGAGCCAACATACATCGCAACGCGTTCGGCGGAAGAAATTTCGAGTATTTTTCCGAGGACGGAATTTTAAGCGGATATATGCTCGACGCGGAGCTTAAAGGCTTTGCTAAAATGGGCATTATAACTTACACGAAACACTTCGTGTTAAACGAACAGGAGCGCAACCGCTACGGCGTTTGCGTTTGGGCGAACGAACAGAGCATACGCGAAATTTATCTTAAAGCCTTTCAGATTTCCATAGAGGACGAGGATTGCGATACGGTGGGACTTATGACGTCGTTCAACCGTCTCGGATGTACGTGGAGCGGTGCGCATAAAGGACTTCTGACCGATATACTCCGCGGTGAATGGGATTTTAAAGGTGCTGTAATGACGGATGCTGCGGTGGGCGGACATATGGGCGTGGGCGGAAATTACCGCGCGCTTGCATCCGCTATAGTGGCAGGGCAGACGATTTGGCTTGGTGACGTAAGGGCTCAGGGCTTCGGACAGTATATGAAAAATCCTGTGGTAATGCAGGCTATACGCAAAGCGTGCAAGTATAACCTCTATTCCCAACTTCGTTCCTCGGCGATGAACGGAATGAAGTCGGGTATGAGAATTGTAGAACTCAGACCCTGGTGGAAGGATGCCATTCTCGCCGCGCAGATTATTTCCGGATTTATAGCGTGCGCTGCGGCGCTTATGACGGTGGCTTCATTTGTTTTGCCCAAGTATTTGCGTTTGAAAAACGAGCATGAAGAATCGGACGGTAAGGAGGAAAATTTATGAAAAAATTTAAAGCGGTAGTCACTATTTTCGCTGCTGCGATGTTGTTGGTGTGCGGTGTAGGCTGTGCGGGGAATAACGACGACGAATCTAATCCGCCGCTCGCGGACGGTGAATGGCAAGGAAATTGGACACGTCCCGATGTCCCCGACGAACCTGTTGTAAACGTACATTCCTGCGAGCATTCGTGTTATGTTTGCGGCAAATGTCTTTTGGATTGCGAGGAGGAGGCTTGCGCGGAAAAGTGCTTTGAGGAGCACGGCAGGACAAAATACGTGTTCAACGGAACGGACGAAAGGGTAATTAAAAAGGGCGGAGTTAACGTAAACGCCGCCGGTTATCTGGGCAATATAAACGCAAATGCAAGCGCCGAAATTTCTTATCATATATCGGTTGAGGAAAAGACGACCGTGTGCTTCGGCGCTACTATAAGCGAAATGCATTCCGACAGCTTCGTTACCGCGAAAACTCCGATTGCGATAAACGGCGAACTTTATTTTTCACGCGGATATCTCAAAGCCGGATCTACGGTTTGGGAAAATTTCTACACGGTATGGCTCGGCTGTTTGGAGCTTGACGCCGGCGTAACGGAAATTACTCTCAGAGGAAAGGGAGACGCATATAATTTCAAAGATTTCACCTTCCTTTCCGCCGCAGAGCTTACCCTCGTAACCCAAGACGACAGCCATAAATGTTCGCACAAAAACCAGGCGGGCAAATGTACGGACTATACCTGCAACGAGAATTCTTGTCTGGATAAGGACGAAACCGGTTGGTCTGCGATTGAAATCAACCCCGGCGACGAAAGAGTTCTTAAATATGCGACGAGAGGAGGTGAAGAAGTTTCCTTATGGAACGCTAACGAGGGCTGTATAGGTAATCTTGCCAACGGACCTATGCTCGGTTTCAGTAATCAGACGGTCGCTTTCTCGTTTGAGGCTTCGGAGGAAACCTGGGTGCGCATATCGCTCAGCACAGGAGCTATGATAAGCCCCAACACGCCGTTCGTAGATATGTATTCGATGACATTGAACGGAAAAGAAATTTCAACCGGCGCAACCGTCAAATCCATTGAAAATCCCACATGGGCGACCTATTTAATAAATAATATCGTTTATTTAAAAGTGCAAAAGGGTGTTAACAATTTTGTTATGGTGCATAAACCCAATAACACAGGCGACAATATAAACAATATTCTCCTGGGTTACGAAAAGGGCAGTATTACATTCGTTCAGGCGGTGAAGCCCGGAACGATTGTGGCTGCGGAAGGGGTTACCCTTGCCGCGGCGGGAAATAAAACCACCGTAAACGAGGGCGCGACCTTGCAGCTTACCGCAAACGTTACGCCTTCCAACGCAAGCAACAAAAAGGTGACGTACACTTCGGGCGACGAAACTAAGGCTACCGTGGACGGAAACGGTCTGGTTACAGGCGTTGCCGCGGGAGAGGTTACTATAACCGCTACGACGGAGGACGGCAATCATACGGCGCAGTTAATTTTGACGGTAACCGATCCCGTAACGGGCGTTACTTTGAACGCGGCGGGCGGTGCAACGGAGGTTGCGGAAACGCAGACCCTGCAGCTTACCGCGATGGTCGCTCCCGAAAACGCCTACAATAAAAAAGTAACGTTCTCAACGAGCGACCCGCTTAAAGCAACGGTGGACGGAAACGGTCTGGTTACGGCTATTTCCGCGGGAGAGGTGACTATCACTGCAACCACCGAGGACGGAGCAAAAACCGCGCAAATTACTCTTACCGTCACCGCGAACGAGCAGAAGGTTCCCGTTTCCGGAGTAACGCTCACGGCTGCAGGCGGAAAAACTTCCTTAAAGAAGGGCGAAACTCTTCAACTCACCGCAACCGTCGCGCCCGATAACGCGACCATAAAGGGCGTTAAATTCTCTTCGGGCGACGAAACGAAAGCAACGGTGGACGAAAACGGTTTGGTTACGGCTTTGAACGGCGGAGAAGTAGCTATTACGGTAACGACGGACGACGGCGCGAAGTCGGACACCATCACCCTGACGGTGTCCGTTGACGCCGAAAGCGTCAACGTAAACTCTGATAAGTCCGTTATACTTGCGGGGGAAACGCTCAATCTTACCGCAACCGTGTTGCCCGCGGATGCTACTGATAAAACCGTTACATGGAAGGTTACGAAGGATAACGTCGTAGTTGAAGACGCGCTTACCGTAACGGATGGCATTGCGGCTTTCACGCCCGAGGAAAGCGGAGTTTATAAAATTATAGCAACTACTGCGGACGGAACGGAGATTTCCGGGGAGTTCACCGTAAACGTGCATTCTCCCATAACCGGTACGGACCACTTCTTTGAGGGGGAGGAAGCGGCGATGACTGCGGGAAGTATAGGTTCGATACAAATTCACCGCAACGACGGAGATACTGTAAACGCAAGAAACAATACTTCGCTCGGAAATATCAACGCTAATATAGGGGCGACTCTGACTTACAAAGTGATTGCGGACGAAGAATGCGAAGCGGGACTCTATCTCAGCCTTGCGTTCGGCGGGGAGAAATATTCCAATATTTTCTCGATAACATTAAACGGCAAACCGGTTGAAATAATTCCCGAAGAATTCGTTCAGCCGGGAGCGAACTGGATTACTTATACGGAGTTCTGGTTTGCAAACGTCAAGCTCGAAGGCGGATTAAATACAATAGTCTTGACTGTTACCGGATATTGCGGCAATTACGATTATATGACGTTAAAGAGCGCAACCGGCATTACGGCGGCTAACGTGGTTTCGGATATCGAAATTTCCGTTTCCAAGGAACTTTTAAAGCCTGCTGAGACAACCAAGCTCGGAATAACCGTAACTGGCGGTACGGCGGAAGACGTTACCGTAACTTCGAGTAATCCCGAGGTTGCAACGGTAGACGCCGAGGGTAACGTTACCGCCGTGGCGGAAGGTAAGACTACGGTAACCGTTAAAGCCAACGACGAAGGCGGTGTTACAAAAACCGTAAACATATTCGTTAAATCGGGAGACGGGACTGCGTACGAGGCGGAAGCCGCGCAGCTTACCAACACTACGGTTGAAGCTGACGGCAAGCACGTGGGCGGATTAAATAACGCCGGCGCGAAGGTAACCTTCACCGTAAGCTCGGAAAACGGAGGAAAGGCTCTTTTAAGAATTCATACCTCGGTGGTTGTCGGCGATAAACTTACAATAGACAGGTATTACAAGGTCAGCGTAAACGGCGTGGAAATAGACCTTTCCGGCGGACAGTTCGCGTTTAACGGCTTAACGCCTAACTGGAACGTGGACAACGGCTTCTTTACCGTGGAAATTGATTTGGAGGCGGGCGCAGACAATACTATCGAAATTATTTCCGTGGACACGGACGTGCAGACCAATCTTGACAAAATAGTAATTTACGAATGATATTGCAAATCTAATAGGGAACCGCGGCTTTTAAACGAGCCGCGGTATACCGCTATTAAACGGATTGACTATTGACTAAAACGACGGGAAATGTTATAATATATGCGTATGATTAACGTTGCGATAGTGGAGGACGAAGAAAAATACTCCTCCGAACTGAAAGAGTACGTTTATCGCTATGCGGAGCAGAACGGACTTGTTTTTTCCGTAGCTGTGTTTCCTTCCGCGGAAAGCTTTCTGTTTGCCGACGTAAATTCCTTCGACCTGATTTTTATGGATATACAGCTTCCGAATATGGATGGAATGACCGCGATAAAAAAGCTTCGTGAAACCAATCCTTACGTGGCGGTGATTTTCGTTACTTCGCTTGCGCAGTTCGCCATAAAGGGTTACGAAGTGGGGGCGCTCGATTTTATAACAAAGCCGCTTTCTTACTATAATTTTGCTTTAAAATTCAAAAGGGCGGTTAACTATTTGGATAAATCGGCGGAGGGAAACGTGATAATAAGCAGTAAAACTCGCACAAACGTAGTTAACGCCGCCGATATTTATTACGTTGAGATAGTGGCTCATACTATAACTTATTATACCTCTACGGGGCAGTTTTCTACAACGGGCACGATGAAAAAGGTTTGCAACCAGCTTGCGGCTTTTCCTTTCGCGCTGTGCAACCAGTGTTATCTCGTGAATCTGCACTATGTAACGCAGGTAAACGCGGGCGAGGTGACGGTGAACGGTATAAATCTTGCCGTTTCACGTTCCAAACGCAGGGAATTTCTTCACGCGCTCAACGAATATATAGCAAAGTACGGAGGTGGTCGCAATGTATAATTTGACAGAGCTTTTCGTATATAAATTTGTTTTCATAGCCGAGCTTCTCGTCGCTATGCATCTGTATTTTTTTCGTAGAAAAAAGAGGAGCCTTTATCCGCTGAGAATTGCGATTGGCGCGGTAATATGCCTCGGTTTAGGGGGCGCTTATCCCATTGCCTCCTATTCCGCGTGGTATTCCTCCGTAATGTTTTTCGTGCTGTTTACGTTATGCGCGTTGTCGTTTGCGTTTATCTACGATGCAAACGCAAAACAGATTTTCTTTCTGTCGGTCGCCGCGTATACAACTCAGCATTTCGCGCACGAATTGTACGCGCTGCTTGCAAACGCTTTCAAGCTTGTTACTTCTTCCACCATGGGTATGTATGGCGACGCGCCAATAAGCGTTGCTTTGGATAATTCAGCTGCGTGGGTGAATATTCTCGTATACGTGGAAATTTATTTTGCATGCTACTGGCTTTTATACAAGCTTTTCGGTAAAAAAGTCAATAAGGAAGAAATGCAGATTAAAAACTTTCATGTTGTCGTTATAGCGGCTCTTATACTTGTCGTCGATATTATATTAAATGCCGTCTCCGTGTACGTTCCGGAAGGTTACAGTAGCGAATATACTTATCTTACGAGCGTTTACAATCTGATTTGCTGTTCGCTTATTCTCTATATTCAGGTCAGCCTTTGCGTGGAGCAGGATTTGAGAAAGGAGCTAGAAACCGTTTCCGTGCTTTTCCACGAATCGGAAAAGCGTTTTAAGCAGAGCGAGGAAAACGTAAATCTTTTAAATCTCAAATGCCACGACTTAAAGCATCAGATTAGGGAGTACGCCGACAAAATTTCCATCGAAAAAGAATACGTAAAGGATTTGGTTGACATAGTGGATATTTACGATTCGTCCGTTAAAACTGGCAACGCCGCCCTCGATTTGATACTCACCGAAAAAAGTCTGTTTTGTCACAGAAACAAGATAATCCTCACTTGTCTTGCGGACTGTTCCAGATTGAAATTCATAAGCGACGCCGATCTTTATAGTTTGTTCGGAAACATAGTTGACAATGCAACGGAAGCAGTTATGAAGATTGCTGACGAAGGGAAGCGAAGCATAAACGTTATAGTTAGAAACGTTGATGCATTTGTTTCTATTGAAGTTGATAATTATTTTTCGGGGGAACTTATTTTTGGTCTAGACGGGCTGCCTAAAACCGATAAGTTGGAAGAGGGATATCACGGATTTGGGCTTAAATCAATAAAAATGATAACGGAAAAATATGGAGGAGACCTTAACATCTCGGCAAATGATAACATTTTTTCTTTATCTATTCTTTTCCCGTTATCGAATTTAGCGTAAGCATAAAGATATTAAATTTCAGTTTAGTAACATATATGAGGCTCTAGATAAATCCCCCTAAAATAGCAAGGCAATGTTCTATAAAACTTATATAATAAAAGGGGAATTTTTAATAGCGTCCTCCCTTTTTAGTAGGGAGTGCCGAACTGGTAAAGTTGCGCTCGGCAAAGTTATGTTGTAAGCGAACGGAAGACTTCCAAAAGCATTGCAGAACTTTTTGGAAAGAAGGAGCAACAAACAATAAAGCCAATTAACCGATGACTTTGGATAAAAGTTGAGCTGCGACGCACAGCCGGATTTATCCGAAATTCCTATGAGGATGTGAAAGTCAGATAGCGTAGATGCTCTATTTTGTGTTAAAAACTTTTATGTAAGCGATGTGACTTTTAAACTAAAAACAATGCTAACAATTCAATAGAATGACCAACCATCATAGAGCAATTATGCGTTGCAAAATACGGTTAGAAGTCGGTGATTACGTTGATAGTATCAGCGGCTTTTTTCGCGCTGTTGTTTACAGTATCTATCTCTGCCATTTCGGTGTGGACAAAGATATAAAACTAACAAATCGGAGGTAAATCAATGACAATAAGTCCACCGTAATCGGCAATCAAACGGTAAGCCAAGGCACAAGATGCAACAAAATTAAACCGTACCGCTCTGACGGACAAAACGAGATATCTAGGTTACAAGTAGCCAAGTTCGCCCTTGCAGGGGGCAATTTTGACCGAAAGAAGAAATTTAGGAGGAAATAAAAATAAGTTAGCAGGTAATCAGAGTAGAACAGTTCAATAAAGACAGTTTGGAAAAGATAGGCGGCGAAACAGAACGCACAAGCAAATATCGCCGCAATTCCTGTCAATAGCCTTTCGCGGCATAAACCGCCGTTGCAATCTTACTGCTATCAAACGAAACGCATAGAAAAAGCCTAAATCAAACCATTCCTTATGGTTCAATTTAGGCTCGTCTTGGTGCACCATCTTTGTAGGGCGAAAATACTGTCCTACTACA
>CATKEF010000044.1 GCA_949747905.1 uncultured Eubacteriales bacterium
GTGGACAGACGCGCCGTCCAACAACAAACACCGACTTACGCTCGACGAGATACGACGGTTACACGGCTCGGAGATAATAAAAGGCGACGGCGAAGAAGATAAAGCTGTTAAGCCCAAGCTCGCCGAAGGAGCTGTGTAATGACTCGGTTCGTTTTCGATTTCGTGCTCGACCATCCCGATGAAACTACTGTCAAGATATTATCTCAAGAAGAAATACAATCGACACAAAACAATACAGAACGGCATACAGACAATCTTTGTCCGTATGCCGTTCCTACCGTTAAGGAAATAGTCAAGCTGATTGACGACGCGGCGGGGTTCCACGACAAGGACAGGTTTTTATCCGACCTGTTCTGTTGCGGAGCTATATCTGTTTCCAATACCGTAGATTTATTACAGGCGTCCGAGCGCGAGGAGCATTACAAGCAGATAATGTCGCACTACTCAGAGAAAGAACGGGTTGCTATGGCGGATATATTCGGTAAGCTTTTCGGGCTGTTGACTTCGGTCGTTTACGACGACGGTGTATTCTCTGACTATCTCGGCGAGATATTTATGAACTGCAATATGGGCAACAAAAGCGCGGGACAGTTCTTTACGCCCTACCATGTTTCCAAGCTCTGCGCGAAGTTAGCCATTGGTACGCCTAATAAAGCCGACGGTAAGATACTTACGCTCAACGAGCCGTGCTGCGGGAGCGGCGGTATGGTTCTTGCCGCTATGGACGTTCTTCAAAACGATTTCGGGATCAACTATGCTATGGACTGTTTCGTGGATTGCTCGGACGTTGATTTACGGTGTGTGCATATGACTTACCTACAGCTCTCGCTTGCAGGTGTGCCTGCTATTGTAAAGCATCAGGATGCGTTGACGAGAAAGTTATACAGCGTGTGGAAGACGCCTGCGCTTGTGTTTCAGTATCCGAGGTTTAAAAAGTTTATTTGCTATACTTAAATTTGTCCACCGGATGATCTTGATGCCTTATGTATTGCATCTTCTCTTTGTAATGATAATTTTTCTGCCTTGGAAACTATTTCTTGACGAACCTTAGTAAAATCCCTTTTAACGTCTGTACTAAATCTTATAGCGATTGCGGTACCATTATAGCTTGTCTTTCCACAGCCATTACCTTTATTATGATAATTTAATACATAGTTCCCACTACATAACATAAAGCTACCATCATACGCTAACGCCAATTCTTTTGTTATATACAATCCATATCCAGAATTTTTATATGCATTATCATCGTTAAACCAACCATAATTTGACCTAGCACTAATGCCTGGGAACATAGATAATTTAAGAATATTTAGCTCTCCGCCTTTGAACATTTTGCTCATCACTGATTTTATTCCGCACCCCATATCGGCTATTGCGATTTCTACTAATTGATGCAACGGCCAATATTGAGCACATACATAAACCCTATTTGTTCCAGAATGTTCAAAAACATTTCTAATCATTTCAGTAAAACAATAAATAATATAATTTCTCAAATCTCGATCAAATCCCAACATACTTGCCATTTTGTTTGCTTCAGAATCAATGTTATCATAGTCATTTTCAAAACTTGTGCCCGTGTATAAATTTATAGGGGTGATACTTATATATCTACCTTGCTTATAAGCAAAGTCATTTATCCGATCCCCATTGTCAAATCCACAGTTTCTATAAAAACCTATAAATTCTAAATAGCTACCATCCATCCTCTTGTCAAATCTCAAATTATTATAATTTCTATGATGTTGTTTCAAAGCATTTGATATTACTAAAGTATTGAATGGGTTTACTTCTATTATTCCATCACAATTAATAGTAATCGTTTCATCAACAGGAAAATTTGCAATATCTAATAATGTTTGATGACAATCTTTATTTCCCACATATCGTTTATTAACAATATTATAGTTCATATAAATACGACCTCTCAATATATTAAACATTATATCACAAATATATTTTACCGTCAACGGTCTTATTGAATAAAACTATTCACTTTTCAAAGTGCGATATACGGGCTTTGAATACACGATAAAACATAGCAATAGTTATGTTTTAAGCCCGCTTTGAGTTTAAGGCGTGCGCTTGTTGCGACACAACTTTATGGATGCTCTAAATAGTAGTGTTAGGCACGAAAAAAGCATATGAGCTTATTCAACCCATACGCTTTATCGTTATTTACGTAATCTATACCGCATAACGGATGCAAGATCTACCTTGTAGACAATATCTATCGTGCGCGCTTCGTCTTTGCTTTTTGGTACGCCGCCGACCACTACACGGTCGAGAAGCTCATAACACATCTCTCTTGTGAGTTCGGGAGCGTTAAGATACTTCTTTATATTTCGTATGAAATCGTCCGCGCTTTGTTGTTTGCTCTCCGTTTCGTATAGTTTCGCTTCGAGTTCGGCTATCTCAGTTGTAAGAGTGCTTTGTTCGTCGGAATATTTTTTAATAAATCCAAAACAAAGTTCTTCCGGCATTTTACCTTTCATTCGGTCTTCGTAGGCAATTTGCATAAGACGAGATAATTCTTCAATACGATTCTTTTTCGTTTGTAATTCTTTTTTCGCCGACTTAACCGCATTTTCTTCGAGTTCGGCGTTGTGATGTATAAACTCATCTCGAATAGCTTTCTCGTCCAAAACTATTCTTCTCGCCATTTCGCGTATATCGTCGAGAATAAGTTCGGTCAAGTCTTTGGCGGACATATAATGCGACGAGCACATATGTTTCCCATAACGAGCATAATATCCGCAGTTAAAGTAATAACTGAGCGAGCCGTTTTTAGTCTTGTGCGTTGCCAACTTCATTTTCTGTTCGCAATCGGCACAGAATAAGAAACCGGATAATGGATGCGTATACCCCTGCTTTGTTGTTCTACCGTTAGATACCGACTTCATGCGTTCGTGAACCTTATCCCAAAGCTCTTGCGAAATAATCGGCTTGTGGGTATTGTAGATAACCGTCCACTCGCTCTCGTCTTTTCTGAAACGCTTTTTGTTCTTGTACGACAACGACGTCCAGCGAAGCTGCGGCATATGTCCTATGTAAATTATGTTGTTCAACATTTCCCGTATAGTGCTTTTATGCCAGATATTGAGCGCGTCGGGCTTGAGCTTTTTTCCGTATTTTTCGTGAGCATACACAGCCGGCGACGGGATTCCTTCTTTGGTAAAAATTTCGGCGATCTTTTGCGGACTTACTCCCGAAGCATACATTTCGAATATCCTTTTGACAACTGCGGCAGCTTCTTCGTCTGTAACAGGAGTCCGCTTTTTGTCCGTTCCCATAACATATCCGTAAATAGCTTTATTTGCCGTGTAAATTCCTTCGGTAGCGTTGGCTCTTTTTACCGCCCGTATTTTCTTCGATGTATTAGCCGCGTGCCATTCGTTAAACACGTTCATTATAGGCATCATTTCCATAGCGTTACTGTCGCGGTTAGAAGTATCCACATTGTCCTGTATAGCTATAAACCGTATTCCAAACGCCGGGAACACATAATCGAGATACTGTCCAACCTCTATGTAATTGCGCCCGAACCTCGAAAGGTCTTTTACAATAATCGTATTTATAACTCCCGTCTTGGCGTCATCTAAAAGCTTTTGCACTTGCGGACGGTCGAATGTAGTACCCGAAACGCCGTCATCTATATATTCGCCGTGAATTTCAAAGCCGTGTTCTTCGGCGTATTTTCTGAGTATATGCCGTTGGTTGTCTATGGACAGAGATTCGCCGTTGCGCTCGTCCTCTTGAGATAGGCGCATATATAATCCGGCTATTTGTTTTTCCTGTTTCATAATGTTTTACCTCATATCTTTGTAAGATTGTTTTACGGCAAGACTTTGCATTGTTTTCTCAAAGTCCTTACCGCCTTTGAAGAACCTGCGAACGTAATAAGGTTTACCGTCCACTATTCTTCGCATGGAGATAGACGGAGCAAAGATGTAATGCTCCGTAGGATTGAACTCGTTTTCGGGTTCAGTGGTTTGTATTAATTCTTGCATTTTAGTTTATTAAGGTAACTACACCTATGGCTGCATAAACTAATATAAAATTTCACCCTATAAATCGAAAAATATCCTTAAAAATATTTTCTATAACAGCACGAAATTATGGACGCTTATAAAATTATCCATATATCGCTGTGTATCTCTGTCTCATTTTAATGAAGTATTCAAATACTGTCGATTGCGCTCGTTCAAGCACCCGTCCTATTTCGGGATAGCTCAAACCAGCCATTCTACATTCCAAAGCAAGTTTCATGTTGTCCGTTAGGTTAAGGTTTTACACTATCTCGTCGCATTGGGAATAGTCACTATCTATTTCTTCTCTCATCTCAATCAACGGTTCGTTTTCGGGTGTAATATTGTCTATGTCGGTATGACGGTAATAATCTCTTGAATCTCGGTTTATGAGCTTCATCATCTTTCTAATGCACATTGTCCGTATTGTTATTTGCTTACCTTTCTTACTGTAACCTATAACGTCGTTTATATGCTCTCCGTAATGCTCACAAAGGTATAACACTCCTTCGTGTACCAGATCGTAACCGTCGCTGAATATGTGGTTTATATCGTGCTTGTGTTTTATGTCAGCATATAAGTCGGCATATATCTTTTGCATACGGTTTCCCATGTAGCTAATAAGAAAACGTGTTTGTGTAAAAGCAATTATCTCGGATATAGCGAGAACGTTATTCGGGTTTATTTCTTCTTGGAGAACGCTGAAATTAAGAATTCTGTTATTGCTCATTTCAGTTCACCTCGTCGAAGTCGTCGAGCTGGATTTTGTTTTCGTAAAACAATCCGTGCTCGAAATACAGTTTGCCGTCTTTGTCGCGGAGCAGTGGAAACGTATCTTGTGTTATCTTTCCGCAACGGGTTATGGCTACGGTTATTGATTGATTAACAAAATCCACATCGATAATGTTAAACGTAGTCTCATATTCTCCGTCGTCGTAAGAGAATTCCGAGAGATAGTATTTATTTACACTTGTTTCTTTCATTTTGGATTTACCTCCGAATTTTTTTGCCTTTTCGGCAACAACAAAAAAGAGCGCAGGTAAAAGCTAAAGACGAGTGCATTACAAATGCCGACAACCCGATGTCAACGAGACAAGCGAAAAATTTTACGTTCAATGAAAAAGTCAAGTCCTTTACAAACCTGACATAATGCTAACTGCAACACAATCGCAAAATTTTTCGCGCGTTGACATCGGCTTTTAACTGTGCTAACCACCACTGCCGAAAAGGCAATAAATTCGGAGAGCCGGACGAATAGGATTGATTTTTATATTAGAAAATTGTACAATATACCTATGGAAGAATTGTTTAATCGGAAATACGATATTGACGAATACAACGAAGATACATATCCGTGGGAATTGCTTAGACGCAAGAGCTACGGCTTTATTTACATTAAAAACCCAAACTATATGACCGACGGCGACGAGCGAGAATACCTTGTACGAAAACCCACACCTAAAGAGCGCCGAGAAATAGTAATAAACACAGTAATAGAGTGTAACGGCAGGACTTTCAAGATACACGCGCTTGCCGAAAGATTAGGCGTGTCGGACAGAACTATACAAACTATTTTACGGCAACTGCAAAAGGACGGACTAATTGAGATCACTCCCCGACACGATAAAACCGGCAGGCAAAAACGCAACGCCTATAAATACATAGGACCGCCGTGTGAAAGCTACGGAACAGGCTTAACGCTCAAAGTTTTATACAACACGAGCGAAGATGTCGGCTTTCGGGATTGGGCGTGGAAAACGCACGGATTCGAACATGACCAAACTTGGCATAATATCTATCCGCTGTGTAGAGCAAAGTTCGAAAGGCGTATCGCTCGAAAAGAATACTTGGAAGAAAACGGCTTACCGCTTATTGTTCCCGATGATATTAAGTACATAGTGCTACGTTACTGCTATTGGAAAGGCGAAAAGATAGAGCTTTACGACGAAAGTCTTTTCTCTCAAGATAGATCGATAAAGTTCGCGTTAGAACCATTAGGCAGGACGGAAACGGTAAACTTATTCGGAATTAAGTTATTCGTCGAAATAGCCGGCACAAAAGACTATCCGCAAGTAACGCTCATTGACGCAAACACAAACAAACAGGTTACAGTCTTTACTTGGTTTGACGAAAACATAATACTCGGCGAATACGATATAGACGAAAACCACTCCGATCAGATATTTATAATCGGCGACTTCACAACGAGATGAATAAAATACGACACAAAAAAGTGCGAGAAACATAAAATTCTTCGCACTTTTTTGTTGCGCATAGGGTGAAATTTTATATTAGTAAGTGCGAGGACTTGCCGTTTGCCTATGACTGCAAAAATAAATTAAGGAGGTGTAAAGGTAACTTATAAGCGGACAAGCCCTCAGTAAAATGCCCTATTGGGCGAAGGAGGTGAGAAAAATTAGCAACAGATACAAAGGCGACCAATTAGGTCGCATAGACGAGGACTGCATTGCACAATGGTATCCCAAATGCAAGGTGCGCAAGGAAGGCGACGTGTATATTGCCACGCCGCACACTACCAATACAAAAAAGCGTACGGTGCGGCGAGAAAAGACAATAGCCGTTACGGTAAATGACGGCAAATATGCATTAGAACAGCCGCAAGATAAGTCGAACAAAGAAGTTGTAGAGCAAGAAAATAAAAGCATTACAAAGCCTAATAACGACATTCATATAACTACACATAAACAAATCTTCGACGAGCTTTATGAAAAGTATTTTAAATTACTACCGCACATACGCAAGCAAACTATTTTGCAAAACATGCTACCGCTATTTACAAGCGAAGAAAAAGTTAAATATTTCATAGACGAACAATGGAAAAGAAAACGCAGAAACCTTTATGTACGCAGACAACGGTTCGAATACAAGGCATATAACCAAGAGTATGAATACTTCTTTACAATAACCTATGACGATAAAAAACATACCGAGCAAAGTTTTGAAAAGAGTTTGAAATTAGCATTTTCTAATTTGCATAAACGTTACGGCTGTTTGTTTCAAGGCGTTTGGGAACGCGGCAAAGAGACCGACCGACTGCATTTTCACGGACTTATTTACGATCCGAATAAGAAAATAACCGCAGAGCTTGAACAAGTAAGCGATTACAATCCAAAGACCGGAAAGAAGAAAACGTATTTACAAAGCAAGTATTTTGCAGATAAGTTCGGTCGGAACGAGTTCAGTAAGATAATCCCGGAAATGTACAGCTCGGCTATTCGATACATAACCAAGTATTTGAGCAAGCAAGGCGTAAAGCCGTACTACTCGAAAGGATTGTACAGTTTTATTGAAAGCGATATTGACGGTAACGACGTAATATGCCGAATGGATGACACATTTGAACGAGATATACGGCTGATTGTAGCAAAAGATTTCAGAGTTTGGGATGAGGGTGTGCTCATAGGCGACGCATCACCAGAGACAATGTCGAAAGCGCCGAAAGTACCGTAAAATGAACGACAAAGAAAAAGCGCGCGGATGGCAAAATGCGGTGCGCTTCGCCAAGCGGTTTAGCGGCGAAGCACCGCTTGCCGCCGCGCTTCTTTTCGTTCGTTATTTCGGCGTGTGCCTGTCTCGGCGGCGCGCAGCGCCGACGCTTGTATCAAGACAGGCACATATATTACGGTCAGTTGGGGAAATTTACGAAAAAGAACAGATATAAAACATTCGCATTTCGGTAATATTAAAAACTGCATTATTGAAACAGGCAAATAAACGATTGCAACGCAAAGGTCTTGTTTACTTTTTTGGGTAAAGCCATTCCGACCGAGCGGACGGGCAAATGGGGATTGACGTTCAACTCGAACAGCGAGCCGTTCAAAAGCTTATTCATAGAATACTCGCGCGGAATACAGCCTATTCCCATACCGTTCATAACGAGATGTTTCATAAATCCCCAGCTGTTCACCTCCACCGCGGGCTTGAAGTCGACGCCGTGGCTCACTCCGTAACGGTCGACCGACTCGCGCGATACGGTATGTTCTTCCATAAGAAGCAGCGGGTATTTTTGTAAATCCTGCACGTTGAGCGCTTTTCCTTTCAACTCCGAAAACCTCTCGCCGGCTATAAAAATATCGTTCAAAAACGCAATCGATTTTTCAATTACAATATCTTCGTCGCTTGCAACGGGCAAATTCAAAAATCCTATATCGCACTCGTTCTTCTTCATAAGCGCGGTGATCTTAGGCGAAACGTCGGAGATAAGTTCGATTTTCACTTGCGGAAACATCTCATTGTATTTAACGATTTTCTCGGAGAGAATGTATTGAAAAATTGTCTCCGACGCGCCTATCCGTATGGTGCCCGTTGCATTCTGTTTGAGCGCAGCAAGCTTTTGCTCTGCGCCGTACAACAGCTTTACGGCTTGCTCCACGTCGTCGAAAATGATTTTACCGCCCTGTGCGGAAAGTTCCATACCGTGATGCAACCGGTTGAAAAGCTGAGTATCAAGCAATTCTTCCAGCCGTCTTAAAGACTGCGATGCCGCCGGTTGCGAAATATATAACTCTTCCGCAGCCTTGCTCAAACTGCCGTATTTGGCCACCGTATAAAATAATTTGTACAAATCGAAATCTATCATAACAATATCATAGCATAAACGAACGATTTTGTAAACCGTTCAATTGTCGGTGTACATGCGCTTATACGGGTTTTCGCTGTTCGGCGTTAAAACAAAAAAATCGGCATCGAGCAACTCATTGTAATTCATACCGAAAAAGCACTTGCAATAATCTTTCACAATTTCCGAAAGCTCTTTGTCGTCGCACCCCCGTATTTTTTTCGCGCACACTTGCTCGGGTATTTTGTGCGGTAGCGCATTGCAGCGCAAATATATTTTTCCGCCGTGCATGCCCGTACCGCAGAAGTTGTTGATAATGGGAAGTCCGTCATCGTTTTGCCCCAACACGACGATTATGCCGCCCGCCTGATATTCGCCGAGGAACGACCCCGCTCTGCCGCCGATAACGATCACGGGTTTGAAGTCCATATACGCCTTCATGTGAATACCGGCTCGGTATCCGGTGTTGCCGCGTATATAGATTTTTCCGCCGCGCATTGCATATCCCGTCGCGTCGCCGGCATTGCCGTGAATGACTATCTCGCCGTTATTCATCGTGTCGCCGGTCGCATCCTGCGCGTTACCGTGAACAACAATCTCTCCGCCGTTAAGATATGCGCCTAACGCATTGCCGGGCGTACCGTTAATCTCGATCTGTTTGTCCGATACGCCCGTGCCGATATATCGTTGACCGATACAGCCGTTTAGCGTAATTTTGTGTTCGTCCGTACCCCGAATACGCTTGTTTAGCGCCCGAAAATCAATACTTTCATTCAGAACTATGACCATATTTCGCACCTCACATATCTTCGCCCGCGTGGAGCAATCCCAAGACTTTAAGCTCGGTTTCATTCAGTCCGACGCCGCGCAACATAAGTCTGTTGCCACGCAAAGCTTCTATGGAGTTCAATCCCATGCCGCCCATCATCTCTTTTATCTCATGATTCCATGCCGTGACGAGATTGACGAGTCGTTGATACCCGTTATCGGGATCAAGCCGCTTTACCAAATCGGGGAGTTGCGTCGCGATTCCCCAGTTACATTTTCCCGTATGACAGCTACGGCACAAATGACATCCGAGGGCTAAAAGCGTCGCCGTACCTATATAGCAAGCGTCCGCGCCGAGCGCAATCGCTTTGACCACGTCTGCGCTCGACCGAATCGACCCCGCTGCGACTACGGATACACTGTCGCGTATCCCTTCCTGTCTAAGCCTCTCGTCTACACGGGCAAGGGCAAGCTCTATCGGGATACCCACGTTGTCGCGTATTCTCGTCGGAGCCGCTCCCGTGCCGCCGCGAAAACCGTCGATTGCGATTATATCGGCACCCGACCGCGCAATGCCCGATGCGATTGCCGCCACGTTGTGTACGGCGGCTATCTTTACGATGATCGGCTTACGATAATCCGTCGCCTCTTTAAGAGTATAAATAAGCTGCCGCAAATCTTCGATCGAATAAATATCGTGGTGCGGGGCGGGAGAAATGGCGTCTACGCCCTTGGGAATCATACGCGTTTTGGAAACGTCGTCGGATATTTTTATGCCCGGCAAATGTCCGCCTATACCCGGTTTTGCTCCCTGACCCATTTTTATCTCGATCGCTGCCGCCGCTTCGAGATAGTCGGCATGAACTCCGAATCTGCCCGAAGCGACTTGGACGATCGTGTTTTTACCGTATTTGTAAAAATCTTTATGCAAGCCGCCTTCGCCTGTGTTGTAGAATACGCCCAATTCCTCGGCAGCCCGCGCCAAGCTTGCGTGCGCATTATAAGAAATAGATCCGTAACTCATCGCCGAGAACATGATTGGCATATTCAGCTTTAACTGCGGTGCAAGCGTGTCGATAAGATTTCCGTTGCCGTCGCGTTTAATCTCTGCGTCCTTTTTGCCGAGATATACCGTCGTTTCCATAGGTTCGCGCAACGGATCTATTGACGGGTTTGTGACCTGCGAAGCGTTGATAAGTATTTTGTCAAAGTACTTCGGGTAGTCGTTGGGATTGCCCATAGAAGAGAGCAAAACACCGCCCGAATTTGCTTGACGATACACCTCGTTCATAGTCTGCATAGACCAATTTGCGTTCAGTCTGTATGTATCGTCCGACTTTACTATTTTTATAGCGTGCGTCGGGCAAAGACAAACGCATCTGTGACAGTTAACGCATTTTGTGCCGTCGGCTGTCATTTTGCCCAAGTCTTTGTCGAATGTATGCACGCCGTTTGCGCATTGCCTTTCGCATGAGCGGCATACCGTACAGTTTTCGGCGTTTCGAACTACCTCGTACTCGGCGGGTATATACATATCCATTCTATTCCGCCTCCTTTAACTTATAAATAACGGGTTGACCGCCTGCGGGCGAGAATATCCTGTCAAGCTCGGGTTCAATCACGCGGATACCGCACTCCTCGGACGAAATATACGCTTTATCGCCTTTTTCTGCACATACCATAGACCGCAGTTTCAATCTGTCGTTGAGCGCCATTATACCGCCGTTAAACCCGAAAACGATGGAGAACGGACCGTTTATGAGCAACGACGGGAAAGCTTTTCTCAAAAAAGTCTCTTCGCGCTTTTCCCTGTCGCTCTTTTCTTCGATAGTAGACCAAAACGATGCCGAGATTACTTTGGCTATCTCTTGTAACGTAAGCTTTTTTACGCGGATCAGATAGTCGATTATGTATGTGATAACTTCGGTATCCGTTTGAAGGGTGCATTTGTACCCGAACATCTCTATATATCGACGGTTGGCATCGTATGACGATATTTCGCCGTTGTGCACTACCGAATAATCGAGAAGTCCGAACGGATGAGCGCCGCCCCACCAGCCCGGCGTATTCGTAGGGTATCTGCCGTGCGCCGTCCAAGCATAGCCCTTATATTCTTCGTCCAAAAGATAAAATTTCCCGATATCCTCGGGAAAACCGACTCCCTTGAAAATGCCCATATTTTTCCCGCTCGAAAACACGAAAGCTCCGTCTATTTCGGCGTTGATCCTGTTTACGCATTTTACCACATACTGTTCTTCGTCCATAAGCGAGTTGTTTAGTTTTTTGGAGAGCGGAAACAGAAAATAACGGTAAATGATAGGCACGTTGCCGATGCCTTTGGTTTTACGCGTTTTCATTTCCGAAGAATATACGATCTCGAAATGCTTATTCAAAAAATCTTCCGTTTCTTTGCGCGACTGAAAATCATTGTAAAACAAATGAAAGGCATAATAATCTTTGTAATCCGGATAAATGCCATAGCCGGCAAAACCGCCGCCTAAGCCGTTGGACCTGTCGTGCATAGTCGCTATCGAGCGTATAATTTTTTCGCCCGTCATAGTTTTTCCGCTTCTGTCGATTATCGCGCTCACTGCACAACCCGACGGAATTCTGACTTCGCCCTCAAGCGGCGAACTGCTGCGATTATTCTTGAACATGTCCGTTCCCTTTTTGTTTCTTTATTCGAGTGCCCGAAAGCCGCGCGATGAATATTACCGCGCGGCTTTCGAATAAATTTATTGCAATACGCACAACATCAATCGGTAACTTCGTTTGAAAGTGCGGCTTTGCCCGTTTCGCCCGTTCGCACACGCATCACGTTTTCTATATTGCTGACAAAGATCTTGCCTGCGCCGTAGTTCCCATCGGCAAGGACTTTTTGCGCCACCGCGACGACGAGCTTGGGATCGACTTCCGACACCACCACTTCCACCTGAATTTTGGGAAGTAGGTGCATAGACGTCTTAACGCCTCTGTACTGTCCCGTTTTGCCGCTTTGTGCGCCGCAGCCCATAACGGTAGATACGGTCATACCCGTAACGCCTATCTGCGCCAAGGCGTCTTTGAGCGTAAGGAATTTGTCTTGACCTGTTATGATCGTGACCTTGCTATAACTTTCCGTTTCCGTCGCGGTAAGGTCTATGTCGGCAGGCTTAACACCGCTTATGTCCACGCCCGTTCCTTCGCCGTCATACGAAGGCGCGGTGGGCAAGAAGTCCGCATACGCGCTTTCCAAACCGTGTTCGGAAATATCCAAGCCGTTTACCTCGTCGTCGGCGGAAGCGCGCAAGCCGTTCCACTCTTTGCCGAGCTTGATCGCTTTAATAAGCCCGCACTTGCGCTTGATCATGACGGGGATATATTTGATCCCACCGAATATCAAAATCATCCAAGCGACAGTCCATGCGACGATGGCAAGAATTCCCGCAGTCTGAATGCCCAAGAGATATCCGTTGCCCCCGTAAAAAACGCCCAGCATTTTCGGATCGGTCAGTACGCCTTCGGCGCCGCTTTGAAAATCGACGCATGCAAACAGTCCGACCGCGAGCGTGCCCCAAATACCGTTTGCGCAGTGTACCGCGACAGCGCCCACGGGATCGTCGATATGCAACTTCTTGTCCAGCATCTCGGCAATTACCACAACTAATATGCCCGATACCGCGCCTATGACGGTTGCGCCCAATGCGTCGACCGTAAAGCAACCCGCCGTAATTGCGACAAGCCCCGCAAGCGAGGCGTTAAGGCACATGGAAACGTCCGGCTTTTTGTTTTTGATCCAAGTGAATATCATGCACACGACGGTCGCGACTGCAGGGGCTATCGTTGTCGTAAGGAATATGTTGGCAAGCGAGTCCAACGAGGTCGCCGCAGCACCGTTAAATCCGTACCATCCGAACCAGAGAATAAACACACCTAGCGCGCCGAGCGTCAAACTGTGTCCCTGAATGGCGTTGACTTTCGTAACCTTACCTTCGGAATTTCGTTCGTATTTGCCGATTCGCGGGCGAAGGAATATTGCGCCTATGAGCGCCGCCACGCCACCGACGGTATGGATACAAGCCGAACCCGCAAAATCGATAAAACCCAGATTTACGAGCCAGCCGTTGCCCCATACCCACCCGGCTTCTACGGGGTACACGACAAGCGAGATAAGCGCCGAGTATATGCAGTAAGAAATGAACCGCGTTCTCTCCGCCATCGCGCCGGACACGATCGTCGCGGCTGTTGCGCAGAATACGAGATTAAAGACAAAACTCGAAGCATTTTCCGCGACAAATTTCGAAAAGTCGGTAAACAACCCCATTGTGGGAACGCCGATAAATCCGCCTGCGGCTTCCTGCCCGACGAGTAGAGAAAAGCCGAGTAGCATAAATACTACGGTGCCTATACAGAAGTCCATCAAGTTCTTCATAATAATGTTGCCTGCGTTTTTGGCGCGGGTGAAACCCGTTTCAACCATAGCAAAGCCGCATTGCATAAAGAAC
>CATKEF010000045.1 GCA_949747905.1 uncultured Eubacteriales bacterium
CATATCCCGTCGGTGATTATATGCTTGCATTTCGGTGCTATAGGAATGGGCGCATCTGCTTTACTGTTTAGACTTACGCCCACGCATATCCCTATAATGCCGCAGATGAGTAACGCTACAAGGATTGCGGTAGCTACTTTCTTAATAACCATGTTATTCTCCTTATAAACTGAAATTTGCGACCGACGGCGTTATGCCTCCGGTCGCAAACTGTTTTGATGAATCAGCGCAGAATCATTGCGAGCTTGGTCTTGTCGGTCTTACGCGCCGCTTTGACGGGACACTCGAAGACTTCGCCGTTTTCGTCAACATTCTTGACAGTGTACGACGGGAACATTTCGGTCTTGCCCTTGTCGTTGGTGATGGATATTGTCCCTATAACGAGCTCCGCCGTGTCCGCGTTGTCGAACACTATGTCGAGCAGAACGTAACCGCCGTTATCCTGCGGCACGAGCTGCGCCTTTACCTCTCTGCCGCGTACCGCGCCTTTGACGAAATACGAATAGCAAGTCTTTCCGTTAAGCTCGAACGCTTCGCGTTCTACCGTGATTTTCTTATCGTTTGCCATAATTACCTCTTTGAAAATTTTATTGATGTTATGCCGACAGCGGGGGAATAGCCGTTAAACCGTTCCCCCACAGCGGCACGGGTTTAGGACTTGTCCGCGAGCTTAGTACCGCGTTCGCGCGAGAACTTGACAGCTTCTTCCTTGGAGAGTCCTGCGTCGAGAGCTTGCTTATAGCGGAACATTCCGGCGTGGTCGGACTGACATTGCAGATACCCCGAACGTATGCCGGACTCGTAGTCGGTCAGCTCTTTGCCTTCTTTTTGTCCCCACTTGTGGACTTTGGCTTTTCGCTCTTCCGCGTAGCCTTTGGCACGCTTACTCGGCTTAGTCCAGCGGCGGTCGCCGCCGTACTTATTCTCGCTCTTCGGCGCATCTTTTTCGGCTTTTGCCATAGATTTTCACCTCGTATAATTATTTTTGTCTTGACGGCATTTGCCGTCTATTAAGTTGTAACGAGCAGGAGTTTATATGGGACGCTTCCCGTGCGACCGATAAAACCGTCGTCGCTATGCTGTTTACCTTGCTCGTTTTGAGATTTGCATGACTTTCGGATTTGAACGGTGCAATACGCACCAATCGACAGTTCTTTCGGCAGACGTCTTACCGAGTTAGCTTTCGTCGCTGTTATGTACCTAATCGTCTATGCGAGACATCCCGACTCGTCCGTACCCAAAACCCATAACCCAACCATTACGGACTCGAGCGAGATGTTAGTCGATATACTTGCGCGAATACATAGTTGTCGGTATCCGTCTGCCGTCGATATTGATCCGTTCTTCGAATACGTCTTCGTACAGACGATCACGCGCTTGTGTTCTTGCGAAGTACGCGTCTTGACTTATAGCCGCGCTGTCAAGCTCGGGATCGCGCTTCAGCCCGACTATCTGACAGACTATGTAATTCTCCGTTCGGTACACATTCGTCGCTATCTGCAGCATTTCCAGAAACTCCATTGTCCGATACACCTCCTTGTTTGGATTTTTTCAATTCAGCCATATGTTCGGCGATTTGACTTTCGTAGTATTCGAGCATTGTATTTATAGCGTACTTTACTAACTGTTCTTGCTGGTCCGTAGTGCCGTGTTCGTTCAGTTCCTTTACTCGAATGTAAACGGGAACGCCGAGCTGTAGACTGCCGTCCGGATTGGTGAGCGCGACGTATCCTATTTTTTGTAAGCCTTCCATTTGTTCGCTCCTTTAAGTGCCTTCACTACTCACAGGTCAAAAACTCGAAATTTATAACCGAATTTTCAAAATTTCTCAAAATAATTTTTTATGACGGCTTTTATTTTGGCTATTGCCTTACAAATCGCAGGTTGCGAAACGCCCATTATGGCGGCGATTTCGGCTTGTCCTTCATTCTCTATAAAGAAGAGCCTGAACAGTTTACGTTGAACGGGGGATAGCGTTGAATACGCGTCCTTCAACGTTTGCATTTCCTCTCTGCGTATGTAATCGCTTTCCAAGTCCGCTCGCGCGTCGGCTATCTCTAAACCCTGTTCTTTGAAAACGTCGAGCGACAGTCCGTTGACCTTAGGCTTTTGTCCCGAATTGTAATACTCGCATTCTTTGCAATCCTCGGTGCAACGAACGAGATTGCCGTGCTTGTTTTGAACAAGACATCTATCTTCACGGCGCCGTCGGCTTTGTTCTTTACGAACGGGCTTTTTGTACGCTCTGTATACCTCTTCCGTTACGAATACCTTTTCGTACTTGCCCGTTGCTGGATTTTGCACCGTGAGATAATACTGTTTGCACTTGTTGTCTTTCATTATAAATTCCTCCGAAATTGGATTTTTTGGCTTTGAAATCCGCAGTCGGGGAATTAGTCGTAAAAAGAAAAAAGCCCGACAGCGGTCGGACTGAGCCGTGTGTCGGGTAAAAATTGCGTGCGAAAAAAATCGCCCCACAAAGACCATACCTTAAATGGGTTCAGTCCTTGTGAGGCGACGACCGCTTTTCCTGACGGAAAGAGCTTCTGCTCATTCACAACTTCGTATGGCGTGCGTCGCCGGCTTTACACTCCCGATGTTTCAGGGCAACCTCGATCCGAACAGCGTCATACGGTATGAATATTCAATTATGCGTTGGAGTACTGTGTTGCGTTCTTTTAATGGGCGTCCGCAGTTCCGCTAACGGCGTCGGTCGAGATATGTTCCTTGCTTGCGCGTATCTTTACCGACGAGCCGCAATTTATACAGCGAATGAATATATATCCGTTTGTGCCGCTCACCATTCGCATCAACTGTTCATGGCATTTGGGGCATACGACGGAATTGATCTTTTTTGACATTGTATTGACCTCGAAATGGATTTATCTTAAACCTTTTCGGTGGGGCAACCGAAGCCGGCTAAAATACTTAGGCTATACCGCAATGCTTTTTAACGTCCTCGACCGTTTTCAAAAACGGGACTTTAACGGTTTTGAGCTGCGTTAGAGTGTTGACTGTGTTTTCGCATTTCTCGCATATGAACCAGCCGTTCGTTTCGGCAAGATTCAAGCCTTTGTTTACCGTGCCGCAAATGGGGCATTTCTCGTCATATACCATAATGATTCCCTTCCTTTTTAACGTCTTTTATTATTTTCACGGCTACGCCTTGTATGTAACAGTCTTTGACGATTATATCTTCCATATAGTCGTTTTCGGGATGAAGCACGACGCATTTGCGCTCGTCGTCGCGGTAGAGCCGTTTCAGAGTAGATAGCCCGTCCGCAAGCGCAACGACTATATCTCCGTTCTCGGCTTCGTTCTGTTTGCGTATGAGCACCAAGTCGCCGTTGTCTATGCCTGCGTTCGTCATGGAGTCGCCGCTCGCTCGAAGCAAGTAATGCTCGCCGCGTCCTATGAATGAAGTCGGCAGATTGTAATACCCCTCGACGCATTCCGTTTCTTCTTCGAGCGGACCGCAAGGGATAGAGCCGAGAACGGGAACGGTTTGCATACTGCTTGCGGCGCGGTCCATTTTGTCCGTTATATACCCGTATGCGGAGCGGACAAGTTCGCTGTCGTTCAGCATTTCGGCAATATATCTGAAAACGTTGCTCTTGCTTGTTCCGACGGTTGAGCTTATGTCCTTGTATGACGGACAGTTGCCGCCGGAGCTGCCGACCTGTTCTATGTACGTCTTTATGGAGTTCTTTATCTCTTTGTTTTTGGTTCGCATAGCTATTGCCTTAATCTTAACGGAATAGGCGTGCCGTTTAGATTACGCACAGTATATGCTCTTGCATGGGGATTGTCAAGGCGTTTTGTGCAAAAATATTATGGGTGTCTATGAGTATGGACAGGCTTTAACCAATTTTTTCATTTTTTTATAACACTTTTAACGGTATGAAAAATTAGTAACAAAAAATACAAAAAAATACATCGTTTGCGTTTAGAACGTTCTTGACTTTAATATTTTTATATGATAAAATAAAGAATGTTGAGTTATCAACCATAGTAAATATAAATTAACACATATCATAGGGAGATTAGAAATGCAACAACAAAAGAAGAAATATAGCATAATTGTATTCCCGTTTGTAATAATTTTCTTTATTTTAAGTTTAATTATTGCATTAGTGTATAGCAACGGCGTATTTGCTCATGCCGAAGACAACGGAGATGCGGACGATAAGCCGGTTATTCTTAAAGACGAAAGGAGTATAGACATAAAGTCTTATCGGTTAGAAGATAACAGCGGTTATTATGAATCGCCAGATAAGCGCGGTCATATTTTAAACAACAATTTAATAAAACTTTCCGTATGCGCGCAGAGCGAATTATCCAAGCCAGAAGTCAAAAAAAATGTTTCCGATTATCAGACTTTCGGGGTAACGGGGCAAAGCGTAGCAATACGCCTTTCTTATAATTACAGAGATCCGGATAACCTACCTTACACAAGTAACTGTAAGTTATCTATATCAAACGATACTTTTCAAAGCGTCGGCGATTTTAAGGACATAGGCGTGATCGGCAAAGGCGCCATGCTTTTTCAAAAAAAGACCGATCCGAACGGACCATGGGAGTGGCAGACAAAAGACGGCGAAACAAAAAAACAACTTCACACGTTTAATTTTACAGAGTTAGTCAAACTTAGCGATTACTTTAAAACAGATGATAAATATATTCTTTACACACCGTCCGGCAGCGATTTAGCAAAAGGCGTGTACATAAAAATTATTTTCGCGTATGAAATAAAGTGTACCCAAACCGTAAGAGAACAGAATTTTTTTGGAATATGGAAAGACGTTACTTATACATACTATGAGAATATTTTAGAAACAGCCGAGTTTTATATAGTCCAAAATTCGGGCGCTGTTCTATTCCACAATGCAAGTAACTTCGGACAGATTGGAGAAGAAAGCGAAAGCGGTGCATTTTCCGTAAATGATTTCGATACGATTCTCGACGGCGACGTCACGCTAAACGGATTTCGTTTGGATACG
>CATKEF010000046.1 GCA_949747905.1 uncultured Eubacteriales bacterium
CTACGCTCGGAATGACAGGGGAACTCGGAATGACAGGGGAACTCGGAATGACAGGGGAACTCGGAATGACAGGGGAACTCGGGATGTTTGTTTTATTAAACATTATCCATAAGAGCGCCGACTTTATTCATCATTGCGTTCTTATGTTCGTCGAGCGAATGCGCATAGCATTTAAGCGTTATCATAGGGTTTTTATGTCCCAATATTTCGGCGAGCGTTTTAACATCAACTCCACACTCCATTGCGCGCGTTGCAAACGTATGGCGCAGAGTGTGAAAGCCCCTATGTTTAATATCGAGACGTTTTAATAGCAGTTCGAAACTGCGCTGATATGACCTTACGGCAAGGACTTTTCCGACCTTGGAATTAATAAGATAATTCGATTCGTTTTCCATAAGCGCTTCTATATAAGGCATTAAATTCATGGAAATAGGAATCAGCCTTACTGACGACGGCGTTTTAGGAGCGTCGGTACGGCGCATAAACTTGTTACCGCATTTTTCATCGCGACAGGTTTTAGTTACGGATATTGTGCGCTTTTTCACGTCCACGTCGGTTTTTTCAAGCGCAAGAAGCTCACCGACGCGCAAACCCGTATACAGACAAACTATAACTCCGTACATTTTTATGTTTCTGCGCGAATTTATTTCCGCCTCGATATTTTTTTGTTCTTCCAAACTGAAACAAGTTACTTCCCCCGCCTTTTTCGAAGGGCGGGTTATTTTATCGCCTATATAATCGTCTGTTGCTCCGACGGCATAAGCCTTTTTAAGCGAATTCTGAATGACCGTTATTATGCAATTAACGGTGCTCGTCTCCAACCCGCCGCCGTTTTTGAGATTACCCGCGGTAAGCAGGTGTACAGTATACAACTGTAAAATGGGCGCGGTGAGCTCGTGCATTTCGAAATCCCCCAACTCTTTGACGACGTGCAGGGTCGCAAGCTCCCTGTACCTTTCGTACGTTCTGCATTTGACGGAAGGTTTTACGTAGTTTTCAAGCCACGTTTCTATCCAATCTTTGTACTTCATAGACGTTCTCCTTTATAATGTGGTAATTTTTCTAACCATGCGCTAAAAGTATTTATCGCACGGTATTTTTTATGCGTTTAAAAAAGAGTGCGCAGAGACGCACCCGATTTTTATACAGCTGTGAAAATACAAATAAATTTACGTTTTTTGCAACGATATATTATCCGTTGCGCATAATGTTGCAATGCGATTTTTAAAATTACCCTGCAACAAAATGAAATTTATAGTAAATCACTGTATATAACACATAAAGCACGAAAAATATCCAACTTTTTTATAACATTTCGCTTGTATTATAAAAAAATACTCAACCGCTTTAAAAAAGCTCATGACTTAAAATTGCCGCCTTTAATCGGAACGTCAAGTCAAGGTTGAGTAGGTTTTACCGTCGCCTTTTAAAAGGTTCGGGCGGGATAAAAGTTCCCTTCATCTCCAAATCAAAACAGTTCGGTTGTACTTATACAAAACCGAATACGGGAACAAACCTGTATTATATTACAGGCGAGTGAAGCGCGGGACGGACCGCGTTCGAATTGTTAACATTGTTGTTATTGTTACCACCCGACGAATTCAAATTGTATGCATTGTTAGCATTAGAATTGTTGCCGGAGCGCAGCCAAGCGTCATATACGAACTTTCACCCCAAAAGCACGGAGAACGTGACTTTATCGATATTAAATTGTCTTTATGCAAGCTGAAATTCGCTTGCAATGATTTTTGTGCGCCGCATATTTTTGCGGGCAACGAGGAATTTATTTTCTTTTGGTGCTTTTCACCCAACCGTTCAGAAGTTTAGTGGTCTCCAAAATCTGCCTGGCGATTATTTCCGTTTGCCTTATGGTTATCGCCTGCTTTTTGCGCGCGGTCTCCGTATAAAAATCAAGCAGTTTCAGCCCCACTGCCGCGCTCTTCTGAAATGCGATACGCGTTTCCTCTTCACGTTCGAAATTGGCTCTGTATAAGTTCTCCACTATTTCGACGGATGAATTTTGCAGGCGTGAAATTATACTCCACCTGAATTTTTTCGGCGACTTTTCGGTTATTACGAAAATATATTCGCTCAGCTTTTTGGCGTGTGTAAACACCGCCATTTCTTTGTCGCGCGGACTGTCGAAATTTTTCAGACGGAACGGCTTGCGCGACGGATTTTCGTTTTCGTATGCCCGCGCGGGCGGCTCGTAGCCCTCGGCTTCCGGCATTTTCAACTCGCGCTGTATTTCGGTTTCAACTTCTTCCAAAGTAATTTGTCGATTCTCGTCCATAATCATCCCCCGTCCGCATGCGCCGCCGCGCAAAGTTTATCTCTAACTTCCTTTTCCAACCTGAAAGATTTAGCGTGACCGAGATGTCCGTGAAAAGCGGCGAGCGACGCCCTCACGCGATTGGAATCGATAATTCCCTCTATAAAAGCCTTTTTAAGAAGTCTCGCCCTGCTACGTATTCGTCGCTTCGTCTTTTTACGTACGGTTTTTACCAATCTGCCCGTAGGCGTAACAAAGTATCTGAAACCGAGAAACGTTACTCCGTTTTTCAAAGGGAAAATCTGCGTTTTGGAATTGAATTTCAAACCGAGTTTTTCGACAACCTCAGTAATTTCTTTAAGCGCGCTTTTAAGAAACTCTTTGTCTTCATGAACGAGGACAAAATCGTCCATATAGCGGGAATAAATTTTAACGCGCAATTTTTCCTTGACAAGTCTGTCAACCTTGTCAAGGTAGAACATTCCGAAAACCTGACTTGTCTGATTGCCTATGGGAACGCCTCTCCCGCTCTCCCCGTCTTTTTCTTGGATGCAGTCGTAACCGTATGCGGCAAGAAAAGAAGGATTGGTGTGGTAACTGTCGATAATGTGCGCTACAATTTTTTTAAGTCGTTCGTCGCGTATTTCGCCGCAGAAAATATCCTTTAACCTATCGTGCGGAATACTCGGGAAATATTTCAGAATATCGCATTTGAGAATATAGCCCGCCGAACCGTGAACGCGAATAAAGCCGCGCAATTTCTTTTCAAAACGCTCTAAGGCAAAATGCGTGCCCTTACCTACCTGACAAACAGTGTTGTCGATAATCGCGCGTTTGGTGAAATAGGGCGAAAGAACTTCGTCGCAGATGACGTGCTGAATTACCCTGTCGGAGTAATGAAGCGTCTGAATTTCGCGCTTTTTCGGTTCGTAAACGGTGAAATGATTATATCCTCGTATCCTGAAAGTGCCGTTCTGCAACTTTCTGTAAGCATCGTACAAGTTGTAAAGCATCGCTGCTTCGAACTTTACAAGCGGTTTTTTGTCACGTTTAGCAAGACGCCCACGCATATGCGCGGCGTATACTTTCTCAAACGTGAACACTTCGTCAAAAGTAAGTTCAATCATATTAATACCGTGAAAAAATGTGGTTATTCAATTTTATCACAAGCAAAAAACACCGTCAATTCATTTTGCTTTGACGATGTTTTTTAGTTGACATAAATATTTGATTTTTTTACTTTTTTTTAATTTTCTGAAAACAGAAATTTACTCGAAAGATTCCAAAATGAGTTTGTCCGCGACCAATGCTATGAATTCGCTGTTTGTCGGGCGCTCGTTGCCTATATACACTCTCGCGCCGAAGATGGAACTTATCGCGTCCGTTCTGCCTCTGTTCCAGGCAACTTCGATTGCGTGTCGGATAGCCCTTTCAACCTTACTTGCCGATGTGTTGAACTTTACACCTATCTGCGGATAAAGTTCCTTGGTGACTTTATTGATTATATTCGTATCGGCAACCGCCATTTTGATGCCCTCTCTGAGGTAAGAAAAACCTTTGATGTGCGGAGGTATTCCTATCGTTATAAATATGTTGCTTATTTTCTCGTCAAGCGAAACCGTTTTACGCTTGTCCCTTACTGTTTCGGCAACCTTTGCATAAGAAACTGTTTTACCGCTTGAAAGCTCGCTTATTCTGTCCATAAGCGTTTCGGGCTTGACGGGTTTGGCAAGATAATACAAAGCGCCGTGCTCGATAGCCTTGTCCACTATTTTATCATCCGTAAAGCCGCCGATTGCAATTGCAAGACATTCCGGCATGTTTGCCTTTATGTAATCGAGAACACCGAAACCGTCCAGACCCGCAAGCACCAAATCGACAACAGCCACATCGGGAACGGATTTTTTCAGGAGTTCTAACGCAGTGTTACCGTTGGGCGACTCGGCGCAAACCTCGAAACCTTCGGCTTGTGCAAAGTAATCTTTGAGCTCCTTCATGTAGTCTTCGTTATTTTCAAATAAAGCGATTTTAATTAATTTCATAATCATCTCCCAAAAAAATTAGTAAATGAATTATATAACATATAATCGCTAATGTAAAGTAATTTTGTAAAATAATGGAAAATATTTAATTATATTATTTTGTATTTATGTGTAATAATTTAAAATAATTTGTCGAAAAAAGCATATTACTGCGTAACCATGTCAATATACTCGTCATAGTTGACACATTTGTCGAAAGTCTTGGTGCCGTTGATTTCTATTATTCTGTTTGCGACCGTATTCATAAGTTCCTGGTCGTGAGAAGTGAACAACATACAGCCTCTGAAATTTTTCAAACCATTGTTGAGCGCCGTTATCGATTCCAAATCGAGGTGGTTTGTAGGTTCGTCGAATATAAGGAAGTTTCCGCCTTCGAGCATCATTTTCGCAAGCATGCAGCGCACTTTCTCTCCGCCACTGAGAACCTTTGCCTGTTTAAGAGCTTCCTCGCCCGAGAACAGCATTCTGCCGAGCCAACCGCGCAGATATTCTTCGTAATGGTCTTTTGAATACTGACTGAGCCAGTCGACCAGCGAATAGTCGCAACCCTGAAAATATTCGTTATTGTTCTCGGGAAAATAAGAAAACGCAATCGTCTTTCCCCATTTCACCGTACCCGAATCGGGCTGAACTTTTCCCGCGAGAATATCGTAAAGCATAGAAACGGTCGTACTCTTGTCGCTGATTATACCGATTTTTTCGTCTTTCTGAACGGTAAACGAGATATTTTCGAAATAACCCTTCTTTGTCAGTCCCTCCACCATTAAAATATCGTTGCCTATTTCCTTTTCGAATTTAAAGTCAATATACGGATATTTGCGTAAAGAAGGCTTGAAGTCGGCAATTGTAAGTTTTTCGAGTTCTTTTTTTCTTGAAGTCGCCTGACGCGATTTGGACGCATTCGCCGCGAAACGGGCAATAAACTCCTGCAATTCTTTAGCGCGCTGCTCGTTTTTCTTGTTCTGGTCGCGTTGCTGACGTGCGAGCAGCTGGCTTGTCTCATACCAGAAGTCGTAATTTCCGAGCATCATATTGATTTTACCGTAATCGACATCGCAGATATGAGTGCATACTTTGTTGAGGAAATGCCTGTTATGGGAAACTATAATAATGGTATTCTCGAAATCAAGCAGGTAATTTTCAAGCCAACGCGCCGTTTTTATGTCAAGGTTGTTAGTGGGCTCGTCCAAAAGCAATATATCGGGATTTCCGAAAAGCGCCTGCGCCAAAAGAACTTTTACCTTACGCTTTGCGTCAAGGTCGGACATCATGGTTTCGTAATATTCTTCCGTAATATCCAAAGCGTTCAAAAGAGTCTGAGCCTCGTATTCGGCTTCCCAACCGCCGAGCTCGGCAAACTCGCTTTCAAGTTCGCTTGCGCGCACGCCGTCCTCCTCGGTAAAATCCGCCTTGGCATACAAAGCGTCCTTTTCATCCATAATATCAACCAATCTCTTGTGTCCGAGCATAACCGCACGAAGCACGGTGACATGGTCGTAAGCGTTCTGGTTCTGCTGCAAAACGGACATTCGCTCGGTTTTATCCATAGTCACATCGCCCTTGTTCGGTTCTATTTCACCGCTGAGAACCTTTAAAAACGTCGATTTGCCCGCGCCGTTCGCGCCGATTATTCCGTAGCAATTTCCTTTCGTAAATTTAAGATTGACTTCCTCGAAAAGTTTTTTGCTTCCGTATTGCAACGATACATTATTTACCTGTAACATAAATTCTCCCGTATTGTTTATTCCTTAATATATAATAGCGTTGAAAACTCGTCAGATTGCAAACTGGCTGTTGTAAAGGTTTGCGTAAAACCCTCCGAGTTCAAGCAGTTCGTTATGCGTGCCCTGTTCCACTATATTTCCTTTATTCATAACAAGAATTATATCCGCTTCTTTTATCGTAGAGAGTCTGTGAGCGACTATAAAACTCGTTCTGCCGTTCATAAGTTTCGCAAACGCCCGCTGAATGCGCATTTCTGTGCGCGTGTCTATCGAAGAAGTCGCCTCGTCGAGAATAAGCATCGGAGGCAGACATAGCATAATGCGCGTGATACACAAAAGCTGCTTTTGTCCTTGCGAGAGGTTTCCTCCGTCTTCAGAAAGCACCGTATCGTAACCCTGCGACAACTGCATAATGAAATTATGCGAATGCGCCGCTTTTGCCGCGGCAATTATTTCCTCGTCGCTCGCCTCGGGTTTTCCTATCGCGATATTCTCGCGTACCGTACCGCTTTTAAACCAGGTATCCTGCAAGACCATTCCGTAGCTTTTTCTGAGCGACTTTCTGGTAACGCTTTCAATATCTTTTCCGTCAACGGAAACAGAACCGTCCACCGGGTCGTAAAAACGCATAAGCAAATTAATGAGAGTCGTTTTTCCACACCCCGTAGGTCCGACTATCGCCACGCGCTGACCTGCTTTTGCGCAAACATTCAGATTTTCTATGAGTTTTTTATCGGGGTCATACGAAAAGTACACATTTTCGAAACTTACGTTCCCCTTTACGTCCGACAAAACCTCCGCGTCCTCCGCGTCGGGTTTCTGAGGTTCTTCGTCTATAATCTCGTAAATTCTTCCCGCACACGCCAAAGCGTTCTGAAGCTCCGTCACCACACCCGAAATCTCGTTGAACGGTCTGGTGTACTGATTGGCATAAGCCAAAAGGCTGGAAAGCATCCCGACGTCGAAAACAACAGGCAAAGGCGTTGCAAATATAAGCATTAACGCACCCGAAAGCGCGACAGCAGCATAAATCAATGAATTCACAAACCGCGTAGTAGGATTGGGCAACGAAGAATAGAAAATCGATTTCAAAGAAGCGTCGGTAAGTCTTTCGTTTATTTCATCGAATTTTTCAAGATTTTCGTCCTCATGATTAAACGCCTTTACCACTTTCAGATTTCCGAGCATTTCGTCTATGAATGCCGTCTGTTCTCCGCGAATCTCAGACGTCTTTTTAAACAGCGAATATGTTCTGGTGGCAATAAATTTTGCGACAAACAGCGAAAGCGGCGTAAGCAAAAACACAATTAAAGCAATCACCCAGTTAATAACAAACATAATCGCAAGCGTGCCGATTATAGTCAGAACGCCTGTAAACAATTGAGTAAAACCCATAAGAAGACCGTCGGCAAACTGGTCGACGTCGGCTATGTTTCGTCCGACTATATCCCCGTAAGAGTGTCCGTCTATGAATTTAAGCGGCAGACTCTGCAATTTCGCAAATGCCTGTTCTCTTATATCTTTAACTACGTTATAGGTGATTTTGTTGTTGATTATGTTCATCAGCCACTGCGATATGCTTGTGACAGCGAGCGTTGCGCCGATATATATGAATTTTTCGAAAATTTTCTGAAAATCTACCCTGCCCCCGGCGCTCAAATCCAAAAGATTTATTATCTGTCCGAAAAAGTAAGGAATAAGGATATTGCCGGCTACAGTGACGACAGCAAAAAAGACAGTTGCGGCAAGAAGAAACTTATAGCCCTTCAACTGCCTGAGAACACGTTTCATCACACCGACAGAACTTTTTTCCGCCATATCACGCGCCCTCCTTCTCATATTGCGAATAATGAATTTCCCGGTAAATATCGCAATTTTCTAAAAGTTCTTCGTGCGTACCGAGTCCTACCATTTTCCCGCCGTCGAGCACAATTATCTTATCGGCATGCCTTATGGATGAGGTTCTCTGCGAAACAATAAACACCGTGGGAGAATAATCGAGATGTTTAAGCGAATGCCGCAACTTTGCATCTGTGGCGTAATCGAGCGCGGACGCGCTGTCGTCTAAAATAAGTACAGGCGGCCTTTTGACGAGCGCGCGCGCAATCGTAAGTCTCTGGCGCTGTCCTCCGGAGAAATTTTTGCCGCCCTGTTCCACCTGTTCGTCAAGCCCCGCGCTCTTCGACTTGATAACGTCCGAGGCCTGAGCGCTCTCGACCGCGGCATAAATCTCCTCGTCGGTCGCATTGTTTTTGCCCCATTGCATATTTTCACGGATTGTCCCTTTGAAAAGCACGGCGCGCTGAGGCACAATTCCGCACATATCGCGGAGTTTTTCGTCCTCCAAAGCATTTACGTTTACTCCTTCTATCAAAATTTCTCCGCGGCTGACATCGTAAAAATGCGGCAACAAATTAACAAGCGTAGTTTTACCCGAGCCCGTACCGCCTATAATGCCTATGGTTTCACCGCGCTCGGCAGTAAAAGTTATTCCGTTAAGCGCGTCCATTTCGGCATCACCGTAATTTGCGCACACATTATTGAATTCAATAAAATGGTTGCCGCCGTTTTCGCTTTTTTCTCCGCTCCTCATTACCGAATTCATATCGAGAACGGCGTTGATTCTTCCCGCGCATGCAAAAGATTTGGTAACGGTTATTATAAGGTTTGCCATTTTTATAAGCTCGATAAGTATCTGGGACATATAATTGTAAAGCGCAACTACCTTTCCCTGCGGTAAACCGGCGTCGACTTCAATCGCGCCGACGTATAAAAGCACTATAATGCCTATATTGATAAGCGAATAAGTGAGCGGGTTCATAAGCGCGGATATCTTACCGACGAAAAGCTGAGCTTTGGACAACTCTTCGTTGCGCTTGTTGTATTCGGCAATTTCGTCCTCTTCTTGACAAAAAGCTCTTATAACCCTCGCTCCCGTAAGCGTTTCACGCGTAGCAACCGTCACTCTGTCGAGTTTTCCCTGCGCACGTTTATAAAGCGGTATGCTGACAAGCATAATCCCAAAAACCACCAGACAAAGAACGGCTATAACCGCCGCAAAAATACCTCCCGCGGAGACGCTTATGGTAAACGCCATAATCATAGCGCCGAACACTATAAACGGCGAACGCATAAAAAGTCTGAGCACAAGATTTACACCTGATTGAAGCTGGTTCACGTCGCTTGTCATGCGTGTTATCATCTTTCCCGTTCCCAGACCGTCTATATCGGAATAAGACAGCGATTGCATCTTGTCGAAAAGGTCGTGCCTGAGTTCTTTGGAAAACCCCACTGCCGCGCGCGCGGCAAAATACTGGGCGGCTACGGCGCTCACGAGCCCTATGACCCCCAAAGCGGCGAGTATAACGCATGACCATATAACATAGCTCACGTTTTTTTCCACTATGCCGCTGTCGATTATCGCCGCCACCACCAAAGGAACGAACAGTTCGAAACAGGCTTCGAGCAATTTGAATAAAGGCGCAAGAACCGATTGAACTTTATAATGCTTTAAATAACCGAGCAAATTTCGCATACGCAATTGATTATACCATTTAAGGAAATAAAAAGCAATTTTAATTGCATTTGTTATGACAATTTGTTACACTGAATAAAAGGGTATTTTATGTCTTATAAGTTATATCTCAAAAAAGGCGAAGAAAAAAGATTAATTTCCGGCCATAGCTGGGTTTACGCCAATGAAGTAGCAAAAATCGAAGGTAAAGACAAGAACGGTTCGCTTGCGGAAGTCTATGCTTCGGACGGCAGATATATAGGCAAAGGTTACATCAATCATGCCTCTAAGATACTCGTGCGCATTTTTATACGCGGAAACGAAACCGACGACGAAGAATTCTACTATGAAAGGATAAAGAAAGCAGACGAGTACCGCAGAAAACTCGGATACGAGAACGCTTACAGAGCGGTATTTGCCGAAGCCGACAATATTCCCGCTCTGATTGTGGATAAATACGGCGATTATCTTGCGGTTCAATTCCTTGCACTCGGCGTGGATATGAGAAAAAAACTTATATGCGACATTCTCGTAAAACTGTTTGCGCCCAAAGGAATTTACGAACGCAGCGACGTTGCCGTAAGGAAGAAAGAAGGTCTTGCGGAAATAAAACAATTGTTGTACGGTGAAGTCCCCGACTACTGCGAAATTTGTGAAAACGGCATAAAAATGCTGATTGACATAAAAAACGGGCAGAAAACAGGTTATTTCCTCGACCAGAAAGAAAACAGGTTGACGGCAAGAAAATATTGCTGCGGAGAAGTGCTCGACTGTTTTTGCAACAGCGGCGGATTTTCTCTGAACGCCGCCACCGTAGCGGACAGAGTAGTTGCTTGCGACATATCTCCCCTCGCCCTGAAAAACGTCCGCGACAACGCTGCGTTGAACGGTTTCACGAATATCGAGACGATGTGCGGCGACGTATTCGAAGTACTGAGAAATTTCAGACGGGAAAAACGTCATTTCGATACTGTCATACTCGACCCGCCGGCTTTCTGCAAAACCGCCGACGAAGTTAAAGACGCATACAGAGGATATAAAGACATTAATCTTACAGCAATGAAACTTGTCAAAAGCGGAGGTTTTCTGATTACCTGCTCGTGTTCGCACTACATGACCACTTCGCTGTTCGAAAAGATGCTGATTGACGCAGCAAGAGAAAGCGGACGAATCGTGCGTAGCGCCGAAATCAAAACGCAAGCTCCGGACCACCCCTCGCTTCTCTGCGCGGAAGAAACTCAGTATCTCAAATTCTTTGTACTGCAAATAATATGAACCAATAAAAAAACGGACAAGGGGTGTCTGTTTTAGAGATTTTTTCGTGGACAAAAATTAGCCCGCTATCTTCGTAATCGAAGTATAGCGGGCTAAACTTTATTAAATGTGAGATGAATCGAAATTTAAAAGTTTTTATAAAATTTTATGTTACGTTCTTTAACGTTTCATATTCATCTTCCAAACTTGAAACAAAAGACTCGTTCGGGTAAATAAACAAATCAAAATGTGATTTTTCCTCATTCATGTTTTCCGAAGCGTCTCTTAAATAAATAGAGTGCAGAACAGAAGTATTTGCGTTCAGGTAAAATATCAATAATGCAATTGAGGAATATTTCCATTCCATGGAATAAACGTCATGTTCTATCTCGTCATAGATTTCTTCTCCGTATTTTTGCGAACCCGATATACTTTTGATTTTATCGTACGTTCCGTCATAAGAATGAACTACGTTTAAAATATCCTGAATATCATTATCAATCAATTGATAAGCCGCTATATTCCTCGATGTATTTTCTTCGGCTTTTATAGAAAAGGTATAAGTTTTTTCTGTAGTTCCGTCAAAATAAGATAGCTTTTCATTAGTCTTAATAAGATATTCTCTTTTCCCGTCTTTACATGAAAAGTTAATCGATTTCCCATCGCTTCCGAGTATGTAATAAAAACTACCGCTAAAATTATCTAAAGAGAAGTCAGGCAACTGTTGCTTAATTGCTTCGTTATGCCGTTTTACTTTTTCAGCGGGCAACCCTACATACACACAACTTGTGAGAAAAATAAGAGTCGTTACAATAGCTCCTACGAGAATTAACCATGATTTTTTCATATAAAATTCTCCCGATAATAAATTACTGTTTATCGTAATTTCTTTATATCAAATCAAAATGAAAAGGCAAGGAAACTTATCGGTCCTTGCCTTTATCTCTATAAAATACACCGTAAGCCCACTTTTTTATTTGATTGTATTTTTAAATCGCCCAGTTTCCGTCCTTGAAAATCTGAACGCGTTCGCCGTCTTTCGTGATGCCGACGATGTCCATATCTTTGCTTCCGAACATAAAGTCCACATGTATCATCGAACTGTTTATGCCCGCTTTTTCGCACTCCTCGACTGTCATATTCTCGAAGCCTTCCAGACATTCGTTGAAACCTCTTCCGAGCGCCAAGTGACAGCTTGCGTTCTCATCGAAAAGCGTGTTATAAAACAGTATTCCCGTGTTGTTTATGGGGGAATCGTAAGCTATAAGCGCGCATTCGCCGAGATATGCCGCACCCTCGTCCATAGATATCATTTTTTCCAAGACGTCGCGATTGGTTCTTGCGTAAACTTCCGATACTTTACCGTCCTTGAAAACAAACCCGAAATCTTCAATCAGTTTGCCCTGATAGGACAGAGGTTTTGTAGCGACTACTTTTCCTTCGGCAATTCCGCGCACGGGGGAAGTAAAAACTTCCTCACTGGGAATATTGGGATTGAAATAAGTTTTTCCCAAAGTATACTCGCCGCCGCCGGCAAATCTGCCGCGAGGGTTGAGTCCCACTTTGAAATCGGTACCGTTTGAACTTTTATATTCGAGACTTACGAATTTATGTTCGTTCAAAAACTTACATCTTGCGGCAAGTTTTTCGTTGTGTTTCTTCCACGCAGCGATAGGGTCGTCGTCAACTCGCGAACAGTCAAGAATATTCTCCCACAATTTTTCCATCGCGTCCTCTTCGGAAAGACCGGGGAAAATTTTCTTTGCCCATTCTTTTCCGGGAACCGCAGCTATACACCACTGTTCTTTGTTTTCAACGGCGTCGCGGTAAGGCTTGATAAAAGGGAATCTCGCCATATTCGCTTTGGAAATCTTCTCGCTGTCCGTTCCGTTTAACCCGTCGGGGTCTTCCGAATCCAGCCACAATCTGCAGGGAAGTTTATCCACTCTTCTTTGAAGCTCGGCTTTTTCTATATCGGTGAAATCGGACAGACTTTCAAGCGTTCTGTTAAGATAATGCAATTTGGTTACAGGCATATACGACCAGTCTACTTTAACGCGCTCGGCGCCGAGTTTATAACACTCTTCCACGCACATGGCGACAAATTCCGGTTGGTCGAGACCGCAACGAATTACGACCTCCTGTCCTTTCTGAACATTGAGTCCGCATTTAATTATCAGTACGGCATATTTTCTCAGTCTTTTGTTGTCCATAGTCCACTTCCTTGAATAACTTTATATTTTGATTATATCACAAGGAAATATTTTAAGCAATAAAATTACACCTCGGTTCCGAAAATCAAATCGAGCTCAACGGTTTTTCCGCTTGCCCCCTGTTTCGTGGGAATAAAACCTATGTAGCGGTACCCCTCTTCCGCTTTGGCGGAAATTATCCGACGATGTTCGGACAAAAAAGCATTGGTTACAGGATTATTGTCTGTTTTTACACCGATAAATTCATATTTTTTCATTTTAACACCCCTTTTAATTTATTTTTTTCTTTTAAAATAATTATCAATACATACGCTATAAGCAGCAAAGCCGAAGCGCCGAGAACGATTCCGTACATAGCTCCGATGGGAATTTCCGTTCCGAACGAATACAAATTTGCGTCGAAGCTGTCGCGCATACCCTTGACGACGTCCGAAATTATGCTTTCATTAATCGACATTTTACGCATCTCGTCCGCAAAAGCCTCCATATAGCCGCTCATATAATGATTTCTGATGATTCCCGCTCCGTATGTTCCCGGAAGTAAAGACAACACATTCGCGAGCCCCGGTGAAAAAGACGAAATCGGCATATATGCGCCGCAGATAAACCCGTACATGGACGAAACAAGCGTCGAGACGGCAGAAAGCCCGCCTTGTGTGGATACGAAACTTTCAACAACCGCCGCAAGCAATGTTCCGAATAGTATACAGCAGATTAAACCGACTACTATCATAAAAGCGTCGCCCGCCGTAATATGCCACCCCACGCACGCGAGGTAAACATGACCTATCAGCATGACGCATATCAATACAGCAAAAGTGACTAAAAAATTGGATACAAAGTATGAAAGCGATATGGTCGTGCCTTTTACGGGAGATACTTTCATATCGTTCAGATTGCCGTCCATTTTATCGTTTATCATTACGATATTGGAGCAGAACGCGACAGTAACCGCGCTTACGCCGAGTATCGACGACATAAGCCACGCACCCGCGCATCCGCTTACGATGTTTTCGGGCATTTCTATATTATTTTCGGAAAAAGCCGAATTGAAACTGTCTATATATACGTTTCTGAGAAAAGTAACGAACAACACAAACAATATCAACGGCGTAATAAGAGACATAAAAAACATAAATTTGTCTTTAAAATAGCTCTTTGTATTTCGCGATACAAGATTAATCAGCTTTTTGCACTCGCCCATGTTACACCTCCTTTAAATCTTTTCCCGTTACGCGAAGGAACACTTTGTCCATATTTCCTTTCAACACCTCGAAATCATTGAAAATCTGCGGCGCCACGGAAATGATTTTTTTAACCGCCGCAGTATTTTCAAGTTCGGCTTCGAGAAAATCTCTCTCCCGCTTATATATAAAACCGAGCTCTGTAAGAATTTTTTCGGCTTCTTCCGTCCTGTCGTAAAACCTTACCGTATCATTTGCGTACTTGTTTTTTAGTTCGTGCGGCGTACCGTCCGCAACCTTCTTTCCGCCGTCGAGTATGACCACATAATCGGATTCGGCCGATTCCTCCATATAGTGCGTGGTTAGGAATACTGTAAGTCCTCTGCTCTTTCTGAGACTGTCTATTACCCGCCAGACAGTCATACGTGTTTTCGGGTCGAGACCTGTAGTCGGCTCGTCTAAAATCAACAATTCGGGGTTGTGAAACAGTGCGCGAGCGATATCCGCCCGACGTTTTTGTCCGCCCGAAAGTTTACACACCGTGCGTTTTAAAATATCCTTCAAATCAAGCAGTTCACACATTTCTTCAAGACGCGTTTTGAAAACGTTACCCGTAATGCCGTACAGACCTGCGCGCGATTTCAGGTTATCTAAAACCGTAAGCCGCTTATCGAGTACCGAATTCTGAAAAACAATACCTATCTTACCTTTTATTTTGTCGGAATCTGTATCCATATCGTACCCGCAGATTTTTACGCTGCCGGCATCCTTCTGCAATATACCGCTTATTATATTGATTGTGGTCGATTTACCTGCGCCGTTGATTCCCAGAAAAGCAAAGAGTTCGCCTTCTTTAACAACAAACGACAAACCGTCAACGGCCTGAATGTTTTTAAACGACTTTTTAAGATTATCTATCTCTATTATCATTTATTCTCTCCTTTGAAATTTTGCATAAAACCTCGGTATGCGTCCGATACCATAAGGCTTACCGTTTCCCAATCCAAATCGATATAATCGGTGGCAAACATACTCGCTATTCCGTGAACGAATATCCACATCTGCAAATGCAATCTGCTGGCTTCGTCGCGATACAGTCCGTAATTTTTCATAATAATAAATACAGACTCTTCAAAACTGTTCTTTTCCATCCCGCTGCGCCGCATACCGTCGTTCATTAAAAGATATTTGAAAAGTTCTTTTTCTTCTTTTGCAAACCTGATATATCCGATACCGACCGCTTTATACTCAGGATATTTACCGCTTGCAACTTCTCTTTCGATATACCCGTTAAAAATTCCGACAACTTCTTTAGCTACCTCATTTTCGAGTTGTTCTATTCCGCTGAACGATAAATATATCGGCTGAGTAGAACATTTGCACTCTTGCGCAAGAGTGCGCATATTCAGAGCGGTTATGCCGCTCTGACGAACGATTTTTACTGCAGCTTGCAATATTATACTCTTTGTTATGATTTTTTTCGCAGGCAAAACTCATCTCCATAAATAACATACGTTATTAATAACAATTGTTATTATACTTTCTCGTTTTGAATTTGTCAAGCGAGTTATGAAAATTTATTAATTAATTATAGTTTCCTCGCTTCGCTCGGAATGACTTATTGGGTGGTCGGAACAACATAATTTTCGGGGCTCGAAGTAACTTATTCAGTGCTTGGAATGACTTGTTTTCGACAATCGATTCATTTGGCATACAATTATATTGTCTTTCCGAGCGTAGCAAGGTCGCCCGCACAAAAAAATAATACCCCTTCTGCGGATTGCGCCGAAGGGGTCGTAAAGATTTGAGATTAATCTGTAAGCCGAGTTCTGTCTTGTACGGTCATCTATCTAATCTTACAGTCGCCTGTAAGCTCAAGCGATATTAACGGCTATCGTCAGACGGGCAGCCTTTTGCATTTAAGCAAGCCGATAGCCCAATCTTGCATCGGGTGGGGTTTAATTGGCTTCCCTTGTTACCAAGGGAACGGTGAGCTCTTACCTCGCCATTCCAACCTTACGGCAATTATGCCGCGGTATATTTCTGTTCACTTTCCTTGAAGTCGCCTCCTCCTGTCGTTAGCAGGCACCCGGCCCTATGATGCTCGGACTTTCCTCACGTCGCTTTCGCGACCCGCGACCGCACGATTAACTCAAATCGAAAATATTTTAACACGATTTTAACATTTATAGCAACTATTTTCGTCATTGCGTTGATTTTTTCGGCGATTTATTTTAAAATATATCGAAAAGGAGTTTAATTATGAAGAAAACCAAAATAATATGCACTCTCGGACCCGCGAGCGACAGTGAAGAAATAATATCCGATTTAATCGATGCTGGCATGAACGTAGCCAGACTGAATTTTTCCCACGGAACGCACGAAGAACACGCAAAGAAAATCGCCATGATTAAGAAGGTAAGAGAACGCAAAGGCGTGCCTCTGCCCATTATGCTCGATACGAAAGGACCCGAATTCAGAATCAAAACTTTCAAAAACGGGAAAGTCACTTTGAAAGAAGGAGATAAATTTTCATTCACTACGGAAGACGTCATCGGGGACGAGACTCGCGTAGGCGTATCGTTTGCCGGAATATGCGACCAGCTTGTCAAAGGCGATAAGATACTTCTGAACAACGGATTAATGGTTTTCGAAGTAGAAAAAATCGTAAAACCCGACGTCATATGTAAAACAATAGTCGGCGGAGAACTTTCAAACAGAAAAAGCATGTTTTTCCCCGACAAAGAACTCGATATGGTCTATCTGTCCGAACAGGATAAAGACGACCTCAGATTCGGCGTGGAGCAAGGCATTGATTTTGTAGCGTGTTCCTTCGTTTCGAAAGCACAAAATTTAATCGATATCAGAAACTGGCTTATAGAATGCGGCTCGCCCGCGGGAGAAATAGAACTCATTGCAAAAATCGAAAACCGTACCGGGGTAAACAATCTGCAATCGATATTGGATGCAAGCGACGGAATAATGGTTGCGCGCGGCGATTTGGGCGTGGAAGTACCTTTCGAGGAACTTCCGAGCATACAGAAAACAATCATAAACGCTTGCAGAATATGCGGCAAACGCAGCATAACCGCAACAGAAATGCTCGAATCGATGATAAAGCAACCCCGCCCCACCCGTGCGGAAATTTCCGACGTTGCAAACGCCGTCTACGACGGCTCGTCGGCGATAATGCTGTCGGGAGAAACCGCAGCCGGCAAATATCCGGTCGAAGCCGTAAAAGCAATGTCTAAAATAGCTTGTCAGGCAGAGGTAAACACCGAATACATAGCCCATATAGATGAAGCGGAATATCATATAGCAAATCTTTCGGAAGCGTTATCGCATTCGGCATGCACGTTGGCGCACGACATAGGAGCAAAAGTTATTGTCACCTGCACAAGAACGGGCAGCACCGCAAGAACGGTTTCGCGTTTCCGTCCTCTGATAGATATTATAGGTATGACAACAGACGAAAGAGCATACAGAAAACTTGCGCTCAGTTGGGGCGTTACCCCCGTAATGAGCGAAGAATTTTATTCCGTAGACGTCCTCTTTCACTATGCTAAACGCGCGGCGATTGCGACAGGGCTCGTTAATAAGGGAGACAAAATAGTACTTACCGGCGGAACGCCCAACGGTAAAAGCGGAAATTCCAATTTAATCAATGTAGAAACGGTTTAAAATTTAATAGACTCGGCGTTGTATCATGTTATTATATTCCTGATTAGGTTGTAATGACATATTATGTCAACCTGAGCAAATTTTTGTTACTCTGAGCGTCAGCAAAGGGTCCCTCGCTTCGCTCGGGTTGACAAAAACGGCTCGGGTTGACAAAAACACTCGGAACAACATAGGCGACTCAGGATGACAAAAAGTGTTTGAAATAAAATAAAGCGCGCCGTTTGCCATTGTTCCCGAAATAAGACAATGCCGTAGTACAAACTATTCTTAAACTTTAATTAACTCTACCGCTTTCAGGGAGAGTTTTTTTGATAAAAAGAACGCGGCGCAATTTTTGCGCCGCGTTCTCAGAGAGAATATGAAAAAAAGTTGTGTGTAAGTAGTTTAACTACTACGATTATAACCTTTGAATGTGAATATTATATGATAATTCAATGATTTTTGAATTTTTCGAAAATAATTTCCGCAACAGACAACCCGTCCGCCGCCGAGCTTGTTATACCTCCCGAATATCCGCTGCCTTCTCCGCACGGATACAAACCCTTGATGCTTACGCTTTGTTTATCTGCTCCTCGCAATATTCTGACGGGCGACGAAAACCGCGTTTCCACGCCTGTAAGCACCGCTTCGGGACTCGCAAAACCTTTCAGACGACCGTCCATATCGGGAATGGCAGCTTTTAACGCCTCTGTAACGATTTTCGGCAATACTTCGCCGAGAGGAACAAACGCCGTACCGGCTGCATAAGTCGGTTTTATTTCCACGAATCCCGACGATACCCTGTCTTTTATAAAATCCCCGTAAAGCTGTACGGGCGCTTTGAAATGTCCGCCTGCCGCGACGTACGCTTTTCGTTCGATTTCACGCTGAAAATTCATTCCGTCAAACAAGCCCTCTCCGAAATCGGACTTTTTTAACTGAACCATGAGCGCAGAATTAGAATTTTCTCCCTTTCTCGCATAGAGACTCATTCCGTTTGTCACGACGCCGCCATGTTCGCTCGCAGAAGGAATAACAACTCCGCCCGGACACATACAGAAAGTAAAGACCGTGCGTTCGTGTGCTCTTGATATCAGTTTATAATCGGCGGCGGGCAGCATTTTAAAATTGCTACCGTATTGCGCGCGACCGATACTCTCTGCAAGGTGTTCTATCCTCACACCGACGGCAAACTCGCGCGACTCCATAGCGACGCCGCTCCTGTTAAGCATATCAAACGTATCGCGTGCCGAATGCCCGAGAGCAACCACCACGCAATCGGCTTCTTTTCCGTATTCCGCACCCGTGCGGATATCTTTCAAGATGACGCCGGTTATCTCGCCGTTTCTTTTACCGATTCCGCAAAAAAGGGTATTGAAAAATATTTCCCCGCCGTTATCCAATATAAAGCACCGCATTCTGCGGAGAATTCCATATAAATTGTCGCTGCCTATATGTGGCTTATTCAGATATAATATTTCCTCGGGCGCGCCGAAGCGATGAAAAATTTTAAGAACGTCTTTATTCAGTCCGTCGTGCGTCTGCGTGTTCAGTTTCCCGTCCGAAAATGTGCCCGCACCGCCTTCTCCGAACTGAACGTTCGAGTTTTCGTTCAGCAACTTTTCCGAAAAAAATTTCTCTATCGTTCTTCTGCGTTCTTCAACCGGTTCGCCGCGCTCGATAACAACAGGTCTGAAACCGTGTTCAATCAATCGTACGGCACAAAAAAGACCTGCGGGACCGCTGCCGACCACTATTACTTTCGGCGGGTTTTCTATTTTTTCGTACTTTTGTTCCGCTTCCTTTTCCGAGGAAAAAGCGACGGAATATACCCATTTTATATTGTTTTTATCTCTGGCGTCGAGCGATTTTTTCAGGATTCTGAAATATCCCGGGGTCTTACCGAGTTTTTTACGGACGATTTTTAGCAACTTATCTTCGCCGTCGCCTATGCCGAGTTTTATGTTATCAAATCTTTTAATCATACGCGTTTCAAAATCGCATCCGCAACGCGCTTACCGCCTGTAAAAGCCCATTGAAGATTGTAACCTCCGCAATCGCCGTCTATATCGAGTACTTCGCCCGCAAAGAACAGATTTTTTACAAAACGGCTTTCGAGCTCGTCGGTAATTCCCGACATTTCAATACCGCCTTTCGTAACCTGCGCATAATCGAAACCCAAAGTTCCCGTAACTTTCAGTCTGAAATCTTTGAGCATACCTGCGATTTCGGACGGTTTGTCCGAGTTTGCGCGCCTTATAACCGCTCTGCCGAGCTGATTGTGCAATAAGCCCGATAAAACCTCGTCTCTTTTCCAACCGTATTTTTGCTTTGCGGAAATACATCTTTCAATTTCCTCTGCGGCAAAATCGGGAAGAAATTCAATCGATAGTTCCGCTCCCGTTTTGCCCGCAATATAGGAAGAAACAGAAAATACCGCATTTCCCGAAACTCCGTAATCGGTAAAAATCACATCGCCGCGAACTTTAACCGCCGCCCGTCCTTCGACAAGCGCGGTAACGACACAATCGACTCTTATGCCCTTCAGCGACTTTATATGTGAAATATCCGTTCTCAGCTGCACAATGGACGGAAAAAGCGGTGTGGTTTTATGTCCGAATTTCTCTACAATGGCATAAGCGGAACCGTCCGTTCCGAACTGTTTCTGCGCCTTTCCTCCCACGCAGAAAACCACGAAGTCGGCAAATAAAACTTTTTTACCGGCGCAAACGGAAAATCCCTCTTTTGTTTCGGCTATTTCCGATACCGCCGAGCCCGTCATTATTTCGGCTCCGCCGTAAAAATTCAATGCGTTTATTAAACTGTCGCATAGCGCCGAAGCCTGTTTGCCCGCAGGATATATTCTGCCCTTTTCATCCGCAGAAAAAAGACAGTCGAAAAGTTTTGCGCCAGCATACGAATCCTTGCATGCGATATCTTCGGCAAGTTTTAAATTACCGCCGTGATAATGGCTTATGTCCATTTCCGTATTGGAAATATTACCCTGCCCGTTACCTGTCGCGGCAAGTTTTTTTCCGAGCCTGTCGCAGGCTTCCGCAATACATATTTTTAAATTTTTATTTCCGCGGAGCAGCGAAACCGCGCAGGCAAGTCCCGCCGCGCCGCCGCCTATTACGGCTACGTCGAATTTATTCATCGGAATAAATTGTAACAAATAGCCGTCAAAGTGTCAATAGTTAAATCCGCACAAAATGCTTTCCAGCTTTTCCAGATGCAATAATTCATCTTTAAGTATTCTGGAAATTATAGCCGATACCTGTTCGTTTTTAAGGCATTTCAACATTTTTTTATAGCCTGCAATCGCCCGACGTTCACCGATAACGTCGTCTTCCAGCATATTTTTAAGCGTTCTGGAATAAGCTACATATTTTGTTGAATAATAGTTGAAACTACACGGCGGAAACTGAGTATAAACCGGCGCAGCGCCGAGAGCATAAATTGTCTTTCCGAGAAGTTCGAGATGATGCATTTCCGCTATTGCTATGCTCATTATCTCGTCTGCAATATCGGAATGACCGTTTTTATCAAATAAAACCGAGTGATAGACATACTGTAATATTGCATTGAGTTCGCTTTCCGCCGATGCATACGCAGGAGAAATAATTCTCAGACTGAATGCATCGTGACAAATTCCGTCCGTAGTGGGATAAGATTCATCAACAATTAAAGGTTTAGGCATACTATCAAAGTATGAAAACGAATGAAATTTAGTGAACGTTCATAAAACTGAAAAGGCGGCAAACTGCCGCCTTTTCAGATACATTTTCAGTTTAAAATCTTTTTTAAGAATTGCCCGGTATAGCTATCGGCATTTTCCGCAACCTGCTCGGGCGACCCGACGGAAACAATATTTCCGCCCTTATCTCCGCCTTCCGGTCCCAAATCGATAAGCCAATCCGCGCTTTTTATCACGTCCAGATTATGCTCAATGACAAGAACGGTATTTCCGCCGCTTCTCAGCCGCGTAATTATATTGACGAGTTTTTCCACGTCGTAACTATGAAGCCCGGTCGTCGGCTCGTCCAAAATATAGAAAGTTTTTCCCGTGCTGCGTTTTGAAAGCTCCGTGGCAAGTTTGACCCTCTGAGCCTCGCCGCCGGAAAGAGTTGTCGCGCTCTGTCCGAGTTTTATATATCCCAGACCTACGTCGCACAACGTATGCAATTTATTGTAAATTGCGGTTACGGGTTTGAAGAATTCCGTTGCTTCTTCCACGGTCATCTCCAGAACGTCGGAAATGCTTTTGCCTTTATATTTCACTTCGAGCGTCTCGCGGTTATAGCGCTTGCCTCCGCAAACCTCGCAGGGCACGAATATGTCGGGAAGAAAATGCATTTCTATCTGTATAATTCCGTCACCCTGACAATGTTCGCATCTTCCGCCCGCCACATTGAAGGAAAATCTTCCGCTCTTATATCCTCTCTCCTTTGCGTCCATCGTTGCGGCAAACAAGTCGCGAATCATGGTAAACACTCCGGTATAGGTCGCGGGGTTACTCCTTGGCGTTCTGCCTATCGGCTGTTGGTCTATGGCGATTACTTTATCGAAATATTCCAGACCTTCGAACTTTTTCGCGTTACCGAGAAGCTGACGCGCGCCATTCAGATTGTTTGCAAGATACGGATAAATAATTTCGTTTACAAGGCTCGACTTGCCGCTACCCGAGACACCCGTAACGGCAGTAATAAGTCCCGCGGGAATTGCAACTTCGATATTTTTAAGATTATTTTGTGTGCAACCGCCGACTTTCAGCCATCTGCCGTCGGGAACGCTCCTCACTTCCGGGATTCCGATTTTTCTCCTTCCCGAAAGATAATCGCCTGTAATGGAACGCGGTTCGTTTACTATGTCGTCTAAACTTCCGCAAGCGACGACCTCTCCTCCGTGAACACCCGCTTTGGGACCGATATCGACGATATAATCCGCCGCACGCATAGTATCCTCGTCGTGTTCGACGACGATAAGCGTATTGCCCAAATCTCTCAACCCCAGAAGCGAATTCAGAAGTTTCATATTATCGCGTTGGTGAAGACCGATACTCGGTTCGTCGAGAATATACAAAACTCCCGTAAGGGCGCTGCCTATCTGGGTTGCAAGACGTATACGCTGACTCTCTCCGCCTGAAAGAGTAGCGGCGCTGCGCGACAGAGTCAAATAGCCGAGTCCGACGTTTTCGAGAAAACTTATGCGGCTATCAATCTCTTTGATTATACTATCGGCAATCAAGTGTTCCGTCTTTCCGAAAAAACCGAAGTCGGCAAACGCTTTCAGGTCGTCGACCGACATATCGCACACTTCGGCGATATTCTTTCCTCCGACGGTCACTGCGAGGGCCTCCTTTTTCAGTCTCTTGCCCTTACAAACGGGACAATCAGAAGTGCGCATATAGCGTTCTATATCCCATTTCACGCTGTCCGACGACGTCTGATTATATCTCCGTTGAAGATTCACGGCGAAGCCTTCCCACGCCGTCTTATAGCTGCCCGAAAAACGATATGCATTGTAGGACAGTTCTATTTTTTCTCCGCCGTTGCCGAACATCAGCATATTGTAGACTTCCTCCGGCAAATCGCATACCGGAGTGTCGAGCGAAAAACCGTATACCTGTGACAAAGAATTCAGATACATCTGGGTCATCGAAGAAGATTCTAGGTTCCACCCGCTTATTTTTATCGCGCCTTCGCGCAAAGTTTTGGTTTTATCGGGACAAATCAGGTCAGGGTCGACCGTCTGCTTGAAGCCGAGACCCGAACATTCGGGGCACGCTCCCCAAGGAGTATTGAAAGAAAACAGACGAGGTTCTATCTCCTCAATAGATATTCCGCAATCGGGACAGGCGTATTTCGACGAATACAATTCCTCCTTACCCTCGCAATCTATTACGACAAGTCCGTCGGCAAGACGCAGGGAGCTTTCGAGACTGTCCGTCAGACGCTTCAAAACCCCGTCCTTTATAACAAGCCTGTCGACTATTACGGAAATATTGTGACGGATATTTTTTTCGAGGTGTATATCTTCCTGCAAATCGTAAGCGATTCCGTCTATTTTAACTCTGCCGTATCCGCTCTTTTTGTAGCCGGCAAGCTCCTTTACGAACTCGCCTTTTTTCCCGCGCACAACGGGCGCTTCGACCATAATCTTACTGCCTTCGGGCATAAGCATTACTCTGTCGGCTATTTCGTCTACGGACTGCCTCCGAATTTCCCTGCCGCATTTCGGACAGTGCGGAATACCCACTCTCGCATAGAGCAAACGGAAATAATCGTAAATCTCCGTTACCGTTCCGACTGTCGAGCGCGGATTGTGCGAAGTGGTTTTCTGGTCTATGGAGATGGCGGGCGAAAGCCCGTCGATAAGCTCCACGTCCGGTTTTTCCATTTGCCCCAAAAACTGCCGCGCATACGACGACAGACTCTCAATATAGCGACGCTGTCCCTCTGCAAATATAGTGTCGAACGCAAGCGTTGATTTACCGCTGCCCGAAAGACCCGTAAATACCGTCAATGTATTTCGGGGAATATGCACGTCTATGTTTTTTAAATTGTTCTCTTTTGCGCCTTTTACGAATATTTCTTCTTTCATTGCCTTTTGCTTTTTGCCAGTTTTTTTCTGAGTTCGGATATTGCGTCGCGTATTTCTATGGCACGTTCGAAATCAAGCTGTGCCGACGCGACTTTCATCAATGCCTTAAGTTTTTCTATTTCCGCAGGGATATCCGCAAGTTTAATATCGTCGCCTGCGGATTTTTTGCCCGTAATGCCAATTGAATTTTTGACTTCTTTTATAATGGTTTTCGGAACTATACCGTGCGCGGCGTTGTATTCCGACTGAATTTTTCTTCTGCGGTTTGTTTCGTCGATAGCGCGTCTCATACTGCCTGTTATCGTGTCGGCATACATTATCACTCTGCCCTCGGAATTTCTTGCCGCCCTGCCGATAGTCTGGACGAGCGCCGTCTCGCTTCGAAGAAAACCTTCCTTATCCGCGTCGAGTATAGCCACAAGTTTTACTTCGGGCAGGTCAAGCCCCTCTCTCAAAAGATTTATTCCGCAAAGAACATCGAATTCGCCGCCGCGGAGTCCGTTGATTATATCGATGCGTTCCAAAGCGTCTATATCGCTATGCATATACCGCACTTTCAATCCGTGCTCTTTGAGGTAATCGGTAAGATTTTCAGCCATACGCTTAGTCATCGTTGTGACAAGCACTCTGCTACCGCTTTTGATAACCTGCTTGATTTCGCCCAACAAATCGTCAATCTGCGTTTTTGTGGGGCGCACGTCGATTTCGGGGTCGACAAGTCCGGTAGGACGAATAAGTTGTTCGACTACGTTTCCCGCCTGTTCCATTTCGTACGGAGCGGGCGTTGCGGAAACGCAGATTAGCTGAGGAACTCTCTCGTCGAATTCCTCGAAAGTCAACGGTCGGTTATCGTATGCGGACTTCAAACGAAAACCGTAGCCAACAAGATTTTCTTTACGGGAACGGTCGCCGTGATACATTGCGCGTATCTGCGGTATCGTCATATGGCTTTCGTCTATAAAAACAAGAAATTTACCCGCGGGAAAATAATCGAGCAACGTGAAAGAGGGTTCTCCCGGGGAACGTCCGTCGAAATATCGGCTGTAATTTTCAACGCCGCTGCAATAGCCTATCTCCCGCATCATTTCCAAGTCATACGTCGTACGCTGTTGCAACCTTTGCGCTTCGAGCAGCTTGCCGTCGTCACGAAAAGCCTTGACTTCGTCGTGCATATCTCTTTCAATCATCTGCAATGCGGACTGCATTTTATCGTTACCCACGGCATACTGACTTGCGGGAAATATCAATACGTGTTTCAACTCGGAAATTATATTGCCCGTAAGAGCATCTTCTTCGCATATCCTGTCTATTTCGTCACCGAAAAACTCTACTCGAACGGCAACTTCGGAATTGCTTGCCGGAAAAATTTCCACGGTGTCTCCGCGAACCCGGAAAGAGGAACGCTGAAAATCGATATCTCTTCTCGCGTACTGTATTTCAACAAGTTTTCTCAAAAGCGCATCGCGCTCGATTTCCATACCGGGACGAAGAGAAACCGCAAGACGGAAATACTCTTCGGGCGCACCCAGACCGTAAATACAGCTGACCGAAGCCACGACGATTACATCCTCGCGTTCGCCAAGCGAACTGGTTGCCGAATTCCTGAGCTTGTCTATCTCGTCGTTCAGGCTCATATCCTTTTCGATATAAGTATCAGTAGACGGTATGTAACTCTCCGGTTGATAATAATCGTAATAAGAAACAAAGTATTCCACGCGGTTTTCGGGAAAAAACTCTTTGAACTCGTTACAAAGCTGAGCGGCCAAAGTTTTGTTATGAGCAATAACAAGCGCGGGACGATTGACATTTTTTATCACGTTCGCCATGGTAAACGTTTTACCGCTTCCCGTTACGCCGACAAGAACCTGAGTACGAATACCGTCAAACACGCCTTCCGTCAGACTTTCGATTGCCTGCGGCTGGTCGCCGGTAGGTTTAAACTTGGAATGCAATTCGAATTTCATAAACTAATCAAATTATACCCCTTTTACGCCGTTTATACAACAAAATAGCGACAGCCCGTCGCAATGAAAAAGACTTTCGCTATTTCTGAAAAATTTAAACATATGTTTATTTGTTCCGTTTACCTGCTTTTTCCCTGAGAACGGCGAACGCCTCTTCAGGAAAATTTACATCGGCAACAGCAATCTCCATAGGACAAATTCCGTCACCCTTTCTGTTGATTATTTTATCGGTCAACACCGAATACGAGACGTTTATACCGTAAGCAAGCAATACTCTTTCTGCCGCTACCGAAAGCACCTCTGCATAAACTTCGGCAACGCCCATATGCGCGTATAACAGCGCAGCCGCTTTTCCCACTATTTTATCCGCGGCAAAACAGCCTTTGAAATTTTTTCCGCTCTCTATAAGTTCTATGAGCGGAGCTATACCGCGTCCGCAACTTACAACCGTTTCGCCGTTACCCGTTATGACCAACGAGTATCCGCCCGCTTGAAATATTTCCTTTGCGGATTTACACATTTTCTTTCACGCGTTTAAGAGCTTTTACCAGTATGATAATCAATAGAGGAACAACCGCGACCTGAATGTAAAGACCTGTAAGCCCCGTTTCCAACGAAGCTGCTATATCTCCGATTTCGCCGCCGGCAATAAGATTGCCGATAAAATAAACCGCTCTTCCCGATAACTGAGCAAAAATTACCGCAGGGAAAGCAAGCCATTCGTTTTTAAAAATTTTTTCCGAAAATATTCCGCCGATAAGTCCGAAAACCGCAAGTTCGGAAACCATAAAAGGCAGTCTGTCAACCGCGGGCATGGCGCTGCCGAGAACTGCGGAAGTAAAAGCAAGACTTATTACGGGAGAAATTATTCCGATGCAAAGCCCCCACTTCCAGCCGAGAATGCACCCTGCAAGAAGAACGGGAGCATACATAGGAAGATAAACCGCGCCTGCCGCAGTCCCGCCGATTATATGCGCAAGTTGCGGCAAAGAAACGGCAAGTACAATCATCAAAATGGAAACAGCGCATTTCAGCGATATTTTAAACGCAAACGAACGTCCCTTTATTATATTTTCCAACATATCAAAAACCTCATTCAATTTCAATAAGTTCGTATTCTTTCGAACCTGCTCCGAGTTCCGCCGCAGCATCTATAGTGTGCACGCCGTTACGGCTCTCTACGCGTTCGAGAAAATGTTTCTGTCCGGGGTCGTCCTCGGCGGCATACACCAAATCGATACAAGCCATATCTATTGCAACGGGGTCGTCGGATATAAGTATTCCTATATCCTTTATGCAAGGGTCTTCCGCCACCGCGCAGCAATCGCAATCGACGGACATATTTTTCATTACGTTGACATATACCGCATTGCCCTTGAAATATCTGACAATCGAAAGAGCGGCGTCCGCCATAGACTCAAGAAAAGAATCGTGGTCGGAAGTCCAAATCTTTTCAGGGTCGCCCGCGCCGTGTATATACGCTTTACCGTAGGACGACGCAATTCCTATTGCAAGCTGTTTCAAAGCGCCGCCGTAGCCGCCCATAGGATGCCCTTTGAAATGAGACAGCACGAGAACGGAATCGTAATCGGCGAGATTTTTTCCGACGTAATTTTTTTTGATAACTCTACCGTCGGGGATATCCAGAACCATATCGGGACCTTCGGCGTCGAGTAAATCAACGTCGAAATACTCCGTCCAACCGTGAAGTTTCAAAGTTTTCAGATGTTTTTCGGTTGTATTGCGCTCCCCTTCATATGCGGTATTGCATTCTACCACCGTCCCTCCGACCTCTTCGATTATGGGTTTCCAAAAATCGGGTTTGAGGAAGTTCTGATTACCTACCTCGCCCGAATGCAGTTTTACCGCAACTTTGCCCTTTAATTCCTTGCCTAGCATTTTATACATATGCGCAACCGATTCGGGCGTTATAGTTCGGGAAAAATACACTTTAGATTTCATAAATTATTCTCCTTTCCATAAATTTTACCAAAAAACGGCAATTTTGTCAATGCCTTTGTCAAAAACAGAACAACTGCCCGTCCGAAACCTCGGACGGGCAGTATTCGAATTATTTTCAGTTCATTTTTTCAAGCAATTTGAGGTCTATTCCCTTATCGCCGATTTTTATTATTTCAACTTTAACGGTATCGCCGATTTTAACTACGTCTTCGACTTTCTCCACACGCTTGTCCGAAAGTTTGGAAATGTGTATCATTCCGTCTTTTCCGGGAGCAAATTCCACGAACGCACCGAAAGTAAGAATTCTCACGACCGTACCCACATACATATCGCCGACTTCGGGGTCGCGCGCAATGCTGAGAACAATCGCTTTGGCTCTCTCGGCATTTTCAACTGGTCCGACGCAAGCAATATATCCTCTTCCGCTGTCGTCGTCGTTGAATTCGATTTCCGTACCGGTCTCTTCCATTATCTTCTTAATCACGCAGCCCTGCTTTCCGATGACGTCGCCGATTTTCTCGGGGTCGATTTCAAAGCTAACAATCTTCGGAGCATAATCCGAAAGTTTGGGGGCGACTTGGGGAACGCATTCAAGCATTTTGGAGAGAATAAACTGTCTGCCCTCGTTTGCCTGCTCGATAGCCGTATGCATTATCTCTTCGGAAATGCCTTTGATTTTTATATCCATCTGAATTGCGGTTATACCTTTTTCCGTACCCGCAACTTTGAAGTCCATATCGCCGAGGAAATCTTCCAGCCCCTGAATGTCGGTAAGAACTTTGAACTCTCCTGTTTCCTGATTTTTAATCAAACCCATTGCAACGCCCGCTACCGGAGCCTTTATGGGAACGCCGGCATTCATAAGCGCCATAGTGGAACCGCAGACGGAAGCCATAGACGAAGAACCGTTGGAGGAAGTTATATCGTTAACCACTCTTATCGCATAAGGGAAACTTACTTCATCGGGAATTACGGGAACGAGCGCGCGTTCCGCAAGCGCACCGTGACCTATTTCGCGTCTGCCGGGAGAACGAAGCGCCTTTGCTTCGCCCGTGCAGTAACCGGGGAAATTATACTGGTGCATATATCTTTTCGAAGTTTCTTCGTCAAGACCTTCAAGGCGCTGAGCCTCTCCGAGCATACCCAAAGTACAGCTGGTAAGAGTCTGAGTCTGACCTCTCGTAAATACGGCGGAACCGTGAACGCGGGGGAGAATTCCGCTCTCGCACCATATGGGACGAACGTCTTTGAGTCCTCTGCCGTCCGGACGAATACCTTTGTCGAAAATCTTTGCGCGTACTTTTTCTTTGGTGAGATAATAGAGGCTGTCCTTTATCTCGCGGGTATTCTCGGGATAAATGTCCGCAAAATGCTCTAACACTTCCTTTTCGGCAGCGTTCTGACGAACTTCCCTTTCCTTTCTGTCAAAAGTATCTATCGCGTAATCGATTTTTGCGGCGGCATATTCTCTTACAGCTTTGTCAAGCTCTTCGGGAATATGGTAAAGCTCTATTTCAAGTTTTTTCTTTCCGACTTCGGGAACGATTTTCTCCTCGATGAAGGCGCAGATTTTTTTGATTTCTTCGTGACCGAACATTATCGCGCCGACCATCTGGTCGTTAGTCACTTCGTCGGCACCCGCTTCAATCATCAATATCGCATCCTTTGTGCCCGCAAGATTAAGATGAATAGCGCTCTTTTCTCTCTGTGCAAGGTCGGGATTGATAACGTATTTGCCGTCAACCATACCGACAACAACCGAACCGGTAGGCCCTGCCCAGGGAATATCGGATATCGCTATAGCTATGGATGAACCGAGCATTGCGAGAGGCTCGGGCGAAACGTCGGGTTCGACCGAAAGAGCCTGAGCAGTTACCACTACGTCGTTAAAAAGCCCTTTGGGGAATAAAGGACGGAGCGGACGGTCGATAAGTCTCGCCGTAAGGATAGCCTTATCGCTTGCTCTGCCTTCGCGCTTTTTGAAGCCGCCCGGAATTTTACCGATTGAATACATCTTCTCTTCGTAATCAACCTGCAAAGGGAAAAAGTCCATTCCGTCACGCGGCGCCGCCGACATACATACGGAAACCATAACCGCCGTTTCCCCGCATCTTACAAGACACGAGCCGTTGGTTTGCTCCGCATATTTGCCCGTTTCGACGGTGACTTCTCTTCCGCCGATTTCAAGTGTAAATTTTTTGTAATTCATTTCCTGTTCTCCTTTTCTGTTCTTGTGCCCGCAACGCCCGTTACGGACTGATGTCAAGAAAAAATGAGCGAGTTAAAATAAGCCCGCTCAGATTTTTCCAAATTACTTTCTAAGATTCAACGCCGCAACAATTGCACGGTATCTTTCAATGTCCGTACTTTTGAGATAATCCAAAAGTCCGCGACGACGACCAACCATTTTAAGAAGTCCGCGACGTGAATGATTATCGTGAATATGCGTTTTAAGATGCTCGATGAGGTGATTGATTCTTTCCGTAAGAAGCGCAATCTGCACTTCGGGCGAACCGGTATCCCCTTCTTTTAAAGCATACTTGGCAATGATTTCCGATTTTTCCATTTCAATTATCCTCCTATGGAATATTTGCGGGAAACAAAGACGGGCGTCGAGTATTCGCACCTCTTTGTAACCGTAACGATATTATTTTAACATATCGTTTTGAAAATAGCAATTAATTTGAAGCCGTTCTGCCGAAAAGTTTTATTCTTTCTTCCATAAGTCTGTCGCACTTATTTATATAACTCGGTATATCCTTTGGCGCAGCATGACGTTCAATGCGGTCTTCTTCGCCATAATATTTTTTTGAGATTGCGTTCGCTCCTACGGCTATGTTGTCGGAGATTTCCTCCATCACGTCTATATTGTACACGCACGCCTTGCCTTTTTTCGTCCAGCCCGTATTTTCCAGACCTCCCGCCTGATATTTCTGACGATACAGATAGTAAGGTTCATATCCCGCAGCAGTAAGTTTCTCTCTGGAACTCGCTATCATATCCGCGACGCCCGCAATTTCTAATTTTTTTACTTCCTCTTTAAGTTTTGCCCCCGATTTTAACGAGAGAGTATGCACGGTTATATTTGCAGGCGCAAGAGATATTGCCGTATCGAGCGATTTTTCGAAGTCCTGCACGCTTTCGTCCGCAAGCCCCGCAATCAAATCGAGATTAATATCGAAACCGAATTTATCGGCGCCCTCGTATGCTTTTAGAGTCTGCGCGGCGGTATGTTTTCTGCCTATCTTTTCAAGCGTCCTATCGTTAAACGACTGAGGATTCACACATATACGCGTGACGCCGTTATCCTTGGAAAGTTTCAGCTTATCCTCCGTAAATACATCGGGCCTGCCCGCCTCTACCGTATACTCGGCTTTATGGTCATAAAATGCGTTAATCGCAGCATATACCGAGGTCAACTGAGAAATATTCAGTACGAACGGCGTGCCTCCGCCTATATATACGCTACGCAAATTTTTTATAAAAGGCTTAATGCCGTAAAGTTCTTTCACGAGGCATTTTAAATAATCTTCCAACAAATATTCCGTAGTTTTCAAAGGCGCTGTTATAAACGAACAATAGTCGCATTTTGTAGGACAGAACGGAATGCTCACAAAAACATCCTGACCGCCTTTTTTATAAAGCCCCTTTTGCGCACGGAGAATGGCTTCTATAAGTTCGGTGTTTTCCTCACCGACGCAGAGTTTATTGAAAAGCTCTTTGAAATCCCGACCCGCGTTAATCTCCGCATACGCAAGTTTGGTAGGTCTGATTCCCGTAAGAGCACCCCAGGGCAAACTAAGATTTTTCGCGTCCGAAAGCACCTTGTAAAAAGCGAGCTTGCACGCGCGCTTTGCAAGCCGCTTGAAAATAAGCTCGTTTTCGGCTTTGTATTCTTCTTCGAAGTCGTAGAAATTACCCCGATATTCAATGGAATTGAAAAATTTTCCGCATGCTGCCGAAAAATAATGAGTAAAATCTTCTTCTTCCGCGCCAAACATACGCAGAACATCCATAATTTCGGCCCGCAGATATTCTATATTGGTTGAAAGCATTATTTTTCCTTTATAAAAGCGTTATATTTTCTCTCGTGCTCCAACGAAGAATCGTCCCCGTGTCCGCAATAAATTTTAAAGTCCCCGTTCATTTTATAAAGTTTCCCGACGCTTTCGACTAGTTCTCTTCCGCTGCCAGTGGGTAAATCCGTTCTCCCCACGCTTTCTAAAAACAGAGTATCTCCGCTGAATATGTTTCGTTCGGTTATATAACACATACTTCCAGCGCTATGCCCCGAAGTACGGACGGCTTTGAAGAAGATTCCGCAAAGAGTGAATTCTTCACCGTCCGAAAAAGTTCTGCTTACAGAAAATTCCGCGACGTCCTCCCATCCGAACATATCCGAATATATGCCGCTTAAAATCAGCCCTTTTTCATGTTCACCGCAGCATATTACCGCCCCTTTCTCCTGCAATACCGCACAACCGCCGGTATGGTCAAAATGACCGTGAGTGAGCAAAACGTACCTGCAACATAAACCGTTTTCTGACAAGATATCGGCAATTCGCGGCTGAGCCGCGTCTATGACGACGGCGTTTTTCCCGTCCTCCGTAAGTATATAAGAATTGCTTGCAAAACCCGAAGGGGAAACTTTTATTATTCTCATATCAATCAGTTCGTTGTTCTGAATACGTCTATTACGTGTTTATCTCGTCTCAAACGATTTATAAGCAAATCGATGTCAGAGCGCTTGTTCAGTTTTATTCTGAGCTCTATTTCCGCCTGCCCCTCTTTGTTTACTCTGCCGTTTATTGCCGTAATGGAAAGATGCATTGCCGCAAGCTCCGAAGTAACGGAAGCCGTCAAACCGTCGTAGTTGTCGGCGACTATCTTAATTCCCGCAATGAAATCGGAATCGGTTGTTCCCGTCCACTGAGCAGGCTGTAAACGGTTCATATCCACTTCTTTCAGGTTTGTACAATCCGTTCTGTGAACTATTACGCCGCGACCGCGCGATACGAAACCGATAATATCATCGCCCGGCACGGGGTTGCAACAGTGTGCAAACCGCACGAGAAGTCCGCTCATACCCTTGACCGTAACGCTTCCCGCTGGGGTGTTTCTGAGTTTTCCTCCGTCAACGACGTCTACGGGCTTTGGTATCTCTTTTTTATAGTAGTCAATCAGTTTGTAAAGTACCTGATTTACCCCCACAGCGCCGTATCCGACCGAAGCAAACATTTCGTTTACGGAACTGTATACGAGTTTGTTGGAGAGCTTCCCGAAAGAGCTTTCCGTCAATATGTCGTTCAGATTATATCCTTTACGCTTTGCCTCGGCTTCCAACATTGCTTTGCCGGCTTTGATGTTATCTTCCTTCATCTCGCGTTTGAAGAAAGTACGTATCTTTGCGCGGGCGGAACCCGATTTTACGAATTTCAGCCAGTCCCAAGACGGTCCGCGCCCGTTCGCCTGAGTTAAAATTTCAACTACGTCTCCCGTCGACAGCGACGAATTGAGACTGACTATCTTTCCGTTTACTTTTGCACCCACGCATTTATTTCCCACCTCCGAGTGAATGGCGTACGCAAAATCCACCGGAGTAGCGCCGAGAGGCAAAGAAATAACTTTGCCGTGAGGAGTAAATACTAAAAGCTCGTTATCGTATAAATCGCTTTTAAGACTGTCTACGAACTCCTTAGATTCATTTAAACTGCCTTGCCAGTCCATTACGTCGCGTATCCAGGATAAACGCGCGTCGAAGTTATTTTCGTTGGACTTGTTCTCTTTGTATCTCCAGTGCGCGGCGATACCGTATTCAGCCATTTTATGCATTTCCGCCGTACGTATCTGAATTTCGAAGAACTGTCCGAAATTGGTTACGACGGTCGTATGCAACGACTGATACATATTACGCTTGGGCATAGCGATATAATCTTTTATTCTGCCCGGAACAGGCTTCCACTGCTTATGAATTTTTCCGAGAATTTCGTAGCATTCTTCGGTAGTACCCACAATTACGCGTACGGCGGTCAAGTCGTAAATCTGGTCGAGAGTCTTGCCCTGAACTTTCATCTTACGATAAATGGAATAAAAATGTTTTGGTCTGCCGAAAACTTCGCCGTTTATTCCGCTTTCTTCAAGAATAAGTTTAATTTGTTCGACGACAAAATCCACAAAATTCTTTCTGTCGTTAAGCTCCTGATGAATATTCGTTACAAGATATTCGTACGATTCGGGGTCAAGATATTTGAGACATAAATCTTCCAGTTCGCACTTAATTTGAGAGATACCGAGTCTGCCGGCAAGAGGCGTAAAAACTTCCAAAGTCTCTTTTGCTATTCTCTGTTGTCTTTCGTTTGAGAGATAGTTCAAAGAACGCATATTATGCAATCTGTCGGCAAGCTTGATAATTATTACCCGCACGTCGTTAGCCATTGCAACGAATATTTTTCTGAAATTTTCCGCATCCTCTTCCTCATGCGTCTGAAAATGAATTTTATCGAGTTTAGTAACCCCGTCGACAAGGGTCATTATTTCCTTACCGAATTTCTGTTTAATATCATCTTCGGTAGCGGGAGTATCTTCTACGACGTCATGTAGAAAAGCCGCAGCAACGGTCGGAGTATCCAAACCCAAATCCACAAGAATTTCAGCTACGGCGCAAGGATGGGTAAAATACGGTTCGCCCGACGCCCTCTTCTGCCCGCTATGCATTTCCTCCGCATAAGTATATGCGGACAATAACAGCTCTCTGTCCTCGGCAGAATAATTATTATGAATTTTTTCTATAAGCTCCATATTTTACTCCGCCTTAAACTCTCTTACCGCATTGAAAATCTCCGAATTGGTCAAATCGGTCTTAACTCCGCGTTTCACTTTTAATCTTCCGTCCGAAAACGAAACAAGCGAAAGCTGTTCGAAAACTTTCAATGCAAATATAAACTGCAGTTTCTCAATGCCCAATCTCTGTTTTTTTGCTACTTCCGAAGCGTCCGCTCCCTCCAAAAAGGGTTCGTTGTGGATTATCGCCGAAAACACGCGCAACAATTCCTCGCGCGACGCCGTGAGATTTTTTACGAATTCCGGGCGGGGAATTTCCGCGCAAACTTCCACGGTTCTCCCCGCAAGCGCAGGCAACCTGACTCCGACAGGATTATCAAGAAAGATTATGCGTTTATAGCCGCTTAAATCAGCTTCTTTAAACGGCGAAACGAGTACCACCGTTGCAAAATTTTTCGCAGTCGGTATAAACAAATCGCAATCTAGTTTTGCCGCACCTGCGTATTTTGAAACGCTCTCCCTTTCCCATGCGACGAATAACGTACCGAATGCATTGCATTCAGCCAGCTCGCGCTCAATATCTTCCTTTGTTATATATTTCAACTTACAATCTACGGACGGCAGCGCCAGAGTATTTATAGCATTCATAGCTATTTCTTCCGTCGCATAATCGGCCGCTTCGGGCGAATATATCATATCACGTATAAAGCCTTTTATATATTCGCGTCCGCGAAAAGTCGATACATTGTATTCGAAAATAAATTTCTTTGGCGCGGAGCTTTCAATCAGTCCCGAAAATTTGCTTCCGCCGAAATACATAAGGTCAATTTTTTTGCTTTTTACGGCAATATGCTGAGATTGTGCCTTGACGAGACGGGTTTCGACCGCCCTCTCCTCCACTTCAAACAGCGGACGGCGATTGCCGACGCCGTATGGCTCGAGCATCTCCAGTTCTTTTGCAAAGCGCGCGGAATATGTTCCGTTAAGCTTGCCGTTTATAAAGACTGAAGGAATAAAATCTTCTGTGGAATAATTCTCCGAAATATACTTTTCAAGCGCCTCGTGCAATTTTGCGAAATTCTCTTCCTTAACATTGACGCCCGCAGCCTGAGAATGTCCACCAAACTCCTCGATGTATTCGTTGCAAGCGCGCAAAGCCTCGAATATGTTTACGTTTTCGACAGAACGTGCGGACCCCTTCATCATATTTCCGTTTTTGACGAATAAAATCGCGGGACGCGAATACTCTTCTGTCAGTCTCGCAGCCACAATTCCCACGAAGCCCGCGTTCCATCCCTCATTGCATAGCATTATTACATTACCGACAGAACCGCTATCGGAGAGCGCCTGTTTTGCGCTTGCATAGAGCTCGTCGCAATATTTCTGGCGCATAAGATTATATTCCGTAAGTTTCGCGGACAAGTTGAAAATATTCGTCTCATCCGTTTCGCCAAACAGCGCAAGGGCGGCTTTTGCATCCCCCATTCTTCCCGCCGCATTTATTTTCGGCGCAATCGTGAACGCGAGAGTCTGTGAAGTTACGGCGTCCTGCTTACCGAGAAACTGCGCATAACACTTGGAAGGCCTGGAATTGATTAGTTTCAAACCCTCGTATACAATATCGCGGTTTTCGCCCGTCAGCGGCACGCTGTCTGCAACCGTCGCGATAGCCGCAAAATCAAGCAAATCATAAGCTTTTTCACCGTTCAGAGCGCATGCAAGTTTAAACGCCACGCCCGCACCGCAAAGATTATCGTAAATATAATCGTCACGGAATTTCGGATTAACGCATATACAGTCCGGAATGGTTTCGGGAAGTTCGTGGTGGTCGGTTACGATTACTTCCGCACCCATTTCCTTTATATATTCAACCTCTTCCGCACAAGAAATGCCGCAGTCGACTGTTATAAACAACTGGGGAAAATACTCGTCGAAAATCTCGTCGATAAGCGCCGCCGACAGACCGTAACCATTGCGTCTTTCCGGTACGCATACGTATGGTTCGATGCCGAACTCCGTCAGCGCATTGCGCATAATCGTAGCTGCGCATATCCCGTCCGCGTCATAGTCGCCGTAGACCACTACGGACCACCCCTCGTCGCGGGCGCGGGTAATTAACTGCACGGCTTCGCGCATACCCTGCATTTTAAACGGCGATATAAAATGCTGTTTAGACGGATGCATAAAAGAAAAGATACTTTCTCTGTCCCTTACGCCTCTGCCGTAAAGTATTTCTACGGTTTCATTGCAAAGTCCGCATTCTTCAGCCAGTCGCGATACTTCTTTAAGTTGTTCTTCGGAAAACTCGAATTCCTTTACGATTCTTTTCATTAATAGATAAAAAGGCGGGTGAAACCCGCCTTAAAAGTTTTTTATTTACCTTGGCTGTCTTTGGACGGAGCTTTCTGCGCAGTCGTCATTTTATCTTCAAGGCTTCGTATGCCGCAATAAACGGCAGGAGTAAAGAACGTATTGCCGTAAGCGCAAGCGACAAACCCGACCAATGCACACATTACAGGAGAAATGACCGCAAGCGGAGACAGCGAGCTTATTGACAGCAACGCAAACATAAGCACTGCCGCACCGGCAAGACAAGCGGGAACGAGAATATTCACCATAAAGTTCTGGTTTGCTCCTGCATCAACCTGTTCGTTTATCGAAAGTTTATTTATTGAATCATCTTTGAGATTCTTACGCACTCTGTCAAATGCAAAGCACGTACAAAGCACTGTAACCACAACGGTAATCGCAGCGAAAGCAAACATAGTGGAACCGAGCGGAACGCGCGTAATTGCAAGCAGAGCTACGAAAAGCGCAAGATTATGAACGTCGGCAATAACTGCCGCTATTGCCATAGACAGTTTATAACGAAGCGCAAAATATACGAAATGGAAAACAATTACTACCGCAAGAGCAATAGACATACGCGTCAGCGCCGTACTGCCTCCCTTAATGGTATTGCCTACGTAAGCAGCGCCATTGCTGAGAACGAGAGTTCCGTCTTCGATACCGGCTTTTATGGCATTGTTTATAGCGGTAACTGCTTCTCTGAGCTCTTCGATTTTCGTCGATAACGTAAATCTGTAAGTAATTTCACCGCCGGTATTTGTCGAACCGTGAATATTCTTCGCAAAGCTCTTTACGCCTGCGGCCGCAAACGCCTCGTCGCAGATTTCGACAACTTTGTCTTTCGAACCGTACTCGACATACTCGTACGTTATCGTAACTTCCTTATAATCCGCCCAGTCGGCGCCGTAATTGAAGAAGCCGCCCGCAACGAACTGGCAGATGATGCCCACCGCCAGACCGATTGCTATAACCAAAGACGAAACGATTATAAACAAATGCATTTTGGAGGAAAAACCGAAATTAGTCTTCATCGCCGTAAACCTCCCTTGTATAACCGCAGAAACCGAACTTGTCCTTTACGGGCGAGACGGTTACGAACCACATAAATCTCGTAAACCAGTATAACGTATACGAAGCGATAACCGCGATAAAGAATATAAGTCCGCAAGCCGCCAGTTCGCCGAAACCGATAAGCGCAAGCATCGCCGCTATTACCACGAGAACTATGTGCAAATCGAGCACTGACATAAGTGTCTTTTTATATCCGTCTTTTACCGACGCCTGGAAAGTTCTGCCTGTAAAAGTTTCTTTTCTTATAGCTTCAAATACGTAGAAATTGGTAAAAGTAATCAGAGCCAGTCCAGCCAAAGCGATGAACGCGCCCGCAAGCGTAAGCTGAATTCCTATAATATTCAGCGCGCATACCATCGCGAGCGAATAAATAACCACAGTAAGCGCATTTATAAGCCCGAGTTTTTTATATTTCAGAACCGACGCAACAACAGATGCTATTATCGCAAGCAAAACGACCACGCCGAGATATACCGCCGCATATTCTCCGAATACGGGCGTAACCGAAATGAGTTTCATTTCCGTACTGGACTTGGCGTCGTTATACTTGTTTTCAAGCACGTTGCCAGAGTGAACGGAACTCAGAAGAATTGAAAAGTCCTGCGCGTAAGCCCTGTCGAGCTGGTAAAACATACTCTTTTCCGTAAGCGGCGTACCGAGCGCTATCTGCATACCCAAAGTAGTCTCGCCAACAAAAATGTATGCATTGCTGCCCTCCGACCCTGCGGATACGATTTTGTTGAGCTTATCGAAGCCCTCGTCGGTAAGGTCGAACTTCACTGCATGACTTCCCGCCATGGAATACATGGATATTTTTCTGAAATAAGACGAGAAATCTTCGTTTACGCCGAGCATCGAAGTGGTTGCAGTCTCGGAGTCTCTCAGACTCATCTCGCCTTCAAGCGTAAGATACTGTACGGCATGTCCGATTTCCGTAAGCGCCGCAGAGCGGGCGGATACATCGTATTCCTTCAAAGCTGCGTACGACATATTGGAGGGAACGGTTACCTTTATGGAATAATCATCCACAACCGTTACGGAATATCCCGAATAGCCCTTGTCCGCAAATCTTGCGGATATAATTTCCGCATCTTTGAGAACGCTCGCTTTGAACGCGTCCTTGTCCTCGAGTTTTTCGTTTTCAACGTACACACCGCCGCACGGGGTATACTTTCCTTCGTACTCATTCTTTTCTTCGATGTTTTCACTGTCGCCGACAACCACGTTATAGTCCGAAGAGGAAATTACCCCGGCAGGATAAAGTACGGCGTACGAATCGCCCGTAAGTTCGCTGCCCATAACAATGGTGCTTATAAAAGAATTATATCTTTTGACGTTACTCGTCGGAAAAGAAATTGTAGCAAACAGCGTTAAAACCAAAACCGCAGCTACTATTAGCGAGGTTATTACCGCCGATTTTACTTTGCCCATTATAACTCCTGACTTTGCGCGGTATTTTTAAAGCCGCGCCATAGATTTAACCATTTAATTATATAAAATAAATTTCAAGCCGTCAATTAATTATCGACGGCTGAAAACATTTTTCAGCATTAAGTTAAAAAAATTCAAAAATTTTTACTTTCTTTTTTGTGCGCAAGAACGTGCATTCCGCATTCTATACGTTTTTTCATCATTTCGCAGGTGATTTTGTAAGGTTTGTTTATGTCTCCCCTGTAATGATAATTATTAGCCGCGCAACCGCCGCTGCAAATAAATTTTGCAAAACAATCACCGCACTCTTCCCTTGTAAAAAGCGACGAAGAAGCAAACTTTTCCCTTATGCTTTCACCGGATATGCCTTCAAACACATTGCCCATATAAAAATCTTTATCGCCGGCAAACTGATGACAAGGATAAATATCTCCGTTCGGCACAACCGAAAAATATTCGTTGCCTGCGCCGCAAGCGGAAACCTTTTTCCTGAGACACACTCCTCCTTCGAGGTCGATGTTGAAATGAAAGAAATTGAACCCCTCGCCCTTGTCGTACTTTCCGAGATATTCTTCGCAGAGATTTTCATACTCGTCAAGGACCGCGGGAAGATGTTCTTCCTTTATCGCAAGGTCGTCTATATCCGTAACGACAGGCTCCATGGAGATGCTGTCGAAGCCGTTTTCCGCAAGGAAAATAACGTCTTTTGAAAAATCGAGATTTTTTGCAGTGAACGTGCCGCGGACGTAATAACTTTTATCCCCGCGCGAACGGACGAACTTTTTTACGTTTTCTATTACGTAATCGAAACTGCCTTTGCCGTTTTTAGTTTTACGAATTGCGTCGTGAACTTCCTTTCTTCCGTCCAGACTTAAAACAACGTTCTCCATCTCACGGTTGAAAAAGTCGATTGCGTCGTCGTCGAGCAAAAGAGCGTTGGTCGTTGTGGTAAAAAGGAATTTCTTACCCGCCTTTTCGCCCTCTCCGCGCGCATAAGCAACTACGTTTTTTATGGTTTCGAGACACATTAGCGGTTCTCCGCCGAAAAAATCGACTTCGAGAACTTTTCTCGCACCGCTGTTCGCAATCAGAAAATCAATCGCCCTTTTCGCCGTGTCCTCGCTCATAAACTCGCGCACGGAATGATATGCGCCCTCATCGGCAAAGCAATAGCGGCACCGAAGATTGCAATCATGGCAAATATGCAGACACAAAGCCTTGATTTCTCCCGATTTCAAAGGCGGAACGCTTACTTCTTCTTTGAGAAAAAGTCCTTCTTCTTTAAGCGAAGATATGCCGCGTTCTATTTCCTCTATTTTTTCCGAGGAAAGTCGAGGCAATTCGCCGTGCGTTTCGTATTTCGCTTTGACGTACAGAGCGGTCTGTTCGTCACACTCGTGCAGACTGCCGCTTCCGGAATCATAGCAATAATATTTATTTTTGTAATTGAAAATATGAACCATTTTAACGAAATTAAAGGAGCAGAACTCTGCTCCTTAACTGAATTTGACAAATTTTACTTAATCTTTTCGGGGTTCTGTTCTCTCGTGATTCTTTCGCAACTCTGATTGCCTACAGTACAGCTCGTTTTGCAAGCCGACTGGCAGGTACTTCTGCATTCACCGCAACCGGTCACCTTTTTTTCCTGAGGTTTAGCAACAGTTTTGAACATATAAAAACTTCTCCTTGCATTCCTTTTTTTCCTTTTAATTATAGAATATACAAAGGAAAATTGCAAGCGTTTTAAGCGTTCTTTTTTATATTGACGGCAATAATGCCGCTTATCCCGCCGGCTACGGCTCCCAGAAGAATTTCAAAGATAAACTTCCAACTTATCGACAGCGACAACGAAATAAGTCCGTACAGAAGATATGTAATCAGAACCGCCGCTATTCCGTAAATGATACCTTTAATAAGTCCCTTATCGCCGCGTATGAATATAAGTCCGCCCGCCGCGACCGACACTATTTTAAATACCTGATTTACCGGCTTCACAACCGTAAGAGGAAGACAGAACAATTGAATGATTACAGTAAAAACGAGAACGAACACGAGTGAAATCAAAACCGCGGCAAGAACCGCTTTCAATACCTGCATAACGTGAGTGCGCATAAAAATAAACCTCCGCTTTAATCTATGCGGAGGTTTACGCGATTATTATCGATTTAATGTTTTTTTGTCTTGGGTTTTGCCTCTTCGGTCTTGGTCTCGGGTTCAGCCGCAACTTCCGTAACTTCTGCCGACGGTTCTTCGACGGGGGCAACGGGTTCAACAGTTTCAACCGTCTCCTCGGACTTTTCTTCATTGACCTGTTCGGGCTTTTCCTCTACAACCGCGTCGGTCTGATAAATAGCCTGTCTGTCAAATTTCACATAGCTTTTGCCGGAACGTTCGGTACCCGTTTCAAGAACGAAAGTATTCTCTTCGTCGTCAACTTCGACCACAATACCGCAGATACCCCCGATTGTTTTAACTTTGTTACCTGGCTTAACCGCATTGATAAGGTCCTGAGCGTCCTTTTCCTGCTTTTTGCGCTTTTTGGAGCTTAAAAAATAGAATACTATAATGGCAACTACAAGAACCGCCAGAATAACCCACATAATTATCGTTTGTGTCATGTCGCCGCTTTCGGCAAGCAATGTTTTGAACATATTTATACTCCGTTAACTTTTAATTACTATTCAACTATAATATTTTAAGGAAAAATTTGCAAGCGTTTTTTAGAAGTTTGTCCGATTTTGCATCAAACTTTCACATATCGCCGTATTTATCGTAAAATTCTTTTGCAAAATCATTCAGACTGTCGGCAAAAATCGCTTCGCGCATACCGCTCATCAACTTGTGCAGGAAGGTTATATTATGCTGACTGAGAAGCATTGAGGCAAGCATCTCGTTTACGTTTATAAGATGTCTCAAATATGCTTTCGTGTAGTTTTTACAGCAATAACAACCGCAATCACTGTCAAGAGAGTTAAAATCTTCCGCATATACCGCGTTACGTACTACTTTTTTGCCTTCGGAAGTAAAAGCGGTACCGTTTCTGGCAATCCTCGTAGCAAGTACGCAGTCGAACATATCGATTCCGCGCTTTACACCCTCAATCAGACAGTCAGGACTGCCAACCCCCATAAGATAACGGGGAACCTCGTCGGGGAGTTCGGGTTTCAGTAAATCGAGTATTTCGTACATTCTCTGCTTGGGTTCCCCCACCGAAAGCCCGCCGACGGCTATACCGTCCGTTGCGTAAGGTTTAGCTCTTTTAAGGCTTTCCAACCTCAAATCATCGTACATATTGCCCTGAATTATAGGAAAAAGCGCCTGGTCGTCGCGTGTTTTTGCGTCGAGACAGCGGTACAGCCAATTACTCGTAAGGTCAAGCGCTCTTTCCGCCTGCGCATGCGTATAACCATACTCGCTGCACTGGTCAAGTTGCATTATGATATCCGCGCCGAGATTTTCTTCTATCGAAATAACCTTTTCGGGCGTAAACAGGTGTTTCGACCCGTCTATATGCGAATTGAAATATACCCCTTCTTCACGAATTTTATTCAGTTTCGTCAAAGAAAAAACCTGAAAACCTCCGCTGTCCGTCAAAATGGGTCTGTCCCAGTTCATAAACTCGTGAAGTCCGCCTGCTTTTTTCACAAGCTCGTCGCCCGGACGCAAATACAGATGATAAGTATTGGCAAGTATTATCTGCGACCCCGCATCTTTTAAATCTCGCGGATAGACGCCCTTTACGGTCGCCTGCGTTCCGACAGGCATATAAACGGGCGTTAAAATATCTCCGTGCGGAGTGTGAAAGACACCAGCGCGTGCGCCGGTATATTTATCGATATGTTGTAATTCGTATGAAAAAATTTTTGACATAATAATTTTGATTTGATTTTTTACCGAAAGAGTTTACCGGGCGTAAATGACTGAGGGTTGCCGCAGCGCAACGCCGTATTCCGAAGATTATAAGACCATCATTGCGTCGCCGAACGAGAAAAAACGATACTTTTCCTCCACCGCAAGATTATAAAGAGACAGTATCTCTTCCCTTCCCGTAAGAGCCGCTACAAGCATAATAAGCGTACTTTCCGGCAAATGAAAATTGGTCACAAGCGAATCCACGCATTTGAATTTATACGGCGGATAAATGAAAATTTCGGTATTCCCTTTACATTCCTTTACAAATCCGTTTTCGTCGGCAACGCTTTCGAGCGTTCTTACGGAAGTCGTCCCGACAGCAATTACCCTGCGCCCCTCGCGCTTCGCCGAATTGATTATTTCAGCCGCTTCGGCGCTTATCTCGTAGTATTCCGAATGCATTTTATGGTCGGTTATAACGTCTTCCTTTACGGGGCGAAAAGTTCCGAGACCGACGTGCAGTAAAACTTCGGCTATACGTACTCCCTTTGCCCTTATTTTTTCCAGAAGCGCGGGGGTAAAATGCAGTCCCGCCGTGGGCGCCGCAGCCGAACCGTCAAACTTAGCGTAAACGGTCTGATAGCGTTGCTTGTCTTGCAGCTTTGTCCTGATGTACGGAGGCAACGGCATCGAACCCAGTTTTTCCAGAATTTCTTCGAATACTCCGTCGTAATGAAATTCAACTATGCGCTCTCCCGTTTCGGTAACGCCTTTGACCGTAAGAGAAAGTTCGTCGGAAATTACCAGTCTTTTTTCGGGCAAACATTTTCTTCCCGGCCTGACAAGCACTTCCCAACAATCCCTGTCAATTCTTTTAAGCAGAAGAACTTCGACCGCTCCGCCGTTTTCCGTATGCGCAAACAACCGCGCAGGCAAAACCTTTGTATTGTTGACGACAAGAACGTCGCCGTCTTTGAGTTTTTCCGCAATATCCCTGAAAATCAGATGTTCCGTTGTTCCCGTCGCACGGTCATAGACCAACAAACGCGAACTGTCGCGCGGCTCCGCTGGCGTTTGCGCGATAAGTCCTTCGGGCAAATTATAATAAAAATCGCTTTTCTTGTATTGCATAGGCGTTCAATCTTCGGACTTATCGAACAAACTGAGTTGCTCGCGCTGTTTTTTTGTCATTGTGTATCCCAGGTGTTCGTATCCGCCGCGCAGAATCATTCTGCCGCGCGGAGTTCTCGAAATAAAACCGAGTTGCAGAAGATACGGCTCGTAAACGTCCTCTATCGTCCCCGCGTCCTCGTTTATCGTCGCCGCGAGCGTTTCGAGCCCCACGGGTCTGCCGTCGAATTTTTCAATCATGGCGCGCAGTAACGCTCTGTCTATTTCGTCAAGACCGAGTTCGTCTATTTCCAGTTTGGAAAGCGCGAACTTCGCGTCTTCGAGCGTAACAGAAGGACTGTCGTTGACGGTGGAGAAATCGCGTACGCGTTTTAAAAGTCTGTTCGCTATTCTCGGAGTGCCGCGCGAACGCCTTGAAATTTCTTCGGCGGCGCCGTCGTCGATTTCTATGCCGAGAGTGCGCGCGCTCCTTGAAACTATTTCTTTGAGCTCCGCGGGAGTGTACATTTCCAGGCGGCAGATTATACCGAATCTGTCGCGAAGAGGATTGGCAATCATTCCCGCGCGCGTTGTTGCTCCTATCAAAGTAAATTTTTTGAGCGAAAAACGGATATTCCTCGCACTGGGACCCTTACCCACGATTATGTCGAGAGCGTAATCCTCCATTGCGGAATAAAGAATTTCTTCCACGCTGTGATTGAGGCGGTGCACCTCGTCTATGAACAAAACGTCACCGTCGTTGAGATTGGTTAAAATAGCCGCCAAATCTCCGCTGCGCTCTATCGCGGGAGCGGAAGTAATTTTTAACTGTCCGCCCATTTCGCTTGCGATAATATGTGCAAGCGTGGTTTTACCGAGACCGGGTGCGCCGTACAACAAAACGTGCTCCAGAACTTCTCCTCTCGCTTTGGCGGCGTTCATAAACACCTTTAAATTGTCCTTAACCTTTGCTTGTCCGACATATGCGTCAAGCGTCCTGGGTCGCAATACGTTTTCTTCCGTATCGTAACCGCCTTTGGTACTTTTCACAAGTCTGTCGTCTTCCGCGCAGTATTCCTCTTCGTCTTCAAAAAACATATTTAAACCTTCAAGTCGATTCACATACCCTTGAGCGCAAGTCTTATTACATCCTCAAGCAAGACTGCGCCCTGCTCGTGTGCGCGCGCTATTGCTTTGACGCTTTCCGACCTAGAAAAGCCCAAAGTCATCAATGCAACCACCGCATCCTCGTCGCCTTCGGACGTCCTGACCTGCACCGCGGGAACAATATTTTCCCCGCTCTGCTTTAAAGAAACTTTTTCCCTCAGCTCCAAAACAAGCCTTTCCGCCGTCTTTTTTCCGAGTCCTTTAACAGAAGAAAGTCTTTTGATATCGGACGTTGCTATAGCCGCGGCAACCTCGCCCGCGCTCATACACGACAGAACGGATATACCGAGTTTGGGACCAACGCCCGACACCGATATTAACCTGAGATACATTTCTTTTTCTTCCGCAGAAGTAAAACCGAACAGAGAAACCCCGTCCTCCCTGACCTGCATATAAGTATATAGCCCGCACTCTTTATTGACCGCAAGCCCGTCGAACGCCGAACCCGAAACGAGAACTTCGAAACCTACGCCCGAGTCCGTAAGTATAAGCGCCGTTTCCGGCGTAAGAGACAGAACTTTCCCTTTCAAATAACCAATCATAAAATTATCCTTGATTCTATTTTATACCGAACATAAGTCCGAACCTCGACGTATGCGCGTGACATAAAGCAACCGCCAAAGCGTCGGCAGCATCGTCCGGACGAGGAATTTTATCCAGCCGCAGCAAAGAAGTTACGACATGCATCATTTGAATTTTATCTGCTTTGCCGTACCCCGTAAGCGACTGTTTTATCTGATTAGGCGTATATTCGTATAATTTACCGCAGTATTTAATGCAGGTTAACAGCATAACGCCACGGGCGTGCGCCACCGGTATACCCGTCGTAATGTTCTTTGAAAAAAACAGTTCTTCCACGGCGATTTCATCGGGCTTGTATTTTAAAAGTATTTTATTTATGCCCTCTTCGAGCATTGCGAGACGAACGGGAAGACTTTCCGATTTCGGGGTCTGCACCACGCCGTAATCGAGAGCGACAGTGCTGTCGTTTTTAAGTTTTTCCACAACCCCGAAGCCCATAGTGGCAAGTCCCGGGTCAAGCCCTAAAATAATCATCCGTTTTATTTTAATTCAACGACGGCTTTAAGTCAAGTTAAATCATAACCGCACGTAAAAATGCATATCCGACGGCAAAATTTTTATTATTAAACGGCGCGGAACTTACCGTTCCGCGCCACAAAAACAACCTCATAAATTACATTGCGGGACCGGTAGCCGACGGAGCGTAAACTCTTGCGGCAAGCTCCTGGTTGAGCGCGTAAAGCCCCTTTGCATCGTGACCGAAAAGCTGCATTTTCTTTAAAAGCCCTTCGGCATTCGTTTCCTCTTCGCCCTGTTCCTTTATGAACCAGTCGAGGAACTGCATTGTCTTATAATCGTGAACGGCAGCCGCCTCGGCATAAATATTGTTTATAAGAGAAGTTACAAACTGCTCGTGCGCGTATCCCGCCTCCAACGGCGCCGAATGGTCTTTGAAGATTTTATCCGGCTTCGCAATTTCGCCGAACGTAACCCTTACGCCGTTATTGATAAGATATCTTCTCATCATCAATGCGTGGTCGCGCTCTTCCTGCGCCTGAATTTCATACCAGTGAGCAAAACCGTCAAGCCCCTCGTCGGCATAATAATTCGCAAAATCGAGATAAAGATATCCCGAATACAACTCTTTGTTTATCTGTTCGTTTATAAGTTCCGCTATTTTTTTATTTAACATGACTTTGTCCTCCGTATAGTTTGATTATATCATATCCATAGTAAAAAAGCAAATGAATATATCAGATTTTATAACTCTCCGCCAAGGCTTTGAACGCGGGTAGAGCTCTTTCAAGCATTTCGGGCGCGACGCAATAAGATATACGCACATATCCGTTACAACCAAAATCGTCTCCCGCGACTATAAGCAGCTCGTATTTTTTCGCACGTTCCGCAAAAGCCCTCGCGTCTTCTTCGGGAGACTTTACGAACATATAGAATGCTCCGTCGGGCTTTACCACTTTATAACCGTATTCGGTGAGCGCCGAATAAAATCTGTCGCGATTTCGTTTGTATACCGATATATCCGAAGTTACATTATATAATTTTTTGATAAGCTGCTGAAAAAGATTGGGAGCGCAGACAAAGCCGAGCGCCCTGCCCGCACCGCATACGCCTGCGTACACGTCGGCAAACTCTTCCATATTATTGTTTACCGCAATATAACCTATTCTTTCCCCTGGAAGAGAAAGGCTTTTCGAATAAGAATAACAGACCAGACTGCGCTTGTAGTAATTCATTATGTATGGTACTTCCAACGCATCGTCATAAACAAGCTCGCGGTACGGCTCGTCCGAAATAAGGTAAATCGGCGTACCTGTTTTTTCGGAATATGCTGAAAGCATATCGGCGAGTTTTTCGATTGTTCTTTTGCCGTAAACCACGCCGCTCGGGTTATTGGGACTGTTTATGAGCACCGCTTTAGTTTTTGGGGAAAGGGCGCTTTCCAGTTTTTTGAAATCAATCTGAAAGGTGCCGTCCTCGCAATCGAGCGCAATAAGTTTCCCGCGAGCATGCTCGGTGAATACTTTATATTCCGGAAAATAAGGAGCAAAAGTTATCACTTCGTCGCCTTCATTCAGAAGAGCGTTCAGCGTGATGGTAAGAGAAGCCGCGGCGCCGCACGTTAAATACAGACAGTCCGCCGTAAGCGTCGTTGCAAATCGGTTGTTTATGTAATCGGCAAGCGTTTTGCGTACCGAATAGTCGCCCTGCGCCGAAGTATAACCGTGCAAAAGCACTGGGTCGGTAGTATCGACTATTTCCCTGATTGCATCCGCGACCCGCGAAGGCGCAGGAACGCTGGGATTGCCTATGGAAAAATCGAATACCTTATCCTCACCTATTTCCGCTTTGCGCTTTTTCCCGTATTCGAAAAGTTCACGTATGCTCGAACGCACTTTTCCGAGACCTACGTTTTTCTCATTCAACATAGATAACCTCCGTCAAATATCGGCGAGAAGTTTTGCATTGTCTGCAATGCCGTTTACCTAAATATTATAGCATAAGTAATTGTGTTTGGCTACGATATTTTATTAAAAAATAAAAAAGGCGGTAAAAACCGCCTCAACCGCTCAAAGACCTTCTGAAATTTTCCATTATCCTGTTTTCTATTCGCGAAACCTGAACCTGCGATACGCCGAGCATAGTCGCCACCTCGCTCTGCGTCATATCCCTGAAATACCTCAGAATAATAACTTTTCTGTCGCGCTCGGGAAGTCCCTCTATCGCGGTTTTGAGCTGTAAAGACTCTATTATGTCCTCCTGCTTATCTTCAACCGGCAGTTTATCGAGTAGCTCCTGCCCCTTTTCGTCTTTATAATCGCCCTGACTGTATATGGAAACGGGCATACGCGACGAACCCATAGTGAACACAACCTCGCTCTCCGGCATTCCGAATTCCTCGGAGATAATTTTTACAGTTGGCTGAGCGCCGTGTTCCGCAGAATAACTCTCGACGAATTTGTTTATCTGTTTTGCCGTGCTCTTAATCGCACGAGAAACCTTTATGCTTCCGTCGTCGCGCATAAACCGCTTGATTTCGCCCGCTATCATTGGCACGGCATAAGTCGAAAAGCGCACGTTATAGCTTTCGTCGAAACCGTTTATCGCTTTTAGAAGTCCCATACCGGCGAGCTGATACAAGTCGTCGTACTCTACGCCTTTGTTAAGATATCTGCGCACTATACTCTTTATTAAATTGTTGTTTTCCACCAGAAGCCTTTCTTTCGCCCCGGCGTCGCCTTGTTTCGCTTTTCGAAGCAAGGCATTCGTCTCTTCGACGTCAAGCATTCTCCACTTCCGCTTTAAAACTTTTCGTCATATAAACGACTGTACCCTTTCCTTTTTCGGAATCCACTTTAAATTCGTCCATAAAAGTTTGCATTATCGTGAATCCCATTCCCGAGCGTTCGTCGGAAGGCAACGAAGTATAAAAAGGCTGAACGGCTTGCGCAACGTCTTCTATGCCCTTTCCTTCGTCGCTCACTTTTATATGTAGAGACTTGTCTTCTATTATACATTCCACGGTCACAATTCCCGTAGCCCCTCTGTATGCGTGTACGGTACAGTTCGTCACTGCTTCGGATACGGCGGTTTTAATATCCGAAAGAGCGGTAAGCGAGGGTTCGAGTTCAAGACAAAATGCCGCCACGGCGTCCCTTGCAAACGCCTGATTGCGGGGATGAGAATAAAATTGCAGTTTAAGATAATTTTCTGTCATGTTGATTGTCCTTTATTCTGCTTTCGGAATCAAAGAATATATTCCGCTTAAATTAAGTATTTTATCTGCGGCGAAATTCGGTTTATGAATATATAGCGGTATTGAAAGTTTATTTGCCTTTTTATACCTTCCTATAAGAAAACCTATACCGGTAGAATCCATAAACGCCACTTCGGAAAGATTTATAATTATTTTTCTCGCATTCAGATTGTTTTCAATCAATTTGTCGCACTTTGTCCGCGCGTCCTGCGCGGAACATTCGTCCATTTCGCCCGAAAGGCTTATGTATAAATCACGTCCTCTCATCGTGCCGGTAACTTGCATAGCGGTTCACCTTGGTTTTTTAAAAATATTACTATAAAACACACGTAAAATTTTGTAAAATTTCGGCGAAATAAATACTTTTAGAGCGAGAATATAAAAAAACTACCGAGGGAAAATCCCTCGGCAGCCGCGGCAGACAAACTCCGCCGCAATTAGGAGAAAAGAGTGTATTACGCCGCTTTACCGAATTTAGTTTCGGGAAGCATTGCTTCGTTATTTTCGACAGGCGGATTTTCCGCCGTCTGAGCGAATGCTATGCGTTCTACCGCATAAGCACTTGTCTTTGCCGCTTCGGGCTCGTATTCCAGAACGAAATTGGACAACGTAAACTTTTGAGTGATATTTCTGACGGTGAACTGGAAGAATTCTCCCTCGTTCAGAGTTTCTATATACGCGGTAAAGCGATAAGTTTTACCGGCTTCGAAATCGACGGACATTTCACCGTTTGCCGCCGTATCGCCCGCAAGCGTAGTGCTCATGTTCTGAACGGAATAACCGACGGTATACGTGACCGAACCGGTACCGGTTACGACAAAATCGAACGAAACTCTGTAAGCGCCGACAAATGCATTGCCTTCAGTTGCGGGGATAAAACGAATAAACGCATTTCCCGTTGTAATATCCGCCGTAAGCGTGGTTTTATCCTCGCTTACCGTTATAGCGGCATTCCTATCGCTGTATTGTACTGCCCACGTTCCGGGGTTTTTAATGAGGGTGTCTTTAACCGTATTCCCCACTGTACCAACTGCGCCTTCCGCAATACTGAAACCTACGTCCGTTACTTTTTTCGCACCGCAACCGGCGTTTGAGCAAACTCCGTCAACGTAATTGTGTTGGAGTTTTTCGCCGAACTCGATATTTTCGAGTTCGGTATTGCCCTCTTCGTCGGAATAAAACAACTTGCAATTACCGCAATGATAGTATTCGGGATGCGATTTCTGATAGCATGTGGATTGCGTAACCGCGTCGAAATGAGTCATCGCGTGTCCGAGCGCGGGAATCGACCAACTGTTCGTTATATCAGTAGTACCCGCTTCGTCGGCAAAGTATTTTTTGCAATCGGAACAATAGTAATATTCAGCGTTGCCGGCTTCGGTACAGGTTGCCGCCTTAGCCTCGACTCTGGGACCCATTGTATGAACTATGCCCAACTCTTCGACTTTGCAGACGACGTTGTTTATATCGAACGTTACGCTGCCGTTATCGGGGAATTTAGCGCCGCTGACGTCGTTTACGCCAAGCTCGAGCTTAATATAATTGCTGCTTGTTACCGTATAGGAAATGGAGACTTTCTGTATTATGCCGGCTTTCAGATTATGAGTCTGCGAAGCGGCGGTCTTAACCTTTACTACGCCGTCCATCGTCATAGACAAGTCAAAAGAAACGGTAATCTTGCTTCCTACGGGAACGTTGGGACGGTGATACAATCTTTCGTCGCTGCCTTTACCGAAGTAACCGGAGAAGGTTATAGACAATCCGTTATAGAAACCGTTGCCTTCTGCTTTTCCGCCGTTGTTCCTGCTACCCGACCCCTGGTAATATCTCCATTGTCCGAGCGGAACTTTCGTGGTCGCTTCGCTGTCGCTGCTGATTCTGGTAAGAGAGTAATAAATAGCTTCGGGCAAACCTTCGGGAAGAGTTACATCGAGTCTGTTTACGAAAGTACGCGCGGCTTCGGGATAGAAAGTATAGCCGATACCGGAAATCTCTATTTCCTTGTCCGTATTTGCCGCAGCCACGTTTCCAAGCTCTATCTGCAGAAGCTGACCCGCTTCGGTCGTTTCAACGAAAAGCTCGATATGATGCGTGTCGGCTTCCGCGGTTTTTCTCAACGTAGCGGAATAGTCGACAATATCGCCCTTGCCCGTGCCCGCTTTTGAACGAAGCGAGAAACCTATTCTCAATGTTTTTTCCGCGTCGGCTTCATTATATTTTGTTACTTTCAGGTCGAATTCCATCTTATATACGCCTACATACGCCGTACCGTCTTCTTTTGCCGGAACGTTTACGAGACGAACCGAGCTTACGTTATCAGCATTGGAATCAAGGTTAATTTTCAGCGCGCCGTTTTCGGACTTAACGGATGTATTGTCTGCTTCGCCCTTTAACGCATGCCAGCTGCCGACAGTAGCCAAAGCCTTTTCCGTTACGGTTTCCGCCGACGCGTCGCAAACTACGTTTGTATTCAATTCAGGCGTTACCTGTTTTGCGCCGCAACCTGCGTTTGCGCACACGCCGTCGACGAAGTTGTGCTCCGACATTTTTCCGGAATAAACCTCGTTGAGAGAGGATTTATTTTCATCGGAATTTTCTTCGCCTTTAACAACCTGATGGCAAACTTCGCAAACGAAATGTTCCGTATGCTCTTTTATATAGCACGTCGCGTCACCAGCATTAATCTTTTTAAGCACATGTTTGCCGTAAATTACGGGGTCGGCAAGAGGCTTCTCGCCCGCCGCGTCCTCAAAAGTATCTTTGCAAACCGTACACTGATAATATTCCACGTTTCCGTCCATGAGACAAGACGCTTCCTTGGCTTCGTTGTGCTCCATCGTATGCAAAGTAGGGTCGGAGGGGATGACAACCGCCTCGTGCTCCACCTTTTTATTATCGACAAAGTAATCGCCGCAATAGAGACATTCCTGATATGCTATATTGCCGTCCGAGGAACAAGTTGCCGCAATCGCTTCTCGGTCTACACATCTATGCTTGTGTACGGGAGTTTCGTCCCCGGCGCAGGCGGTTGTAAAAGCCGCCGTGCCAAGACTGAGAACGCATATTGCACTGAGTAACATTCTTAATTTCTTTTTCATTACGTTCCTCCTTTACTCCTTATCGGAATTATCCTTAGAAAAGGAATTTAAAACCGCGTCTGCAACAAACGATAAAGCATATCCGACCGCACACCAAATGAACACGGCAAGCAATACTCTAGTCACAACAGGAACAGCGATTTCCCAGGCGGGCGTAATACTCGTTACGGTTGTATCGCCGGTAAAACCGTTCATTGTATTACTGTTTACTACTGTATAAAGAACTTTCTTTGTTGCGTCTCTCATAGCCCAGGCAAAGCCGCCGTATCCTTCGGAATAACTCGTAAAATACAAGCTGTTGCCGTCTTTATCGGTCGGGTTTTTATCGCTTGCAGGCTGACCGTCGGGCAAATCGTTACCGTTAAGAACGCCCTGCTGAGGGCTGCAGTAAAGTCTTCCCGAGTTATAGTCGGAAACAACGTAGCCTCTCATTCCGTACTCTGCGCGGAGCACCGTATTACAGAAACCCTGCGCACCCGTCCATTTGGCGCCCATACGGTTCATACCCGTCATAATGCCGAGTACTGACTTGGGAGTAAGTTCGGTATCCACTTCCACGGCAACCTCTATGGCTCTGCCGTAAATTTCACGTATCGACTGTTCGTTTGCCCAGACGTTTACGCCCGCGCGGTGCGTTTCCTGGTCGTTGAGTATACCGTGTTTTGCAAGCACGAACATTCCGCGCTTATGCGCTCCCGCCGCTTCGTAGCCCGCGGCGATACCGGTCAGAAAACCGTCTTCGGAATAATATTCGAACTGACGTCCGCAATATGCTCCGCGGTGAATATTTACACCCAGACCGTATATACCGTTATATCCTGCCCAAATGCCCTCTTCACCCGTTTGGTCGCCGAGGCGCTCTATGAATTCTACATTATAAGTAGCGGCAACTATACCGTTACATACGAAAGTTGCGGGGTTGGTTCCCTTCTTATCGGGGTCGCGCAAACTCGCAAAACCGCCGAAACCTCCGGGTTCGCCTATATCGCCCTTGACGGGAGCAATGCCTCCGTTCTGCTGCAAAGATTTAGGAGCTGCTATTGAAGGTACGTCGCGAGTAAAGCGGAAGCCTTCCTGAAGGAAATAACAGTATTCTTCCCA